>JADGOB010000084.1 GCA_017883185.1 Acidobacteriota bacterium
CGAGGTCATCCTAAACCAGAACGGGATGGACCAGACGGCGAAACGGAAGTAAGGGGACGGAACACATAGCCGTCAGCACCGACTCTTCATCGTCAGCACCGACTCTTCATCGTCAGCACCGACCCTTCATCGTCAGCACCGACCCCTCATCGTCAGCACCGACCCTTCATCGTCAGCACCGACCCTTCATCGTCAGCACCGACCCCTCATCGTCAGCACCGACCCCTCATCGTCAGCACCGACCCCTCATCGTCAGCACCGACCCCCTCATCGTCAGCACCGACCCCTCATCGTCAGCACCGACTCTTCATCGTCAGTTCCCGACTCGCCCGACCACCCGGTCGCTCCTACTTGTCGTACAGCGGCTGCGCGGGACGGGCGAACGTCGTCTCGTCCGACACGGTGACCGCGAGGATCTTGATCCGCTCGTTGATCGGCAGCGTCAGCGTCGTCGCCCCCGCCGGTACGTCGATCGCGTAGGCATACAGGTACGCGAACGCATACGGGTCGTTCGATCCGTCGCTGGCGTGCCGATGCGAGGAGAACCACGCCACTGGCGTACGCTTGACGAACCCTGGCGTCAGCCCGGCGTACTCCGTGACCGTGCGCATCCGCGGCGGCGTGCCCGGCGCGGGCGCCGGCATCCCCTGGCGGGGCGGCACCGGCTCCTCGCGCGACTTCCAGATCCGATTGTCCCACTGCCCGATGTAGCCGCCCCAATCCTGGACCGTCAAGTCGACCGGCGTCGTGCCCACGCGGAAGGTCGCCCTCTGATCGCCCTCGGATGCGGCGGCGAGGAGATAGACGCGCGTGAATGATCCGGCCGGAAGCTGGATGGTCTGGCCGCGTGCGATCATCGCGTTGAAGCCGTTGGCCGGGCCGAGCGTGAACGAGACGCCGGCGTAGGGCAGCGTGGCCGGCAACATCTCCGCCGGGAGACTACGGCCACCCGAGTCGAAACGCCCGGCCGACACCGAGTGATCGGGGCTGGACACCGCCTGGTCGAAGAGCAGTTTCACCGCCTGCGAGGCTGGCGCCATCATCTTCGCCGGCGCCGCGCCCAGCTTCACCGCGAAGCTTCGCACCTGGTAAGGCGTGAAGTCGGTCACCAGCTCGCCCCTCACCACCGACGCTTCGCCTGCCGCGCCCTCCACGCCGTTCACCTCGCGGGCTGCGGCCAGCGGCGACGCGAAGGTGAAGCGAACGCCCTTGGCCGGTTTGCCGTCGAGTTCGACGACGCGGACGATGACCTCGTCGGACTGCTCGGCCTTCTTCACCGCGAGGACGCGGACGCGGCTGTTGCTGACACCGAGCAGCCCGAACGTCTTGCCGAGCGTGCCCGCGTGCTTCGCGGTCTCGAACGGGAGGAGCGGCGCGTTCAGGCGCTGTCCCTGCCAGTCGGTCTGGCCCTGCCGCCAGTCTCCAGCGTGGCTCGCGATGCCGTAGACGAACTCGTGGTGGCCGAGATCCTGCGACGCCTGGTCGTCGTAGCCACCGCGGATGCCGGGCGTACGCACGAGCGTGAGGCGCAGCGTGTTGTCGGCCGGCTTGTCTGAGGCGATCTTGGAGTCGGAGAGCACCGTGATGCCGAACGCGCCTGTCTTGTCGGTGAGGTCGAACCACTGGTGCGAGGCCACCTCGAACTGCCGCTCGTTGTTCGTGGGTCGCTCGATCGTGCCGATGTCCCAGTTGTAGGTGGCGTTCGGGTTGGAGGCCGTCAGCGGGAACACCGCCTTGACGTGCGCTTCCTTCGTCATCCAGTCGATGGCGTTCGCGACCTCCACGCGGTTGCCGGCATCACCGGCCGAAAGCCGGATCGTCTGCACGAACGTCGAGCCCTCCGTGTCGCGCGCGATCTCGAGCGCCACGCGCACCGGGCCGTTCTCGACAATGCGGATTCTGGCCGGGCCGTGCACGTAGGCGCGCGGCGCCCGCATCTGGTCCTCCCAATCCATGTTCCAGGCCGGCCAGTTGCGCGGGTTGTCGGTCTTGATCTCGAGGCGTGCCGGCGCGGAGAGCAGTTCCTTGTTCAGGGTCTTATCGAACAGGCTCGCGATGTCGCCGTTCTGATCGACCGTCACGCGGTAGCGCCCGTTTTCCAGGGCGGTCTCGCTGACGCTGAGCGAGGGTGAGACGCCCTTCTTCGTCGTCGTCGCCCTGGTTGGGGCTGTGGCCTTCGCCGGTGCCGCCGCGACCGTCTCGAACGGCTGCACGTCGAACACCGCGTAGCCCACCGATGGCACCTTTGCGAGGAACAGGACCTTGCCCGACGCGGTGAGTTGCGCCGGCACGTCCTTGCCGTCTGGAGCGGTGACGCGAACGCCTTTCGGCGCGCCGCCCGCGAATGCCACGGATGCTTCCACCACGTCCTCGCGCGCGATGTTCAGCGGGTTGAAGACGACGATGGGCGTGCCGGCCGATTGTGTGTTGAGGCTCGAGGCCACCGCCTCGGTGGCGCTCGACAGGACGCCGGCGAACTGGTTCATCGCGAGGATCTGATCGTTCCACGCGTACTCGTAGGCCTTGGGGATGCTGGTGCCCGGGATGATGTCGTGGAACTGCGCGCCCGCCACGAGCGTCCAGGCGTCGTTGAGCCGCGCGATCGGATACGGCCGGCCGCCCAGCCACGCGGCCGCGACCGACGCCTTTTCCGCGGCGTCCGCCAGCAGTTCGCTCTGCCGGTTCCACCTCTTCACATACGCCTGCGACGTGATCGAACCGGCCGAGTGGTTGATCAACTCGAGGTCGCCCTTGTATGTCGGCAGCCGCGCCCACTGGTCGGGCCTGATGTTGAGGAACATCGCCTCCGCGGTGCCCTGGATGACGCGGACGGGGCCGTCGCCGACCTGCGTGTCCGCGGCGGGTTGCGCGGGCCCCTGCTGCGCCTGAGGGCCGCCGCGCGGCGCAAACGGGTTCGGCAGGACCATGCGGCCCTTGGTGAGGATGGCTTCCATCAACCGCACCGACGCCTCGGTCGGCGTGCCGCCCGTGTCGCCGGTGCCGTAGTACATGTAGTCGGTGAAGACGCCCGTCACCTGGCCGTTCAGGCCAATACGCGACGGCCAGTCCACCAGCGGCCGCGCCGGCTGCTGCCCCGCGGCCGGGGCCGGCGGGGGCGGCGGCGTCTTCGTGATGTCGTAGGTCACCGACTGGCTGTAGCTGCCGGGATTCAGCGCGGCGATGATGCGACTGCCATCCGGGCCTTCCCACACGCCGACGTTGAACGGGATGCCGTCCGGCGTCTTCTCGGGCGAATCGGGCCCGCCCACCCTGGCCGCGGGCTGCCAGCTCGCGGAGAGCTTCTGCGTCGAGAAGTACTTGATGCCGGCGTGATTCAGGATGCTGGGCAGCGAGGCGGGGAAGCCGAAGCAATCGGGCAGCATGTACTCCGCGCTCGTCTTGCCGAACTCGCGCGTGAAGTACTGCGTGCCGTAGAGCACCTGCCGGATGATCGATTCGGCCGACGGCGAGTTGACGTCGTTCTCTTCCATCGCCGAGCCCGATGGGAACCAGCGGCCGGCGGCGATGTACTTCTTCACCTTCTCGTAGTCGGCCGGATAGTACTCCTTGATCATCCGGTACCGGTTCGCGCCGCTGAAGTTGAAGATGTAGTGGGGGTATTTCTCGAACAGCGCGAAGTTGTCGCGGATGGTCTTCGGCAGGTACTCGCGGATCGTCGTCGGGTAGTCCCACCGCCACTCGGTGTCGAGGTGCGCGTACGGCACGACGTAGAGGGTCAACCCCTTGGTCAGGTCTGGCGGCGGTGAGGACGGCTGCTGCGCCTGCTGCGGCTGCTGCCCCTGGACGCTGGCCAGCATGACGACCAGCCACACGACGGCCATCACCAACAGATGTCGTCCACGACGATTCATGACGTCTCCTCGAGAAAAGGGGTTGAGGACTCCGATGGCTCATCCAGGAGCCGGCAGAGCGCAGCCGGATCCTGTTCCTGTTCGATCTGGCGCCTGAACTCCCCGTGCATCACCCGGCGCGCGAGCGACGCGAGCAGCCGCATGTGCGTGGTCGCCTGGTCCGCCTGCCTGATGGCGAGGAGGATGACGACGCGCACCGGCTCGTCGTCGAGCGAGCCCCAGTTCACGCCCGCACGCAGCTTGACGACCGCCATCGAGTTGGCGCTCACCGCGTCCGTCTTGCAGTGCGGGATCGCAAAGCCGTGTCCGAATCCCGTCGAGTAGGTCGCCTCGCGCTCGGAGACCGCCTCTTCGACATCGCGCGGGCGTTCCGTGCGCCCAGCCGCGTACAGCAGGTCCGCGGCCGTCTTGATGGCCTCTTCCTTCGTGCGGCAGTCGGCATCGACCGACACCAGGTGCGGGTCGATGAGCGGCAGCGGCCGCCAGTGGTCGCGCTCCTCGAGCAGCCGCGCGACATCGGTCGCCGTGGACATCTGGAGCGCGCGTTCGACCAGGGCGCGGCAGCCGGTGGCCGACAAGCCGGCCAGCCGCGCCTTGGTCGCGGCAATCTCCGGAGACGCCAGGCTGATTTCGTCGAGGCCCAGCCCCACGAGCACTGGAAGGTGCCGTACCTGGCCGCCCATCTCGCCGCAGAGCCCCACCCACTTCCCGTGCGCGTGGATCTCGGAGACAATGCGATCGAGTAGGCGGAGGAAGGATGGTTCGAGCGGGTTGGCGAGCGCGGCCAGCCTCGGGTTGGCGCGATCGGCCGCCAGGAAATACTGGAGAAGATCGTTCGTCCCGATGCTGAAGAAGTCGAGTGCGTCACTGAGCGGCCCGATGAGGAACGCCGCCGACGGCACTTCCACCATCGCGCCGAGCGGCATCTCGGCGTTGAACGCGACGCCCGCCTCCGCCAGCCGCGCCCGCTCATCCGCGATGACCTCTTTCACCCATGTCACCTCGTCGAGGCGCGAGATCATCGGGATCATCACCTGCAGCCGCCCGAATGCCGACGCGCGAAGCAGCGCGCGGATCTGCACGCGGAATAGCGCCTCGAACTCCGGGTAGATGCGCACCGCGCGGAAGCCGAGGAACGGATTGTCTTCCTTCGGCAGGTCGAGGTAGGGCAGCGGCTTGTCGCCGCCGATGTCCAGCGTCCGCACGATCACCGGCCGGCCGCCCGCGTCCACCACTGCGCGGCGATATTGCTCGAACTGCTCGTCCTCGCCGGGCGGGTCCTTGCGGGCGAGGAACAGCATCTCGGTCCGGAAGAGGCCGATCCCTTCCGCGCCGCCCGCGACGGCCTGCGCCACCTCCACGGCGGAGCCGACATTCGCCGCCACCTCGATCCGCCGCCCATCCTCGGTGGCGGCGGGCCGCTCAACGAACCGGTGCACGCGCACGCGGCGGCCCTCGAGCCGGTGCCGCTCCATGTCGTAGTAGCGGCGGGCTTCGGCGGTCAGCCCGGTGACCACCACGCCGAGGTCGGCATCCACCACCACGTCCTGCCCATCCAGCGCGGCGGCGTCGAGACCGTCCACGCCAACAACCGTCGGAATGCCCGCCGACCGCGCGAGGATCACCGTGTGCGACGTCGTGCCCGCGTGCGCCAGCGCGAGACCTTTCAGCCACTGGCGATCGAGCGCGAGGAACTGCCCCGGCGTCAGCGTCTCCGCCAGGCAGACAGCGTCGGCACTGAGCCGGATGTCGTCCTCGGGCAGCGCCGTCCCGTACACCTCCCGCAGCAACGCGCGGCAGACGTCGCGGATATCGAGCGCTCGCTCGCGAAGCAGCGCGCTTCCCGTCGCGGCCAGCATCCCGCTGAACTGCGCTTCGGCCTCGGCAATAGCTCCCGCCGCGGTGCACCCATGGGTGCGCAACGCGTGGACGATCGCCTGGCCGAACTCCGGATCGCGCGCGACCGACCGGTGCGCGCGCAACACGTCCGACTCCACGCCGTCATCCCACGCGTCGAGCCTCGCGTCGTAGCGGCTGAGCAGGTGGCCAAACGCTTCCTCGACGCGGTGCACCTCCGCCTCCAGGTCGCTGACACCGGTGAGCGGAATCGTGTCGGGCACCGCGAACCCCCCCATCGAGAACGCGCGGCCGATGCCGATGCCGTGCACGACGGGAGTGCCCGGCGTCACCACCGCGTTCGCCTGCTTCAGCACCGGTGGCAGTCGCACGTCTCCCGGCCGCCGCGCGGAAGGCGGCGGCGCGTCATCGGCACGGGGGAACGACTGCTCGAGAAAGACGCGCAGCGATTCGACCGCCCATGCCGCGTCGCGGCCGACGGTGACGATGCGGCACTGGTCGCCGTAACGGATGTCGAGGCCGACGATGCCGAGGACGCTCTTGGCGTTGGCGATCTGGCCGGTCCGGTCGTTGGTGAGCGAGACGTCCGCGGTGAAGCGGCGCGCGACGTGCTCGAGCGCGCTGGCCGGGCGCGCGTGAACGCCGCTCGCCAGCGGGCAGGTGAACCGGTAGGCGAAAGCCATGATGTCGCGTCCGTTCAAATCACAACAGAGACCGGCCCGTCCTCACGATCCCGAACCGAGGTCCCTCATCTACAGCTTGCCGAATACCGCCTCGGGACTTCTGATGGCGAGTTGCACCGCGACCTCGACCTTGCGGATGCGGTCGAAGCGCTCCGGGCGCTCCAGCGCGATGTCGGCCGCGATGACGGCGACGTCGGCCGCGTCCACGTCGGCCTGCGTCAACTCGTTCTCGATCCCCATCGCGCCCTGCGTTTCGACCTTGATGGCGTGCCCCAGCTTCTTCGCCGTCTTCTCGAGTTGCTCGGCAGCCATGTAGGTGTGCGCGATCCCGGTCGGGCAGGCAGTGACAGCGACGATCTTCATGAGGTACTCCAACGGGCGCGCGCCGGGGCAGACATGACGCTGACCGGGCGACCGGCCGGTCGCCCCTACAGACGGCGCTCTACGGCTGACTCGCCGCCGGCGGTTTGTCCGTCAGGCGCTTGATCGTGTTGATCGCCAGCGCCGTCACGATGCTGCCGGCGACGATGGCGATCACGTACACGAGCCGGTTGTCCACCACCGGCAGCACGATCGGGCCGCCGTGCGGGGCATGATCCCCCACCCCACCGAGCATGGCCACGGTCGCCGCCACCATGGAGCCTAGCATGATTGACGGGATGACCCGCACCGGGTCGCCGGCCGCAAACGGGATGGCGCCCTCGGTAATCCCCACCATCCCCATACCGAGCGCCGCGATTCCCGACTCCTTCTGCTCGTCGGTCCACAACCTGCGCCCGACGAATGTCGCCAGCGCCAGGCCCAGCGGCGGCGTGCAGATGGCCGCGGCGCACGCGCCCATCACCGCGTAGTTCCCTTCCTTGATCATGGCGGCGCCAAAGAAGAACGCCGCCTTGTTCACCGGGCCGCCCATGTCGAACGCGATCATCGCGCCCAGGATCATCGCGAGCACCACGGCGTTGCCGCCGCTCATCGACTGCAGCCAGCTGCCGAGGAACGTCATGACGTTGGCGATTGGCACGCCCACCACCTTCAGCATCACCGTCCCGACGACGAGGCCGGAGACGATCGGGATGATGAGGATGGGCATGATCGGCCGGACGTACCTGTTCACCGGCATCTTCTTCAACAGGTTGACCACGTGGCCCGCGAGAAGGCCGACAAGCAGCGCGCCCAGGAACCCGGCGTTGGTCGTGCCCGCGAGGTAGCCGCCAAGCAGCCCCGGCACGAGGCCCGGTTTTCCCGCCATGCCGTACGCGATGAAGCCGGCCAGCACGGGCAGTGCCATCTTGAACGCGGCATCGCCGATGTCGAGCACCATCTTAAGCGTCGGCGCCCCTGAGAAATCGGGTCCGCCTGTACTCGTCATCGACCCGGGGTAGAGCATCGTCAGCAGCGCGATGGCCGTCGCGATGAGGATGCCGCCGCACGCGATCATCGGGATGACGTACGACACGCCCGTCAGGAGATACTGCTTGTGCTGTCGCAAGACTTGGTTCATGCCGCCCTCGCGTTGAACACTCCGCCCGCCCATGAACGAAGGCGTGACAATCTTCGATTCTTCATCCCGGGCCGCGGTCGCCCGGGGATTTGACCACAAATTCCGCTACGATGGTAGTCTGCCCGCCGAGCGCCGTCTCGGCGACAATAGCACCACGGGGCTGTTGGTCCATAACCCGGCCGAGCCTCTTTGGGCCCGGCTCGACTGGGTTATGTCACGGTCAAACGGGGGAGCCAGCGTGAACGAGTCGTACGTCGGGAAGATCGCAGGGGAGTTGAACGTGGCGCCGCGCCAGGTCGCGGCGACCGCGGCATTGCTGACCGAAGGGGCGACGGTGCCGTTCATCGCCAGATACCGGAAGGAGGCGACAGGGACCCTGGACGAGGTCGCGGTCACCGAGATTCGCGACCGCATGGCGCAGTTGGCCGAGCTCGACGGGCGACGTGCCGCCATCCTCCAGTCACTGCAGGAACGGGAACTGCTCACCGACGACCTGTCCGCTGAGGTGGCCGCGGCCGAGACGATGACCGCGCTCGAAGACATCTACGCGCCGTACCGGCCGAAGCGCCGGACGCGCGCGACGATCGCGAAGGAAGCCGGGCTCGAGCCGCTCGCCGACATGCTCTTCCAAGACCAGGCAACCATCGCCCCGCTCGACCAGGCGGCCGCGTTCATCAACGCGGAGAAGAACGTCCCCGACGCGGAGGCTGCGCTCGCCGGGGCGCGCGACATCCTCGCGGAGCGCTTCAGCGACGATGCCATCGCGCGGGCCACGCTCAGGCAACTCTATTGGAGCCAGGGGGCGGTGAAGTCCGCGGTCGTGCCCGGCAAGGAAACCGAGGGCGCGAAGTTCAGGGACTACTTCGACTGGACCGAGCCGGTCTCCAGCATCCCCAGCCACCGCATGCTCGCGGTCCGCCGCGGCGAGGCCGAAGGGTTCCTCCGTGTCCGCATCGCGCCGCGAGACGAGGGGGCGATTGCCGTCCTCGAGCGCCTGTTCCTCCAAGCGCCCGGCACGCCTGGCGGCGAGCAAGTGCGCCTGGCCGCGCACGACAGCTACAAGCGGCTCCTCGGCTCGGCCATCGAGGGCGAGATCCGGTTCGAGTCGAAGAAGAAGGCGGACACCGAAGCCATCCGCGTCTTTGCCGCCAACCTCCGACAACTGCTGCTGGCATCGCCGCTCGGGCAGAAAACCGTTCTCGCGATCGACCCGGGCTTCCGCACCGGGTGCAAGCTGGTGTGCCTCGACGCGCAGGGGAAGCTCCTGCACCATGACGTCGTCTACCCGACGGCCGCATCACCCGCGCAGATCAAGCAGGCGGGCGACACCGTGCTCGCGCTCGCGCACCGCTTCAGCGTCGAGGCGGTGGCGATCGGCAACGGGACGGCCGGCCGCGAGACGGAGCAGTTCGTCCGCGGTCTCGGTCTCCCGTCCTCGATCCTCATCGCCGTCGTCAACGAGAGCGGCGCATCGATCTACTCGGCGAGCGACGTCGCTCGCGAAGAGTTCCCGGACCAGGACCTGACCGTGCGCGGAGCGGTGAGCATCGGCCGGCGGCTGATGGACCCGCTCTCGGAGCTGGTCAAGCTCGATCCGAAGTCGATTGGCGTCGGCCAGTATCAGCACGACGTCGATCAGCCGTCGCTCAAGAACGGACTCGACGACGTGGTGGTGTCGTGCGTGAACGGGGTGGGCGTGGAGCTGAACACAGCGAGCAAGCAGCTCCTCAGCTACGTGTCGGGCCTCGGGCCGTCGCTGGCCGGGAAGATCGTTGCGTTTCGGAACGAACAGGGTGCCTATCGATCCCGGAACGACCTGCTGCGCGTGCCGCGGCTCGGCCCCAAGGCCTTCGAGCAGTGCGCCGGCTTCCTGCGCATTCGCGGCGGCGACCACCCACTCGATGCGAGCGCGGTTCACCCGGAGAGCTACGGCATCGTCGACCGGATGGCGAGCGACCTCGGGTGTCAGGTGAGCGACCTGCTGCTCGATGGGACGCTGTGTGCCCGTATCGTGCCGGAGCGCTATGTCACTGACACGGTGGGGCTGCCGACGCTGACCGACATCCTCGCGGAGCTGGCGAAGCCGGGGCGCGACCCGCGGCAGGAGTTCGAGGCGTTCAGCTTCAAGGAAGGCGTGGAGAAGATCGAGGACCTCGAGCCCGGGATGAAGCTGCCGGGGATCGTCACCAACGTCACGGCGTTCGGGGCGTTCGTGGATATCGGCGTGCACCAGGACGGCCTCGTGCACGTCAGCCAGCTGGCCGACCGGTTCGTCAAGGACCCGGCGGAAGTGGTGAAGGTCCAGCAGAAGGTGGCCGTCACCGTGCTCGAAGTGGACATCGCGCGCAAGCGCATCGCGCTCTCGATGCGGACGAACGCCCAGGCCGCGCAGCCGCGCGAAGCGCGCACGGCGCCGTCTGGCCCGCGCCCCGCGCAGTCGAGCCCGCGCCCCGCTCCGTCCGGCCCGCGACCGCCGCGACCCGCACCATCCGCCCCGCCACGCCCGTCAGCCAGCGGCGGCTTCAACGCGTTTGCGGAGGCCTTCGGCAAGCGGACACGGCACTGATGGGGAAGGGACGAGGGGCGAAGGGCGAGGGGCGAGGGATAAGGGGCCAGGGCGGCCTCGGCCGACATCGTCAGCGCTGGAACGCCTTGAGGTCGATGGCGGACGCCATCGCCAGCTGCCCGGCGCGGTTGGGGTGCAGGAGGTCGCCGGCGCCGCCGACGGTCGAGTTCGGCTGGAACTCGGCGCGGACCGTGCCCGTCTCGCGGTCGATCGTCGCCGCATCGAAGTCGAAGACCCCGTCGAAAACCCCCGAGCTCCGGATGAAGTCGTTCACCGCGCGCCGTTTTCGATCGACATCCGTCGTGCCGTAGGCGGCGCTCGTGCTCTGCAGGCTCGACGTGAGTGTGGCGCCGTAGATCCGGATCCCGCCTCTCGCCCTGACCCGCCGGACGACCTCGCGCATGCCTTCGATCACCTCGTCGGCCGAGATGTCGGCCTTGGCGTGCCACGTCATCGGGCCGGATGCGCCCACCACGTGAAAGCTCACGGCGAGGCGGCGGCCGTCGAGCAGGCCCGCGTGGCGAACGTCCACGAAGTCGATCGTCAACGGGTCGCTCCACGCCGACTGACCGCCCGGGATGGTCACGGCCTCCTTCCCGCCGAAGGTGACTCGACGGTTCGTGCCTCTCGCCACGTTGCCGCCCAGCCCCTGGAGGCCGACAAAGAGCCCGTCGAACGTGACGGCCCGGTTTCCAAACGTGTTGGCGAACCGCAGGCGCACAGGCGTCCCTCACAGGCCGGGCCGGATCGTCAGGCGAAAGCTCTGATCGACGGCTCCGGCCACCGGGTCGGGGAAGGCGAAGCGGAGATCTGGACCGGCCGTCGCGTTGCCGGACGGGTAGGGGCCGTGAGCCGACGCCGACCAGGTGGCGACCCACTTGTCGGGCGCCGCGCCCTGCGCCTCCGCGATGTGGACAGCGGCCAGGCAGGCGATGGTCGTCACGATGGCCGCCAGCAGCGTTCGGCCGACGGCACGTGTCCCGCCGATGGGCGGCTTTGCTCGTGGCGCGGGATTGGCGTGCATCGTGATGTGGCGCCGACCCTCTACCCGGCCTCCTCCTCCGGAGGCTGCGGGCCGAGGCGGATTCCGGCGATATCCGGGTCTTCGCCATCCGCGCTGGCCGCCGCGGGCACCTTGCGTGCGCTCGCTTCGGCCCGACGGGTTGTCTTCTGCTGCTGCCGCTCGCGTTTCGTCTTCTCGCGTTCCCGCTTGAGGAATGACGGTCGTGACCTGTTCATGCTGATGCTCCTCCAACCCAGGTGAACCTCGCGGCATCCGGCCGCGGCACCCGTTCATCCATGGTACTCCAAGACGCGCGCCATTTCTCGGGGAAGGTTCCACGCCATGCTGATGGGCGCCGCCGAGGTCCTGGCCGGCATGAAGGCCGACCTGGCCGGCTCGGTCGTCTTTCTGTTCCAGCCCGCCGAGGAAGGTGCGCCGTTCGGTGAGGAGGGAGGTGCGGTGTTCGGCCTTCACGTCTTCCCCTTCGAGGCGGGGAGCATCTTCGTCCGGCCCGCGGGCATCATGGCCGCCGGCGACACCATCCGGATCACGGTCCGCGGCCGCCAGACGCACGGCGCGCTTCTATGGGAAGGAGTGGACCCGATCGGCGTGGCGCCGAAGGGGGCCGACCCTGCCAAGGTTGAGCCGAACCACTTGATCCGAAAGGGCCTCGCCTCCGGGAAGCGGCCGGCCGGGTCGCCTCCGCGCTTCACGATTGTTCGCCGGACCGGCGGTTTCAGACCAGGTGTCGATCCCCTCGAGCTGAACCAGCTTGCCGACGAGTTGGACGTCGAGCGGTTCGTGCGTCAACACCAAGGCGAGGCGTCCCGGTGATCATTCCCGACCTCAACATCCTGGCGAGTTTCGCGGATCAGCAGCTCCTCACCAGCGATCTGATGACGGACGCACACCTCGCGGCCCTCGCGATCGAATACCAGGCCACCATCTATTCGAACGACAGCGATGTCGAGCGTTTTCCAGGCGTGCGCCGAGGCAATCCGCTCGAAAGGTAGCCGAGTCGGCGCTCACGTGGTTTCGCAATTCCCCCGACCGAACATCCCGGATCCTGCCGCCTCACGGCGCATGTGACCATCAGCCTCCTGCTGGGAGCATAGGCCGTCTGAGAGGGGTGTTGGCCGCGCCCATCGAGGAGCAGGATGAGCGCTACCCGACTCGCCGCGCGCGCGCCAGTTCGCTCTCGAACGGGGGCCGCAGATCGCTCTGCGACAACGCGTCTTCGAGCAGCGTCAGCGTCGAGCGAATGAGCTCGATATCGAGGGATGACAGCCGCTCCCGGAGGATGCCCCGGACGTCCTCGAGGTCCTTTGGCCGACCGGCCAGGATTTTCGCGACTATCAGGTCCTCCGGGCTGATGACGGGCACGGTCACGCCCTCGACGGTCACCTCGACTGCACGCTCCAGGAACAACTCTTCGAGCCCGGGGCCTGCGAGGACGATGTCGAGGGGGAGGCCGCTGGGCTGGTGGACGAAGGGCAGCACCCGGGTGCGCCGGACAAAGTCGTCGCCAAGGCTGACGCGCAACTGGAATCCACGGTCGCTGAGCGCACGGACCAGTCGCTCGGGATCTTCCGGATCGAGCCGAACGGTGACATCGACGTCGGCGGTCAGGCGCGGCCGGCCCCAGATGACGGCTGCCTGCGCCCCGAAAAGGTACCAGCGCGCGCGAAGCGCGGAGAGCGCTTCCGCCAACGCGGCAAGCAGTTCAGCGGGCGCGGTGCTTGGGAACGGCACGCAGGGCCTCCGCGACGCGAATATGGACGGCCAGGTCGGTGGCGCGCTCGTCGGGATCGGGCCAGTCGGGCTTGGTGCGGCGCGCGTACTCACGAAGCGTGTCGGCGGTCGCCAGGGCTTCGGCGGCGGTCATCGTGCGTTTGCGCTGCGCCCAGTAGCGGGCTTTCTCGTCCTCGACAGCCGCCCAATCGCGGTTGACGAACGCGCGGATGTCGTCCCGGTTCACGCGCACATGATAGCACCGGGCGCACACGCTCTCCACGAGGCCGCAATCCCTGCCGCGGATCTCACGCGGGTGAAGCGCCTCGGTGTCGAGGCTCACGGCCGGCTCCCGAGGACGCGGCCGAGGCGATCGAGCACGTCGGACCGGAAGCGATCGATGAAGCCAGCCACGAACGCGGCCGGGTCGATCGACGGATCGACGACGAGCGGCGTGAGATCCATCGCGTAGTTGAGCAGAGCGGCCGCGTCCGTGGCGTGCGACGACGCGTAGGTCGCGTGGGCCCGGCGACGGCCCTGCGTCGCGAGATCGTACCGCTTGCCGCCGCAGATCTGCGAGTCGAACACGCCGAGCAGCGCCGCCTGCAGATTCTCGTGCGCCGACAGGTCGAAGGCGACCTTGTCGGCGTCGGGCAGCCAGTCGAGATCGCGCCACACCTCGCAGCCATACAGTCGTGCCGGCCGGGCGTCGGCGGGAAGGGTGCGAATGGCGTCGATCGTCCTCAGCGCTACCGCAACGTGCGTGTCGTGCTTGTCCGCGAGGTTGTGCGTGTAGACCACCTCGGGCCGCGTCGCGCGGAGGATGTCGGCGAGATCGTCTTTGGGGCGCGCGTCGGCCGCGTTCTTGACGGCGCTGCTCGGATAGTCCAGCAGCACGGCCGCGGCGAAATCGCCGACGTACGCCGCCTTCTTCTGCTCGCGGCGCCGCACCTCGCGCATCTGCTCGTCTGTGTAAGCCTTGTAGAGATCGTCGCGCGGCGAACCCGCCCCGTCGGTCACCACGACGCCGGTGAACCACTGGTCGGCCTGCTGGAACCCCTTCAGGATCCCGTCGAATGCCATGATCTCGAGGTCGTCCTGGTGGGCGCCGACCGCGAGATGGGTGGTGCGGCCGAGCGCCTCGTCGATCGGGCTGCCGTCAGGAACGTAGATTTCAGCGGTCGCGAGCCTGGGTGTCATCGCGCGTCTCCCTTTAGCGCCGGCAGGCTGGCGGCCGCAATCGACTGCCCGACGCGCCGGCTCTTCTCGTCGGGAAGCTGGATGTTCACGCGGGACGCGAGGTCTGGAAACTCGCACGACAGCACGCGCCGCGCCTCGTCGAGCAGCATCGTCCCGCCGCGCCCCGATGTGCAGCGGCCGAGGATGAGCACGTGCCGCACGGGATAGAAGTCGGCGTAGTGCGCGACCGTATACCCGAGATTCACACCCATCGTCCGCCAGATGGCCGTCGCGCCCTCGTGGCCGGCTTCGAGGAGCGCCTGGGCGGCTTTCAGTTTCTCCGCCGCGGCTTGGCTCGACCCGAGGGCGATGCCGAGCACGCTGTGGTCGTCGAGCGACATCGAGCCGGCAAGCGCGGTCACGTCGCCGTCGGCGTCTGCCACCTCGCGCTCGAAGGCGCGGTTGGCGAGGACGGGCGGGCGGAAGCCGGGGTCGAGCGGGGGCACGATGCGCGGGGCTGGGAGGATGAAGGCGTGGCTCATGGTGCGTGGATGATTCTAACTTTGTTTGTTCAATAAACAAGCCGAGGGACTCGTCGCCGAGGTCGGCCGCGGCTCCTCGAGCGGCGGCAAGATGCCGATCCTTCTCGACCTCGTCGATGACGCCCGTCACGTGCTCGGCCTCGACCTCGCCCACGACCGGCTGCGGGGCGCCGTCGTCAACCTGCGCGGCGCGATCCGTCACCGGCTCGAGGCCACGGTCCGGCCGCGGGACGGGCGCGCCACGCTCGAGGGCGTGTTCGCCCTGGTGGCTCAACCATTGGCGGAGGCACATGGTCAAAAGACCCAGATGAGCCAGGTCAACGCCCCGGGGTCCACGCCCGTGATCTCCGAAACAGTTGGAGGAATCGAACATGTCTCGCACCGTGCTGGCACTCGCCGTGATGTTCAGCGTGTGCGGCGGTCCTGGTGCTGCCGTATCCTCGCCGCCCTTCGGACAGCAGCCCTCGTCGGGCAAGCCCGACCTGTCCGGCCGCTGGGTTCTGAACCAGGCGGCGAGTGACGATGCCCGCGAGAAACTCCAGGGCGTGGTCGGCGGCCGTGCGGGCGGTGGCGGGGGAAGGCCGGGGCGGACGCGGCGGCGGCCCTGGTGGTCGTGCCGGCGGCGCTGGTGGTCGTGCCGGCGGGTTTGGTGGACGCTCCGACGCCGGGCAGGCTGGTGAGATGCGGGACACGCTTCGCGGACTCGCGGTCGCGCCTCCGCTGCTGATCATCGCCCAGCGAGAGTCCGAGGTAACGATCACGGACGCGGACGGCCATGCCCAGGTGCTGCGGCCCGACGGCCGCAGAGTGAAAGAGAAGCTCCCGGAGGGTGCCGATCTCGAACGCGTGACGAAATGGACCGGCGGCACGCTTGTGACCGAAACCAAGTCGCGCGCAGGCCTGAAGATCACCGAGGCCTACTCCCGCAGGGACGGGCCGTCGCTGGTGGTCACGGTGCGACTCGAGAGCCGTCGTCTTGGTCACCCGGTCGAGATCCGGCGCGTCTACGATGGTGCGCCGGCGGCTGAGACAGCCGCGACACCTGCGCCCGCGGCGCGCACGGGCTCGGAGGCAGGCGCCGGCAACCAGGCCCTCCGCCAGTTGAGGGTCGCCGCCGATCCCGAGTCCGTGTTCAAGGCGATGTCCGGTGGCCGAGACACGGCCGGCAAGGAGCAGTTCAGGAAGTACCTCAGCGAGTGGCTTGCCGGCCGGCCGATTGCCGAGCGGCCGGAAGCGCTCGACCGCCTGTTCGATCGTCTCGACGCCGACAAGAACGGCTCGCTCACGCTCGTCGAGTTCAAGGCGCTTGGCACGTTGCTCGGCGGCGAGCGAATCGCCGGGACGACCGCCGCGGGGTCATTGGATCGAAGCCGGGCGCCCAATCGTCCAGCGCGGCAGGTCGAGGGGCCGGTTCCCGTTCCTCCTCCGGCTGCGAGCGGTCCGACGTCTGCGGCGGGTGCCGCCGTTTCGCAACTCAATGAACGAGAGTGGACGATCGATGGCGCGACGCGGAAGGCGCTGATCTATGCCCCCGTCACGGCGGACAAGGTCAGCTCGCCTGTCGTGTTCGCATTCCACGGGCACGGCGGGACCATGAGGAACGCGGCGGAGAAGTTCGCCATCCACAAGCACTGGCCTGACGCGATTTGCATCTACATGCAGGGACTGCCGACTTCCGGGATGACGGACCCGGAAGGGATGAGGCCTGGTTGGCAGAAGACGGCAGGGGACCAGAAGGATCGGGACCTGCGGTTCTTCGACGAGGTCCT
>JADGOB010000229.1 GCA_017883185.1 Acidobacteriota bacterium
CGTCGGAGCCGGACCGCGCTCGGGCTGGAAGAGGTACGCGTTGTGCGTCACCGGATCAACGGCGATCGTCTTGGCGCCGGCGAACGTGGCGACTGTCGCCACCACCGTGTACTTGTCAGGCGAATCCTGGTGGACGACCGTGACGTTGCCCTCGCCCCCATTCGGAATGTACATCAGCTTCTTCGACGGGTCCCATCCCAAGGCGTCCACGCGCGTGCCGTTCGTGATGGTCGCCACGATCTTGCCCGTGCTCGCATCAACGACGACGGACGTCTTGTTGCAGCCGGCGAAAATGCGGTTCGACGCCTTGTCATATGCGATGCCGGTCGGCCCTTCGCACGGCGCGAGCGGCCACGATGCGGTCGCCTTCCACG
This sequence comes from Acidobacteriota bacterium, assembly GCA_017883185.1. Classification (GTDB taxonomy): domain Bacteria; phylum Acidobacteriota; class Vicinamibacteria; order Vicinamibacterales; family Fen-181; genus FEN-299. Next base: position 375 of record JADGOB010000229.1, read on the forward strand.
TCTTGACGTCGATCACCTGAATCGTGTTCTTGCCTTCGTTGTTCACGAAGATGTGTCCCTTGCCATCGGCCGCGGCGCCTTCGGGCGCCGTGTCTTCGAGCTCAACGGTGGCGACGATGTCTCCGCTGGCGGGATCGATCGCGGTGAGGGTGCCGATCGGCCGGCTGTGATTCGTCAGAATGATCTTGTCGTCGGGCTCGTCGTACATGATGCCGTCGAGACCGGGGCCGACCTTGATTTGTTTCAGCACCGCGAGCGTCTTCAGATCGAACATGGTGACGGTCTGGTCGCCGCTGTTGGTCGTGAAGCCGTGACCGGCCTTGGTGGCGAGGCCGGCGCCGTGCACGCCTGGCGTGTTCTGAATGTCGCCGAGCACCTTACCGGTGGCGCCTTCGATCACCATCATGTGGCTGGCGCGCGACACGAACACGCGGCCCGTGGCGGCTTCGACGGCGACGTAGTCCGTGCCGCCGTCGCCTTTGATATCGAACTTTTCAACCTTGAACGTTTGCGCGTGCGCGACGCTGGGCGCGGTAAGGCTGGATGCGGAGAGAACGGCAAGTACGGTGAGCAAGTGTCTGGTCATACGGGGCCTCGTTAGTGGTTGCGAAGCGCGTGCGTAAAGCGCGCAGAAAGTCTGCTTCGACAAGGCGGCCATTGTAGCCTTTTGAACATGTCTAGAAGATGACAAAGACCGGCTCGGAGCGTCACCATCCGAGCAAAGATAAGCGGCAGGACTCGAACCTGCGACCCCCGGCGACGGCGCCTGATAGACTAGCCGGGTTCAAAAAGATTTCATGCCGACGACACCGCCGCCGTCCACCAAGCAGAGGGACCAGCTTCGGGCCGAATCCGACGAGGCCGTGGCACAGGCGACGGCCATCTTTCAGAGCGCCTGGTCGCACATCGAGCCGCGGGTGGAGTCGGGCCCGTCGCGCCTGCCCCGGGAGATCATCTGGCTGGGCGGCGCCCCGGGCGCCGGCAAAGGGACCAACACCCCATTCATCCTGAGGGAGCGCGGCATCACGGCGCCCCCGATCGTGACGAGCGACCTGCTCAACGCGCCGGAGATGCGCGTGCTCAAGGACGCGGGCAACCTCGTGGGCGATGCCGACGTGATTCGGCTGCTCTTCGAGCGCCTCTTGGAGCCTGCTCATACCACCGGGGTCGTGGTGGACGGCTTCCCTCGCACGCGGGTCCAGGTCGAGTGCGTGAAGCTGCTCTACAAGAAGATCCTCCACCTGCGTGCCACCAATCGCGGAACGCCCCGCGCCTACCTCTTCCCGAAGCCGAGCTTCGAGATCGTCGTGCTCTACGTCGGGGAGAAGGAGTCCGTCGAACGTCAACTCAAGCGTGGCCAGGAGACCGTCCTCCACAACCAGCGCGTGCGTGACACCGGGATCAGGGAACTGCTCGATGAGCGCGCCACCGACCTGAGCGAGGAGGCCTGTCGCAAGCGCTATCGCGTCTTCATGGAACAGACCTACGACGTGCTCCAGAGCCTGAAGCAGACCTTCCACTTCCATGTCATCAACGCCCAGAGCGACATCGCGTCGGTCGAGCGGGCGATCATCAACGAGTTCCGATACCAGAGCTCGCTGGAGCTCGATGAAGAAACCTTCGATGCCGTCCGCCACATCCCCCTCGCCAGTGAGATCGTGGTCTCGGCGCGACAGCGCCTGGTGGAGCGTCTCGAGAGTTACCAGCGAGAGAGTTCCGGCCTGTTCCGCCAGGTCATCGCGGTGATCGATCGGGACTTCGTGCCGGCCATTTTCGTTCAAGCCGTCACCGGGCTCGCCGAGCTCACCAGCGACAACGAACTCTTTGCGAATCCCCTGGCGAGGAGGATGCTGGTCGACGTCCTCAACGAGCGCGGCTATCGGACGACGGCCACCGTCGAGATGCGCGAGGTCCCCACGCGCATCGACCCCGCGACGTACGAGATCGTGCTCACCACGAAGCCGCGATACCACTTCGAGGTGCACTTCCAAGGTTCGCCGATCCGCAGGGGAAACTGACCCTCCCGGCCCCTCCGGGCGCCAGCCCTCGACGACATGGCTTTATTGCCCCTTGCTCTCGCTGGTGGATGGGCCGAAGCCCCAACGCCCGCACATGCCTCGCCGCAATCGTTCCCGCTCCTCAGGGGTCATCTGCGCCCAGCGCTCTTCCATGCGACGGCGGACATTGGAGCGAGAGCGACCGACGGGCCCAAGTCCTCCGAAGAGGATCCGGCACAGCGCCAGCAGTCCAAGCGCCTGCCAGAAGGTGATCTGGCGCCAGCCGAAGATCGGCGGCAGCAGCCAATTCCACAGTTGCTTCACGACTTCGCCGCCGACGGCGACAAACAGCACCAATCCGCCGATCGCCAGGGGAGCAATAAAAACCCATTTCCTTCTCATGTTCAGTCCCTCATGCTTTCGTGAATTCGTCGTAAATGCTCTGCAATCGGTCGCGCAGATGCAGCACCGCGTAGCGTTTGCGCGAAAGCAGCGTATTCACGTTCACGCCGGTCTCGGCGGCCATCTCCTTGAAGCTGCGCCCTTCCAACTCGTGCGCGACAAACACCTCGCGCTGCTCCTGCGGCAGCTCGTCGACTGCCAACTCGAGTTCATGGAGCAGCACGGTGCGGGCGTACAGCGCCTCCGGTCCGGCATCGGGCGAAGGCAGCAGGTCTTCCAATTGCAGTCGTTCGTCGTCCTCGATATCCTCGCCCGGGACGGCGGTAGCGCTGAAGCGCTCCGGCTTCTTCTTGCGGAAGAGATCGGTGATGCGATTGCGCGCTACGCGAAACAGCCAGCCGGTGACGTGGTCGATCGGCATCAACAGGCGATTGGCTTCCACCAGCTCGTAGAAGACGTCCTGCAGGATGTCCTCGGCGTCGCGCGGGTCGGGCACGCGCCGGCGAATGAAGTTGCGCAGCCGGGACTGCTCCCGCTTGACCACTTCGGAGATCCGCCGGTCCTGTTCGAGTGGCATCGGCTCCAGGCTCGCCGCGTCCTGCACCTGCGGTTGTAGACGAATGAGGGGGTGCGGATATTGTAGGGTCGGTTCCCGCAGCTCGTCGAGCGCAGGTGCCTTAATGGTAGTCTTCGCAGCAGACCTCATACGCGTGTCCTTGACTCAAGATGAAAGGTGATCCGCATGGACCTCAGAACGAAAGCGGTGGGAATGGGCCTGGTCGCGCTGCTGTCGTCCCACCTCCTCGGCGCCCAGACACCACCTTCCGCTGGACTCATCCGCGACGTTGCCGGGTCTCAGTTCGTCCTGGTCGCCAGGGCCGACGGTTCCGTCATTGGGTGGGGACACGATCCGTATGGGTCGGGAGCCAAGCTGGCGCCCGTGGTGATCGATCTGCCAGGCAAGGCCCTGCGGGTCGCAGTCGGCGATTCCTCCGCGTATGCACTCCTCGAAGACGGGACCGTCGTGTCGTGGGGGGCCAATGATGAGGGTCAGCTCGGTAACGGCGCCCCCGGCGCCAATGCCGTACTGGGAATCTATCCGAAGCCGTCAGTCACGCCCGTGAAGGTCACGGGCCTTGCCGACGTCATAGAGATCGAAGCCGGAAGCAAGCACGTACTGGCGCTGCGCAAGGATGGCACCGTGTGGGCGTGGGGACGACGAGACGACGGAGCGCTCGGTGGCGGCGACGCCAAGCCCGCCGGCAGCCTGCGCGTAGTGAGCGCGCTCGCGCCCGTGGCGGTACCGGGCCTCGCGGGCATCACGCAGATTGCAGCAGGCCGCACGCACAACCTCGCGTTGAGGCGCGACGGCCATGTCATGTCCTGGGGCACGAACAGCACGGGCGAGCTTGGCGTCGGGACGCGCGTCACCGGGTGGACGCCAGCGGAGGTGCTCGGCCTCGACCGGGTGGTGGAGATTGCCGCCGGCTACGAGGCCACCGGCATTTCAGGCGCGGTCCGCGACGACGGCACGGTGTGGATGTGGGGCAGCAACGGAACGGCGGCGATGGGTAACGGCCAGAAGTCAGGGTCGCCGGACGAGCCCGGCGGTAGCAATCCGCTGCCGGTCCAGGTGAAGGGGATCGTCGGCGCGAAGCACCTCAGTATCGGCTCGGGACACGTGGCGGCTCTGCTTGGCGACGGCTCGCTTCGCATGTGGGGCAAGAATTGCTGCGGAGAGATTGGCATCGGCACGTCAGGCCCTTACGAACTGAGACCCGTGAAGGTGGCCGGGATCACCAACGTGGCGGCGGTGTACCTGGGCAACATGCGCTCGTACGTGGTCCGTTCGGATGGCACGCTTTGGATATCGGGGTCTTCCCACTATCCCGCACAGGGCATCCTCGCGAAGAACTTGCACGTGCCGACGCGACTGGACCTGCCCGGACCTGCGATAGCGGGTCAACCGAAGCCCGCCGGTTTGCCGGCCGTCAACTCGGTGCTCGGCGGTTCCTATCCGGTCGATCGGTTGGACGGCATACTCCAGTTCACGCTGGACTCGGTGGCCGTCGCAAGCCGTTTCGCCACGGCGCAAGAGAATCTGGTGGCTGGTCCTGGAAAGCGGTTGCTGATCCTGACGTGTAGTCTCACGAACGTTCAAACATACGATTATGCGGTCGGCGGCGACATGGTGGCCTTCAACGTCTTTTCCGAGACGGGCGAGCGGACCCTCAACTCGGGCGGCGGCAATAGCTTTGTGTTGCCCGGCCTGATGCCCCTCAATGGGAGCCTGAAACCGAAGGAGACAGTCCGGTTCGTGGCGGTCATGGAGATCTACCCGGCAGGCCCGATCAAACAACTCGCTGTTCTCAGGGCTACGGGAGGGCGAACCGCCTGGTACGACATCCAGAAGGACTTGGGCAGGATGCAGTCCGTATTTTCTGACGGTCTCGATCTGGGCGCGCGAGCGGAGGCCAAGATAGGGAGCACGTTCGACTTCGGCGCGTTCGACATGGTGGTGGAATCGGCCGGTCCGGTTTCGAGTGCAGGCGCCTACAAATCCAGTTCCTCGACCCAGATTTATGCCGTGACGGTGAAGGTGACCAACGCCTTGCGCGCCCCGGCGAGCTTCGGCTGGCAATACGCGACTCCGACGCTGGTTGATCTGGAGGGCAGACAGATTGGCTGGAAGAGCGACGTGATCGACAGTGCCACGGGCAAATCCGCAGGGCCTGAACTGGCGCCGGGAACACCCTATCGGCTGCAGTATGTGTTCGACGCCGAACCGGGCCGTAAGCTGAAGGAGTTCACTCTGGCGTTGCCGGCGGGGCGGACGATCGTGGTCGACGCGCGGTAGTGGCATTCCC
>JADGOB010000230.1 GCA_017883185.1 Acidobacteriota bacterium
ATCTGCTGTTCGGCGACTACACCGCCAGCCGCTTCGGCCTGTTCCTGCGCATCCATCCGTAAACACGCTCAACTCTCGCTTCACACAACAGCGCCCGGGGCAACCCGGGCGCTTGCTTTTTTGGAGGGGCGCGCAGCAGCGCGTCCGCAGCTCCGGTGGGCGGAGGGGCCGACGAGAGTTGCGGACGCGCTGCTGCGCGTCCCTCCAGGTCATCACCGCTCCATCGGCCGTGCAGGCATATGCCTACATGACCATTGCCGAAGTCGTTTTCGTCGACTGCGCGAGAAGTGCTGAAAGGAACAGCAGCGGGTTTTGGTGGTGTCTGCTTTGTCACATTCGCATCGCGGCACACGGTACAGCACATGCGCGACGACCAACACGAGGGACGTCTCGCGCAGGCTCAACAATGCCGCGACTCAGCAACCTGATTGGAGGAGATTTCATGGAAACGATCCTGCGCGGGCTTCTTGTCATGGCTACGGCAGGGGCGCTCGTGTTCCCGAGTGTGCAGCCAGCTGCAACGAGCTCGGTCAGCGGCGCTTCGCGTGGGCGAGTGGTCGCCCCCGTCGCCCCGATTACCCCGACCGCCGCAAGCTTCGCTTCGACCCAGGTCGAGGCGTATCTCAGCGACGACGGGATTGCGTACATCCGTCCCGGCCTAAAGATCAAGATCAACTCGATCACCAACGTCGTGGCAGGGCAGAAGCCGGTCGTCGACTTCAACCTGACGGATTCGTTCGACCAGCCGCTCGATCGCAACGGCAAGGTCACCCCGGGCCCGATCGCTCCGGGATTCCTCCTCAGCAAGTGGAACGCCGACACGCGCTACTACAAGACGTACACGCTGCGCACCCGCAGCGGTGTAACGGCTCCAGCCGCTGACCAGGGTGGCACCTATCAGGATCTCGACGTCGGTCACTACAAGTACACGTTCGGCACGGCGATGCCGGCCGAGGTGACTGCATCGACGACGCTGACCCTCGGTGTGTACGCGCGGCGTACGCTCGCCGACATCATCGGCAAGGACTATTACGCCGATAACGTCCTCATGGACTTCCGTCCCGATGGCGCGACCCCCGATAAGACCTGGGGTGCGATGGCGGTTGCCACCACCTGCAACAAGTGCCATGACCCGCTCGGTCTCCATGGCGGGACACGCCGCGACGTCGAGCTCTGCATGCAGTGCCACAACAACCAGATCAACAGCGACGCGACGAGTGGCCAGACCTTCAACGGCAAGGTGTTCTTCCACAAGCTGCACATGGGCGCGAACCTGCCGAGCGTCGTGGCTGGCGGGACGTACTCCGCCGGTGGCGACTGGTCGACGGTCGGGTACCCGCAGGACATCCGCAACTGCACGACCTGCCATGAAGCGACGGCAGCCGAAGCAGCGATCTGGTACACGCGCCCGACCCGCGACGTCTGCGGATCGTGCCACGACGACATCAACTGGACGACCGGCGCAAACCACGCCGCGGGCCCGATGGCCGACGACAGCGCTTGCGCCAAGTGCCACCAGCCTGCCGGTTCGGAGTTCGATGCGTCGATTCAGGGTGCGCACGTCGTTCCCCTGAAATCGAAGCAACTCAAAGGCATCAAGGCGACGGTCGTCAGCGTGTCGAACTTCGCGCCCGGCAAGAAGCCGACGGTGGTGTTCAACATTGATAATGCTGACGGCACACCGATCGACGGCACCAAGGTCACCGCGTTCTCGCCGAAGTACGGCGGCCCGACGACGAGCTATTCGGCGTATGTCAGCCAGAGCGGCCTCGCGTCCGGGACGAACCCCGGCACGTATGACGCGACGACCGGCTATACGAGCTACACCTTCAGCACGGCTCTGCCAGCTGACGCCAAGGGAACCTGGGCGGTGACCGTCGACATCGAACGCGCGTACTCGCTGGTTCGGGGCGACGGAAAGACGGGACAGCCGGGTCAGACCGGCAACGAATCGCCGGCGAACCCAGTGAAGTACGTCTCGCTCGACGCCAGTCCAGCGACGGCGCGCCGCACCGTCGTCACGATCACACAGTGCAACGTCTGCCATGACAGCCTCGCGCTCCACGGCGGCCAGCGCCTGACGATCGAAGAGTGCGTGATCTGCCACAACCCGGTCGAGGGCGATCAGGCTCGTCGTCCGGCCACCGGCGGCGCACCGGAGTCTGTGTCGTTCCAGCGCCTCATTCATCGCATCCACACCGGTGAGAATCTGACGCAGGCTTACTCGGTCATCGGCTACGGCGGCAGCGTCAATGACTTCACCGATGTGCGCTTCCCCGGCGACACGCAGGATTGCGCCAAGTGCCACAGTGGCAGTAGCTACACGCTTCCGCTGAGCCAGACAGGCATTGCGGCAGTCAAGACACTGCGCGATTACTTCTCGCCGCAGGGTCCGGCGACCGCCGCATGTCTCGGCTGCCACGACAACGTGGATGCGGCGGCGCACGCCTATCTGAACACGACGAACTTCGGTGGAACCACTTCGGCTGAAGCCTGCGCCACGTGCCACGGCACGGGCAAGGATTGGGACGTGAGCAAGGTCCACGCACGGTAAGAGGATGAACGAGGGGGGCGCGAGCCCCCCTCCTCAGGTATTCCTCGGACGTTATGCGGAAAGGGAAGTCGATGAGACCTTATGCGATGGGGGGGCTAGCCCTCCTGCTGGTTATCGGTCTGTCACCGGGCCCGCTCGTCGCCAGGATGCAGACGCCGCCGGCGGCGCCGGCGGCGGCGGCGGCAGAAGCGACGCCGACGATGTCGTGCGGGGACTGCCACGACCAGGCGAAAGCGTTCGGGACGAACCCGCACGCGCGGGGGAAAGCGACCAAAGGGCAGGTGGTGCCGAATGCGATATGCGAGTCGTGCCACGGGAGTGGAACGGCGCACATGGAAGCGGGCGGCGACAAGACGCTGATCTATAAACCGATCGGAGTGGTGGGAGCGAACAAGACCTGCCTGACCTGCCACGACATCAACACTGACCGGATCGCGCGGCAGTCGGGACAGCACGCGAACTCTTCGGCGGTGAACTGCCTGACATGCCACGCGATTCACTCTGCGGAGCCGCGCTCGGCGCATCTGCTGGTGAGAAGCGAGCTGGCGCTCTGCTCGACGTGCCACGCGACGCAGGTGGCCTCGTTCCGGAACAAGCCATTCGCGCATCGGTTAGGCCGAGGAGGGATGGAGTGCTCCTCGTGCCACGAGCCGCACGGGAGGCCGCAGAAGCCAGAGAACCTGCGGCTGACTTCAGCGAACGAGGTGCCGTGCGTGGGATGCCACTCGGACAAGCGGGGGCCGTTCGTGTTCAACCACGGCGGAGTGGCGCAGGGCGAATGCACGACGTGCCACGACCCGCACGGGTCGTCGAACGCGCGGTTTCTGAGGCGCTCGAACGTGATGCAGGTGTGCATCGAGTGCCACTCGCCGATCACGGGGAACACGCTGGGCTCGCAGCCGCCCTCGTTCCACAACCTGACGACGGCGCGCTATCAGAACTGCACGAGCTGCCATATGGCGATCCACGGGTCGAACCGCGACCCGCAGCTGATGAAGTAGGAGAGGAGAGAGCCGATGAAGAAAAGAGAACTCTTCGCATTGTGGCTTTCTCTGCCACTGGTGATAGTGGGGGCGGTGGGGCAGGCGCAGACGAGCGAGCCGGCGGCGCCGGCAGCCCCGGCAGCGACGGCTCGGACCACGCCGTATGACGTGGAGATCGGGTTCCGGACGCTGAAGGTGACGGGCAACGAGCAGATGTACCGGAGCCAGCTCAACGAGCGGAAGGGATTTCTGCTGCGCTCGCTGACGCTGTCGAGCTCGGACTTCGAAGGGAAGACGAGCCTGTTCGACCAGTTCCGAGTGGACGCGAGCGATCTGGGAGCAGGTCCGGCCGGCGCGCTGCGGCTGCAAGCGAGCAAGGCGGAGGTGTACCGGTTCACGCTGGGCTACCGGCACGCGAACGTCTACAGCGCGCTGCCGGCGTTCGCCAACCCGCTGGTGAGCCAGGGAGTGATCCCGGGCCAGCACACGTGGGACCGGACGCGGAACATGCTGGACGCGGATCTGGAGTTTCTGCCGGGACGAGCGGTGACGCCGTTCATTGGATATTCATTCAACAACATCAGCGGGCCGGGGACGACGACCTACCATCAGGGTGGGGAGGAGTTTCTGCTCTCGCAGCAGCTGGAAGACCGTGACCACGAATATCGGGTGGGAGCGGGGTTCAACGTCAACAACAAGGTGTACGGATCGATCACGCAGGGGTGGCGGACGCTGAGGAGTGAGGAGACCCTGGGACTGATCGGGCCGAACACGGGGAACTCCACCACGCCCGTGCTGGGGCGTGACCCGAGCGCGACGGCGATCACGCGAAGCGATCGGAACGAGGTGAAGACGCCGTTCACGAACGTCTACGCGACGGCGGATGTGAACAAGCGGCTGCGGTTGACGGGGAACTACTCGAGCTTCGCGGCCGAGACGACGGGGAACGAGAACGAGTTGCTGACGGGATCGTTTCTCTCGTTCGGGATCAACCGGTTCTTCACGGGGCTGACCGAGACGGCGGCGCAGAGGGCGAAGAACACGACCTGGCGTGGAGGAGCGCGAGCCGAGGTGGCGGTGGTGACGGGGCTGGACGCGTTTGTGGCGTACAGCCAGGACCACCGGGAGCTGACGGGAACGGCGCTGATCAACACGCTCTACAGCGGGACGACGAACTTCTCGGGGCTGGATCCGAAGGACATCACGACGGCGCTGAATGCCGCGAGCGGGATGACGCGGAAAGAGACGGCCACGAGCGTGGGAGCGTCGTACCGGCCGGTGACGCCGGTGTCGCTGCGGGTCGAGTACCGGGAGACCAAGCAGGACGCGGACGTGGCGCCGGACCTGTCGGAGATCGTGGTGCCGGGGAACCAGGGCGGAGTGTTCGAGCGGAAGATCAAGACCTTTGATACCAATGGATCGGTGTCGAAGTGGGGACTGACGGTGGGAGCGGCGTACCGGAGGGACTCGGCGGACAACCCGATCTTCCGGACGGACTTCGAGAGTCGGAACCGGACGCGGCTGCGGGCCTCGTATGCGGCGCCCAAGTGGGTGCGGCTGGGAGTGACGGCGGAGAACCTGAGGCAGTCGAACCCGCAGGTGGGCATCCAGATGAGCGGGAAGGTGCGGCAGTACTCGGGGGACGTGGAAGTGGCGCCGGTCAAGCAGGTGGCGGTGAGGGGGTCGGTCTCGCAGTTCAAGGCGGACAACTCGATCCAGTATCGGCGGCCGGAGAACTTCACGACGGACCTGTCGGTGTACGTGGAGAACGGGAAGGCGAAGGAAGGTGGCGTGCTGCTGAGCCTGGCGCCGGTGTCGTTCGACGCGGCGATGTCGAAGTTCGAGAACCGTGGGGACAACCCGTTCAACATCGACCGCACGCGGCTGCGGCTGGGGTTGGACATCCCGAAGACGCGGGCTGGAATCGTGGCCGAGTACGCGCGGGACAAGTACCACGAGCTGAATCTGCTGTTCGGCGACTACACCGCCAGCCGCTTCGGCCTGTTCCTGCGCATCCATCCGTAAACACGCTCAACTCTCGCTTCACACAACAGCGCCCGGG
>JADGOB010000231.1 GCA_017883185.1 Acidobacteriota bacterium
CGGCCGGCCGGGCGAAGCCGCGCCGAATCACGCGTTCGGCGGCAGGCGAATCGGTCGCGAGCTTCATGCGCGACGGTTCGCTCCTCTTCACCTCGACGCGGCCCGACCCGGACGTCAAGGCGGACCCGGACCACAAGGTCAACGCCCTGTGGCTACTCCCGGCCGAAGGCGGTGAGGCCCGCCTCATGCTGGCGCCGGACGGCGGAGTTGACGCAGTAGCGGTCGCCCGAAACGCGGACGTGATCGCGTTCGGAGCGCGCTTGCACCCCCAGGCGGCGGATCTGGCCGACGACGCCGAACGAGCCAAGGCGCGCAAGGAAGCCGGCGTTGGGGCGCTCCTGTTCGACAGCTATCCGATTCGATACTGGGACGAATGGCTGGCGCCGCGGACCCAACGGCTCTTTGCGGCGACGGTGGACGGAGCCGATCCTGAGACCAAGCCCGAGCCCCGCGACCTCACCGGTGCCGTTGATCCGGCCACGTTCCTCGAGTCCAAGCTGGGCCTCTCACCGGACGGTAAGACGCTCTACACAACCTGGGTCGACTATTCTGAGTCGCCGAAGATCATCGAGGACCTGGTGGCGATCGACGTGGCGACGGGCGAGCGGCGCTTCCTCACCCACGGCGACGCCTGGTATGCCGGTGCGAGTGTTTCGCCGGGTGGGCGGTACGTGGTCTGCATCCGCGGCACGTTCGGCTCGCCGGAAGAGGCAAGCGATTGCACGCTTTGGCTCTTCGACCTGACGACCGGCGAGAACCGAAACCTCACGCCCGAATTGGACCTCTGGCCCGACTCCATCGTTTGGGCGCACGACTCAACGGCGGTCTTCTTCACGGCCGACCGTGACGGCGGCGTGGCGGCTCTGCGAGTCGACATCGCCGGCGATGAGGCCGGCAAGGTCACGATGCTCGTCGGCGACGGCGCCTGCAGCGAACTCTGCCCCTCACCGGACGGTTCGACCGTGTACGCGCTGCGTTCGACGATCTCGAACCCGGCGCGGATCGTGCGCTTCGATGCGCGCACGGCCGATCAATCGGCCGTCGAACTCCCCAACGGAATCGATGAGGGCGGCGTAGCCGCGAGATCCCGTGTGGAGCGGCTGACCGCTAAGGCCGTCGACGGGACGTCAATTGGATCCTGGTTGGTTCTCCCGCCGGACGCCTCGCCGGAACACCCGGCACCGCTGGTGGTCTTCGTCCACGGCGGCCCGCTGGGCTCGTGGGCGGGCTGGCACTGGCGCTGGAACCCGCACCTCCTGACCGAGTGCGGGTATGCGGTGCTGATGCCGGATCCGGCCATCTCGCTCGGCTACGGGCAGCAAATGGTCCAGCGCGGCTGGGGTCAATGGGGAGACGCACCGTACACGGACGTCATCGCGGCCGTGGATGCGGCGCTTGGGCGCGGGGACCTGGACTCTTCCCGAACCGCACTTATGGGCGGCAGCTTCGGCGGCTACATGGCCAACTGGGTGGCGGGCCAGACCGACCGATTCCGGGCGATCGTGACGCATGCGTCGTTGTGGGATTTGAGGCCGTTCCACGGCACGACCGACAGCGGTGTCTTCTGGGAGCGCGAGATCGGCGATCCGTATCGCCAGCCGGAGCTGTATTTGCGCCACTCCCCGGCGGCGAACGTGGCCGCGATCCGGACTCCGATGCTCGTCATCCACGGCGAGCAGGATTTCCGCGTGCCGATCAGCGAGGCCCTCAAACTCTGGACGGACCTGCATCGCCATGGGGTCGAAGCCCGGTTCCTGTACTTCCCCGACGAGAACCACTGGGTGTTGAAGCCGCAGAACTCGAGGATCTGGTACGCCACTGTTCTGGCGTTCCTCGATGAGCACGTTCTCGGCAAGAAGTGGGAGCGGCCGGCGCTTCTATAGGGGAGTGGTGGGGGGCGTGGCGGGGCGACGGCGGGCGACGCGTGGCGCGGCGAGGGGCGGGGCGGGCCACAAGTTTCCTAATGCACACCACGGTGGCCTTGAGCAAGGGTTCCGTCCGTTAGCGGCCCGCTGAAGTCCCGCGGATGGCCGCATGGGCTCGTGCGTCTTTCCGGCTGAGCGTGGCGGAGTGGAGTCTCGCTTTCCGGGAGAGCGGGACTTGGGGCGAGGAAACCTCGGCCCTTGCTAAATGCGCGCGTGGTGTGCAATCGGCAAGTTTGGGGCGGCCGCGGCCCCTCGCCCCGCGCCACGGCCCCTCGGCCGCCCTCGCCCCGCGCCACGGCCCCTCGGCCGCCCCCGCCCCTCGCCCCGCGCCAACGAAGATTGAACGCTGCGCCGAATCGCGCCTCTTAGTGGTATGGAGGCTGCCATCATCGACGCCGCAATGGACCGAGAACACGTAGGGGACAATCAGGTCTCGGTGGACCTGGTCGAGCGCGCTCTGCGCGGCGACCGAGGGGCTTTTGAGCGTCTCGTCGAGCCTCACCTTGTCGTTGCCCTGGGTGCCGCGCGGCTGATCACGGGTGACGAGTCTGATGCGGCAGATGCGGTCCAGGACGCGCTCCTGAATACCTGGCAGGCGCTCGACACCTTGCGCGATCCTCAGCTATTCCGGGCCTGGTTCCGCAAGATCGTCATCCGTTCGGCTACGAAGTTCGTTCGCGGCCGACGGCGATTGGTCGAGCTAGATCTCGAGGCGCCGGGCCCGATCGACTCGGTCGAGCGTGAGTTCGATCGGCGGCAACTTGCGCGGGCCTTCGCTCGCCTCGACTCGAAGGATCGAGTCCTGCTGACTCTTCACCACTACTGGCAGATGCCTGTGGCGGAAAGCGCTCAGCTCCTGGGATTGCCCGAAGGAACGGTAAGGTCCCGGGTTCACCACGCGCTGAAACGTCTGCGCGCGGGCTACGACGCGGAGGTGCGCCGGTGAACGACAGGTTCGAACCCGAGGTTACGGGCATGCTTGCTGCGCGGGCGAAGGTTGATCGATCGACCGTCGAGCTGACCCGCGCCTCCATTGCTGCGCTTCCGAATCGCGGATCTTCCAGAACAGCCCGCTTCGGCTCGCGCCTGCGCGGCTTGTCGGTACGGCGCAGCCCGGCGCTTTCGCTGGTCGGCGTTGGGGCGCTACTTGTCGCCATCGTGGCAGTCTCGCTGTTCGGACGATTCCAGAGTGCACCACTCGGGCCGAGCTCGCCGGCTCCCTCGATGGCGACGCCGTGGACGAGCTCCAGCGCGTCGCCCGGAGTCATGCCGACGCCCAGCGCGATCCGGACCGGCCCGGCGTACAGCGAGACGCTGCCTGTGCTCCTCACGGGAAGTCATATGGCATTTGCCGGCTGGTCGCCGGATGGCTCCAGATACGCGATCGTCAGCGACGGAGCCCGGTCGCCCGTGACCCACCTGTTCGATCGATCGGGCGCCGAGGTCGGCTCGGTCGCCCGCGGGGGTATGTTCCAATTCGCCTGGCTCGACGCGAACAGGTTCGTGGTCATCTCGAGCGACGCCAGTGTCAACAGCCCAGGCCCCCTCGCTTTCCTGGGTCGAGTCGGCTCGACGCAGCTGACGAATCTCGGCCAGTACGACTCGCTCCTTGGCGGTCCGTCCGGGTCGGTTGCCCTGGCGCGGACCGGGAACGGCGACCCGAGCGTCACCACGAAGCACCAGTACGTCGTGATGTCCGCGGACGGCAGCGTGAGCAAGCTACGCGACGGAGACCCGGCGGGGTGGTCGCGCGACGGCAGCCTGCTGGCCGTGTTCCACGCGACGAGTCTGGCTTCCGCGCCGAGCGACGTTGTGCAGGAACCGCTCGGATCGCTGGAGGTTGTTCGGTCGACGGGCGAGACCGTGGTCTCGACCCAGAAGCTCAATTTCGCCAACCCGTATGGGGCCGCCTTCAGTCCGGATGGGACTCGAGTGGCGTTCGGCTACGATGTGGCACCCCTCACAGGCACGGCACAGATCGCGGTGCTGGACATCCGAACCGGGCACGTCACGATCATTCCGCAGTCGGGCCCGCTGACATGGGCGAGCAACGACCAGCTGCTGATCGCCTACACCTCGACCGACTACGGGAAGACGCCGTCCGCGATCATGTCCTGGTCGGCGGTGACCGGGCGGGTGACGACATACGGACCGGGGGATACCGTCGGCGCGTCGGGCCTTGGCACGGTGGTCATCGGGTCCGACACGACGCACGTCTTCACCTGGACTACCACGACAGGCGGGTCCACGCGGACCGGCACCTTCTCACTGGGCTACTCGATGGGCACCTGGATCCCCGACTATTCGTGGTCGCCGGACGGCAGCTCGCTGATCCTCACCGTCGGCGATTACAACATCGGCAATCCGATGGACGCGGTCCTCGCCCAGTTCTGAGGCCGCGCCGCGGACAAGGAAGAAGCCGGAGCGCTGGCGCGCCCCGGCTTCGTTCGGGTTGACTCGCGTGGCGGCCTCGGCACCGACGCCGGTCGGCTAATACTGGAACAGAAGTTCGCGGTACTTCGGCAGCGGCCACAACTCGTCGGAGACCAAGGTCTCGAGTTCGTCGGCCGCGTCGCGAACCGCGTTCTGGGCGGGAATGACCTCGTCATGGAACGCCTTGGCCTCGGCGTGCACGGAACCCGCCTCGTGGGCGGCGTGCTGAGCGTGCTCCAGAGCGTGGATGGCATCGACGAGTTGGTCTGACACAGCGGCAACGGTTGCCGCCATGTGGACGACGCCCTTGGAGCTGCCGGCAGCCGCCAGCTCGCCCAGGTACTTGACGGCCGCGGGCAGGATCATGGTCTTGGCCATATCCAGCGTGCAGTTGGCCTCGATGTTGGAAACCTTGACGTAGCGCTCCCAGTTGATTTCGACGCGCGCCGCGAGCTCACGCTCGGAGAGAACGCCGAAATGCGAGAAGACTCGCTTGGCTTTCGCGGTCCCGAGGGCCGGGAGGGCGTCGATGGTGCTCCTGTTGTTGGGCAGTCCGCGCTTGGCAGCCTCGGCGTGCCAATGCTCGGAGTAGTTGTTGCCCTCGAAGAGGACCTGCTTGTTCGCCTTGATGATCCCCGACAGGATCTTGGCCAGCCCGGCGAAGTCGCAGGACTCGAGCTTGTCGAGCTCGTCGGCGAGCTTCTCGAGGGAGTCCGCGACGGCCGTGTTGAGGACGGTCTGCGGCCAGTAGATCGGAGCCGAAGAACCTACCGCGCGGAACTCGAACTTGTTGCCGGTGAAGGCAAACGGCGAGGTCCGGTTGCGGTCGGTGGCGTCCCTTGGCAGGACGGGCAGGGTGGTCACGCCCAACTCCATGGACCCGCCGGTCTTGGAGGTGGAGGCGGCGCCCTTCTCCAACTGTTCGACTACGTCCTCGAGCTGAGCGCCCAGGAAGATCGAAACGATGGCCGGAGGCGCTTCGTTGGCGCCGAGGCGATGGTCGTTTCCGGCGTCGGCGATGCCGGCGCGCAGGAGATCCGCGTGAACATTCACGGCGCGGATGACGGCGGCCAGGAAGGCCAGGAACTGGGCGTTGTCGTGCGGGGTGTGGCCGGGGTCGAGAAGGTTCTCACCGTCATCGGTGGCCATCGACCAGTTGTTGTGCTTGCCCGAGCCGTTGATGCCCGTGAAGGGCTTCTCGTGGGCCAGGAACATGAGGTCGTGCTGATGCGCGATG
>JADGOB010000023.1 GCA_017883185.1 Acidobacteriota bacterium
CTCGCGCCCTTCGACATCACCGCGCAGGTCGTGCACGGCCAGCCGGTGCCGACGGGATACCTGCTGATGACGATCGCGTACGCGGGTGTCTACATCGCGTTCCTCCTGTCGGCCGCGTCGTACATCTTCGCGAGGCGAGACCTGAAGTGACCGACACGCGACGCGTCCGGCCGTTCGTGTTCGGACTCGTGCTGGCCACCCTGGTCGTCGCCTTTGTCGGCGTCCAGGTGTGGCGCGACCGGGTCTACGGCGAACCCGCCCCGGGCGACTCGGTGTTGTACGTGAGGTCAGGTGAGGCGTTGCGCCGGCTCTCGCTCTCGTTCTCGCCGCTGCTGGCCGACGTGTACTGGGTGCGCGCCGTCCAGTACTACGGCGGCACCCGCCTGTCGGCCTCGACCACCAGGCGCTACGACCTGCTGTACCCGCTGCTCGACATCACGACGTCGCTCGATCCCCGGTTCAACATCGCCTACCGCTTCGGCTCGATCTTTCTCGCGGAGAACTACCCCGGCGGTGCCGGCCGCCCGGACCTGGCGATCACCCTCCTCGAGAAAGGATTCCGGGCCAACCCGGCGCGCTGGCAGTACCTCCAGGACATCGGGTTCGTCTACTACTGGTGGATGGGTGACTACCGCCAGGCGGGCGAGTGGTTCACGAAGGCCGCCGACGTGCCGGGCGCACCGTGGTGGCTGCGATCGCTCGCGGCCGTCACGCTGGCGCAGGGCGGCGACCGCCAGAGCTCCCGCCGGCTGTGGCAGGCGTTGCGCGAGACGGCCGACAACGACTGGCTCCGCAACAACGCGAACCTGCGGCTCGCGCAGCTCGACGCGCTCGACGGGATCGACCAGTTGACGATGGTCGTCCGAGACTTTGCGGCCAGGACCGGGACAATCCCGGCATCCTGGGACGCGCTCGTGCGGGCTGCGCTGCTCAAGGGGATCCCGCTCGATCCAACCGGAGTGCCCTACGTCCTGGATGCCGGGACGGGAGAGGTGACGCTGGCCGTCGAATCGCACTTGAACCCCCTTCCGGTCGGGTCGCGAGCTGACCGGTCGGCGCGCTGAGCGTGTCGATGACTCTTCTCACTGCCGCCCTCTTCGGCCTCGTCATCGGCAGCTTCCTCAACGTGTGTATCTACCGCCTGCCGCGGGACCAGTCGATTGTCTGGCCGGCGTCGCGCTGCACCAGTTGCGGGCGCGAGATCAGCTGGTTCGAGAACATTCCGGTCCTCAGCTACGCGATCCTGCGAGGCCGATGCCGGACGTGCGGCGATCGCATCAGTCTGATGTACCCGCTGGTCGAGGTCGTCACCGCGGGCGTGTTCGTGGCCGTCGCGGCAGCCTTCGGCCTCTCGTGGCTGCTGCCGATCCGGCTGCTGTTCGGCTGCGCGATGATCGTGCTGCTCGTCATCGACCTGCAGCACCAGATCCTGCCGAACGAGATCACCCTTCCCGGCATCGTCGTTGGCCTGGCCGCCAGCCTGATCGCCGATCCCGGGTGGCGTGACGCGCTCATCGGCGCCCTCGCTGGCGGAGGGCTGCTCTCTCTGGTCGCGTGGGGCTACGAGCGCATCCGTCACCAGGAGGGCCTCGGGTTCGGTGATGTCAAGATGCTGGCGATGATTGGCGCGTTTCTCGGGTGGAAGCTGATGCTGCTGACGCTGGTGGGCGCATCGCTGCTCGGCTCGCTGACGGCCGGCGTCCTGATGCTGGCCGGCCGCGCCGACTGGCAGTCGAAGCTGCCGCTCGGAACATTCCTCGCCATTGCCGCGGTTCCCGTCAGTCTCGTCGGCAACACAGTCGTCAACTGGTACGCCGCGTTCTACCGGTAGCTCGCACATGTCACAATCGGCCTACGCTCTGATCGGCATGACTGCGCTCGTGGCTGCGCTCGTGGGCGTGCTCGTGTTCTCGCTGCTGCGTTTCGGCGTCGCGGTGCGCGACATGCGGCACCAGCTTCGGGAAGGAACCGCGGAACGGGCGTTCGTCGCCAGTGCGCTCGAGGATTCGATTCGAATGCTCCGCGACCAGGAACGCGCGATGCTGGCGCGTGCCGAGAGTTCCGAGCACCTGAACAGCGAGATCGTGTCGAGCCTGGCCTCGGGCCTCCTGGTGGTTGGCCTGGGCGGCGAGGTGCGCATGCTGAACCCCGCGGGTCGCCGGATGCTGCGGCGGTCCCACGTGGAGCCCGGTGACGGGTTCCGCGACCTGCTGGCCGACGCCCTGCCGGTCGCCGAGGTGGTCGAGGAGTGCCTGTCCACGGCCCGCCCAATCCTCAGGCGATCGATCCCGCTGCGACAGCGCGATGGCCAGGAGATGCACGTGGGGGTGGCGGTGTCACCCCTCTGCGACGCGCAGGGTTCGCTGCAAGGGGCCATCTGCCTGTTCACCGACCTGACCGCCGTCGTCGGCCTCGAAGAGCAGCTTCGGCTGAAGGACAGCCTTGCACGCCTCGGCGAGCTGACGGCTGGCCTCGCCCACGAGTTCCGCAACGGCCTCGCCACCATCCATGGATATGCCCGCCTGCTCGACCCGTCCCAGGTGTCCACGCCATACGCGGCTTACGTGCAGGGCATCCGTGACGAGACGGACGCGCTCGGACGCGTGGTGGGGAACTTCCTGAATTTTGCCCGCCCGGTCCAGTTGACGCTGGTGCCGGTGGACGTGGGCGCACTGGCGCAGCGCTCGGCCGGCGAGATTCGGCCGGAGATCGAGGCGCGCGGCGGGACCTTGACGGTCAGCGGGGAGTTCGGGACGATCGACGGGGACGAAGTGCTTCTCCACCAGGCCTTCGTCAACCTGCTTCGCAACGCCGCTGACGCCTGTGCCGGCGTTTCCACCTCGCCCCGCATCCTGGTCGAAGGGCACGTGGACCGGTCCCAGAACTCGCTTCGACTGAGCGTGGTGGACAACGGCCCCGGCGTGGATCCCGCGCTGCGCGAAAAAGTCTTCCAGCCGTTCTTCACAACCAAGGGACATGGAACCGGCCTCGGCCTCGCCCTCGTTCAGAAGATCGTCGTGACGCACAACGGCCGCATCACGCTCTTTGCGTCGAACGATGGCGGCGCGGTGTTTCAGCTGGTTCTCCCCTTGTCCCGGCCCAGTTGAACTTCCTGCCACGCTCCTCGCACGAGACGTTTCGATAACTGCTCGCCTCTCCAAGGTTCGGCGCGGGTCCGCTGCGGCGAACCCGCCTGATTTGGCCTGTTCTCGACGCCACGGTCGATGGACCGTCGATTGCAAAAGGACCTTGAGTACGGCGATGTTGCCGAGATTCTGATTCCTGTCCGCCTGCCTGGTAACCACGAATGAAGCAAGTTTCTGTCTCCTGCTCCCGTCGCTCCGGCTTCACTCTGCTCGAGGTGATGGTGGCGCTCGCGCTGCTGATGGGTGCTCTCCTTGCGGTCGCGCAGCTTCTCGTGGCGGCCGCGCGCGCCGCGGGCCTCTCCCGGGATCTGACGATCGCGACCTGCCTTGCCGCCCAGAAAATGGAGCAACTGCGAGGGCTGGCGTGGGGCTACGACATCGACGGCGGGCCGATCGACGACGCAGAGAGTGATGTGGCTCGATGGCCGGATGCTGCAACCGGAGGCACGGGGCTGACGGCGTCGCCTCCGGGTTCGCTGGGGAGCAACATCGCCGGATTCGCAGACTACCTGGACGAGGCGGGCCGGTGGCTTGGGAGCGGGCCTGCGCCTCCCCCCGGGACGGTCTTCGTCCGCCGCTGGTCGATCGAGGCGGACGCCGGTGCTTCTCCTCCTTCCACCCTGACTCTTCACGTCGTCGTCTTGCGCCAGGGCCAGCCGTCACCTTCAAGGACTGTGGAACGAAGGTGGACGGAGATGGCTCACGTGCTGAGCGCGAGAGCAAGGAGGCCCACGTGACCGGCTGCATGGCGCCGCGGTGGCGGTCTGGCCGTGAGGGATTCACGTTGCCCGAACTGCTGGTCGGAGCGGCAATCGTGCTCGTGATCATGGCCGGCATTGTCGGAGTCGTTGACCCCGGACATGCCGCGTCTCGAGCACAACCTGCGGCGATCGACATCCAGCAGCGGCTGCGGGCGGCGTCCGAGAGCATCTCTGCGGACATCCTGGGCGCAGGAAGTGGCCCGATGAACGGCGTATTCGGCAAGGCGCTGGGAACTGTCGTGCCCACCGTCCTCCCTTACCGTGTCGGACCGCGGGGCGATGCGCCTGGCACTGTGCGCACCGACGCCATCACGCTCATCACATCCGGTAGTCCTCATGTCGCCGGCCGACTCCGCGAAGCGTTTGTGCCCTCCAACGGGATCGCGCAGATCGAGCCTGGCCCCGGTTGCCCGGTGGGCGACGACGCGTGCGGTCTGCGGGCCGGCGGAGCCGTTCTGCTGATCGACTCCCTGGGGCAGTCGGACCTGTTTCGCGTGGATGGAGTGGCTGGCGCCTCGTTGACCCTCGTCGCGCGCGGGGCCATCTCCGGACGGCCCTTCCCGGTGGGGGCTGCCGTGGTGCCGGTCACCGTGTCCGTCTACTACCTGCGGCAGGGAAGCGGCGCGGACGGCTCGCAGGTGATGTCGGGAGACGGGGACCAGTCGGACCTCCCGCTGGTGGATCATGTGACCCGACTGGCGTTCGAGTTGTTTGGCGACCCACAGCCTCCGCGGCTGACGTCGGCGGGGGCCGCGTATTCCTCGACCTATGGACCCTCACCCCCGCGCCTCGGCGTGGACGATGTCCGGGACGGCTGGCCGGCGGGCGAGAACTGCACGTTCCAGGCAACGGCAATCGACCAGCCAGGCCGACTCAGCCGGCTGGGGACCGGGACAACAGCCGTCCGTCTTTCGAGCGGTGTTCTCACGGACGGGCCGTGGTGTCCGGACGGTTTGGCGCCAGGTCGATACGATGCCGACCTGCTTCGCGTGCGCGCGGTGCGCGTGACGATTCGGGCCGAGGCGTCGTCGGCGGCGGTAAGGGGGCTCGATGCGCGGTGGTTCGATCACCCGGGGAGGTCTCGCGATCTTTCGGCGGTCGCCGCCGACCAGCAGGTGGTGTTCGATGTCGTTCCTCGAGCGCTTCAGGTGGGGCGGTAGGGACACGGCAGGCAGCGCGCTGGTCATCGTCTTGATGGCTGTGCTGCTGATGTCGGCGATGGGGCTGGCCATGGTGCTCCTGGCCACGACCGATACGCTCGCGGCCTCCAACCAGCGCGACGCCAGGGTGGCGCTCTACGCCGCCGAGGCCGGCATCGAACGCGCGGCGTCCGAGTTGATGAGTCTGCCCGACTGGGATGCCGTCTTGTCCGGGGCAGTGACGTCCACCCGGGCCGACGGACCGCCGACGGGGGCCAGGTGGCTGCCAGGCGGCGGTACGGTGGTCCTCGAGCAGGTTGCGAACCTCGCGAACTGCGGTGCGGCCGCTGCCTGCTCGGCCCCGGCGCTGGAAGAGTTGACGGGCGACCGGCCGTGGGGCCGGAACAATCCCCGGTGGCGCCCGTTCCTGTATGGCCTGCCCGGCGCGGGTGGACCAGAGCTGGGGGTGTACGTGGTTGTCCTCGTGGGCGACGACCCGTCGGAAACAGACGACGATCCCGAGCGGGATGGCCGCGCGCCCGGGAACCCCGGTGCGGGAATCGCCCTCCTGCGGGCCGAGGCGTTTGGCCCGCGCGGCGCACGGCGAATTGTCGAGGTGGCGGTGTCGAGGGTGGCCCCCACCCCCGGGTCGGCGGCCCCTCGCGTCCTGGCCTGGAAGGAGGTGCGGTAGCGGCGCCGGGTCTGGAGGTGGGTGGTCGATCGGCCGATATGCAGGCTGTCGGAGTGTCGGCCGGCAGACCGGGGGCAGCCATGAAGATTTCTGCATTCGTCTGGGGGCTCGTCGGAATCATCGCCTTCTCGGGTGTTGCGCGCTCGCAGTCGCTTGCCGACGTCGCGCGCAAGGAGGAGGCGCGGCGAAAGGCCATCAAGACGCCAGCGAAGACCTATACAAACGACGACTTGCGCCGGTACCCGGTGACCAGCACGACCGATGTTGCGCCGCCCGCGGGGGACGCGAAGGCCGCGACCGCTGCCGGGGTCCAGGCGGAAAATCCGTCCGGGCCGGCGAAGGACGCCACGCCGTCGGTCGACCAGGGCGAAGAGCACTGGCGGAAGCTGATCACCGAGGCCCGTTCAACCTTCGCCCGGAGTTCCACCTATCTCGAGGCGCTCGAGAGCCGTGTGACCACGCTGACGAGCGACTTCTACGCGCGCGAGGATTCTGCGCAGCGCAGCGCCATCTGGAGCCAGCGCACCAAGGTGCTGGACGACATGGAGCGCCTCAAGAAGGACATGGCCGAACAGGAGAAGGCCATCGCGAAGATCGAGGCGGACGCCCGTCGCGCCAACATCCCTCCCGGCTGGATCCGCTGACGAACGGCAAGACCACATGGCTTCCCGAACGGCCGCGGCCGCGGTGGCACGGTCGCCCATCCTGATCGTCGAAGACCGCGACTCGCTGCGCATGATGTTGCGTCGCGCGCTGGAATCGAACGGGCACCGCGTGGTCGAGGCCCGCGACGAGCCGGAAGCCATCGAGCAGTTGCGCGCAAGCGCTCCCGCCGTCGTGCTCTCCGACCTGAGGCTGCCGCGAGGCGACGGCTTCGGCGTCATCCGGGCGGCCAAGGAACTCGACCCCGAGCTGCCGGTCATTGTCATGACCGCCTACGGCAGCATCCAGGATGCCGTGGCCGCCATCAAGCAGGGCGCCCTCGACTTCCTCGCCAAGCCCGTCGATCCCGACCACCTCCTGCTCCTCGTCGGCCGCGCGGTCGCGCAGCGCCGGCTCGTCGCGGAGTACCTTCTCCTGAAGGAGGAATCCGCGTCGCGCCGCGGTCTTCCCGAAATTGTCGGAAGCGCGCCGGCCTTGAGGCAGGTCTCGCTGAACGTTCAGCGGGCGGCGGGCAGCGACGCGACCGTTCTGCTCGAAGGCGAAAGCGGGACTGGCAAGGAGCTGTTTGCCCGGGCGGTGCACGCCCTCAGCCCGCGCTGCGCGGAAAGGTTCGTCGCCGTCAACTGCGCCGCGATTCCCGAGGCGCTCCTCGAAACGGAGCTGTTCGGCCACGAGAAGGGCGCGTTCACGGGAGCGATTGGGCGGAAGCTCGGCAAGTTCGAGGTGGCGGATGGCGGCACGATCTTCCTCGACGAAATTGGCGATCTCTCGCTGCCGCTGCAGGCGAAGATCCTCAGGGCGCTCGAGGAACGATCGTTCGAGCGGATTGGCGGGACGGTGACGGTCCGGGTGGATGTCCGGGTCGTTGCGGCGACCAACCGCAACCTCCGGGCGGCGGTAGCGGCGCGCCACTTCCGGGAGGACCTCTACTTTCGCTTGGCGGTGTTTCCCATCACGGTCCCGCCGCTCCGCGAACGGTCGGAAGACATCCTGCTGCTCGCGCGGCATTTCGTCGAACGGTTCTGCCGCGAGATGAACAAGCCCGTGATGGCGATTGCCGATGCCGCGCAGGACCAGTTGCGCGACTACCGCTGGCCGGGTAATGTCAGGGAGTTGCAGAACTGCATCGAACGCGCCGTCATTCTGGCCGACGGCGACCGGATCCTCGCGCAGCATCTGAGCCTGCATGGTGGACAGCAGGCGGTGGTCGAGCGTCACGACCCGTGGACCGACATCGACCTGTCGGGCTCGCTGCCCGAGGCCACCAGGCGCGTGGTGGAGGAAGTGGAACGTCGAAAGATCCTGCAGGCGCTCGAGCAGGCCGGTGGCGATGCCGGGCGTGCGTCGGAGATCCTCCAGGTGGACTACCGGGCCCTGGTCTCGAGGCTGAAGCAGTACAAGATCACTCCCTCATGAGCCGGCCGCGAACCCCACCCGAGTCAGCGCCGCTTCCAGTTCACCCTCGGAGACGTCGTCCACGATGGCCGTTGTGCCGATGCCGGTCGGCAGCACGAAGTGCAGCCTGCCGTTCACGACTTTCTTGTCGCGCCGCATGGCCTCGACCAGTTGCGCGGCGCGCAGCTCGGCGACGTGCGGCAACGGTCCGAGATTCATGATCAACGCCTTGAGCGCCCTGTCGTCGTCGCTGGTCAGCAGGCCGCGGGCGACGGCCACCTGCGACGCGACCAGCATGCCCCAGGCGACCGCCTCGCCGTGGCGGAACCGGCGGTAGGCGGTTAGCGATTCGATCGCGTGCCCCGCGGTGTGGCCGAAGTTCAGCACCCGGCGCGGCCCGGCCTCGCGTTCGTCCGCGGACACGACGTCGGCCTTGATCCGGCAGCACTCGGCGATGATCGGCGCGATGATGCTGGCGGCGGGATCGGCCAGGTGCGCGGCCTCGGCCTGCACCCGTCGAAACAGGTCCGCGCTGCAGGCCATGCCGTATTTGATGACCTCGTAGAGTCCTGCCCGGTACTCCCGCCGTGTCAGCGTCTGCAGCACGGTGGGGTCGGTCACCACGACCAGTGGCGGATAGAACGCGCCGACCATGTTCTTGCCGGCGGCCAGGTTCACGCCCACCTTGCCGCCGACCGACGCGTCCACCTGAGCGAGCAGCGTGGTCGGCACCTGGACCAGGCCGATCCCCCGAAGATAGGTGGCGGCGGCGAACCCGGCCATGTCGCCAATCACGCCGCCTCCGACCGCGATGATGACGGAACCGCGGTCGGCCTCGGCGCGGACGAGGGCTTCGTAGATGTGCGCGACCGAGGCGAGGTGTTTGTGCCGTTCGCCGTCGGATACCTGGATGACCTCGGCGCCGGGGAGCGCCCCCGCGATCCGCTCGCCGTGGAATCGCCACACCACGGGGTTGGTGACGATGAACCGCCGCGGAAAGATGTGGCGTTCGTCGAGCAGGCGACCGAGGCGATTGGTCAGGCCCTCGCCGAGCAGGACGGCGTAGCCGCCGGTGGCAGTTCGAACATCGACTCTGACGGGGTGCATCACAGCCTCAGGGGTGAACCGGACGATAATGATAGGATAACGTAATTGTTCCGTACTTGAAGGACAGACGAATGGCAAACAGCGGCGATGGCAAGAAGAGCGGTGGCGAAGGCCAGGTGACCGAGATTACCCCGCGGACCGAGGATTTCTCGCGCTGGTACACGGACGTGATCCGGCGGGCGGAACTCGCCGACTACTCCCCGGTCAAGGGATGCATGGTCATCCGTCCGTACGGCTACGCGATCTGGGAACTGATCCAGCAGGGCCTCGATCGGCGCATCAAGGCCACCGGCCACGTCAACGCGTATTTCCCGCTGCTGATCCCGCAGAGCCTCCTGACCAAGGAAGCGGATCACGTCGCGGGCTTTGCGCCGCAAGTCGCGTGGGTCACGAGGGGCGGCACCGAGGAACTCGAGGAGCCGCTCGCCATCCGGCCCACGTCCGAGGCCATCATCGGGACGATGTACGCGAAGTGGATCCAGTCGTGGCGCGACCTGCCGGTGCTGATCAACCAGTGGGCGAACATCGTGCGCTGGGAAAAGGTCACGCGGCTCTTCCTCCGGACCACCGAGTTCCTCTGGCAGGAAGGCCACACCGCGCACGAGACGGCCGAGGAAGCCGAGGAGGAGACGCTCAAGATCCTCGGGCTGTACAAGGAGTTCGTCGAGACCGAGCTGGCGATGCCCGTGATTGCGGGCCGCAAGAGCGACAGCGAGAAGTTCGCCGGCGCGTCGCGGACCTATTCGATCGAGGCGCTGATGGGCGACGGGCGCGCCCTGCAGGCGGCGACCTCGCACAACCTCGGGCAGAACTTCGCCAAGGCGTTCGGCATCCAGTTCCAGGCGCGCGATAAGTCGTTGCAGCACATCTGGGGCACCTCCTGGGGCATCACGACGCGACTGATCGGCGGCGTGATCATGATGCACGGCGACGACAACGGGCTGGTGTTCCCGCCTCGCATCGCGCCCCACCAGGTCGTGATCGTGCCGATCCCGCGCGGCAACTGGCGCGAGACCGTGCTGCCGCATGCCAAGGCGATCTTCGACGATCTCACCGCCCAGGGCGTGCGCGTGATGCTCGACGACCGCGATGCGTACACGCCGGGATGGAAGTTTGCCGAGTGGGAACTGCGCGGTGTGCCGGTGCGCCTCGAGATCGGCCCGAAGGATATCGAGAAGGGCCAGGTGATGCTGGCGCGCCGCGACACGCGCGAGAAGCTGTCGGCCTCGCGCGAGGGCCTCGCCGCGCGAATCGTGGACCTGCTGGCCGAGATCCAGCGGTCGCTCTTCGATCGTGCCGTGACGTTCCGCGAGGAGCACACGTCGGAGGCGGCCTCGTACGACGAGTTCAAGCAGATCCTGGAGGGCCGGCCCGGCTTCGTGATTGCGCCGTGGTGCGGGTCAGCCGAGTGCGAGAACCAGATCAAGGCGGACACGCAGGCGACGCTCAGGAACCTGCCGCTGGAGGACAGCGCGGGTGGCGTGTGCGTCCGTTGCGGTCAGCCGGGCGTGGCCCGCGCGCACTTCGCCAAGGCGTACTAACGGCCCGCAACGTGCCGGGCGGGGACCTCGCGCAACTGCGCGGCGTCGATCGGCTTCGAGACGTATCCTATCTCGCCGGCCCGAGCAGCGATGCGGCGGCGGGCCAGCGGGTACGAATCCGCCTCGTCACGGCGTGCCGTTCGTTGAGTCGTTCGCGGGCGGCCACCGTTCGGAACGCCGCCGCCAGGTGATCCCGCCACCACGCGTTGGCGCCCCGATCTCGATCGTCCGGGTGGCGCTCGGCCTCGCTCGCCAGGCGCGCGTAGGCCGCCGCCATGGGTTCCAGGCACGTGCGGTCCCCGATCGACTCGAGTGCCGCGAGCATCTCCACCGGGGCCGGCTCGCCGCTTTCGATCGTTTCACGCAGGTCGTAGAGCGCCACGGTGCTGCCGCGCCCCGCGAGCACCTGGTGCAAAATCGCCCGGGCCGTCATCCACTCGCGTCGGTCTACCGGGTCGGCCGTCTCCTGCTCGCGCTCCCTCACGCGTTGCACGAGACGATGCAATATCGGTAGAGGCGCGTGCGCCCCGGCGGCGGCCAGCCACTGGCGAATGGCATCGGGATGGTCAGGGAGACTGCCGGTCGCCGCGTCCTCGAGCGACTCGAGCGGCGGCCTCACGGCAGGAACGGGGCTGCCGACGACGGTCGCCCGGACCGCGAGGCTCGGGTCGTCGCGCAGTCGGGCGGCGATGAGCTCGAGCGCTGGGCCGGACACGTGTCGGAGGGCGTCGAGGGCGGCCAGGCGAGTGGAATCCGCACGGGCTGTATCCACCGCGATTGCCGCGAGGCGATCGAGCACCTCGGCGCCCCGCTCGGAATCGAGCAGCTTCCGGAGAACGCCGGCAGCCGCGCCGCGCACCGCCTCGTCGTCTTCTTCGAGGCATGTGAGCGCACTTTCCGCCGAGCGCGGGTCCGCAATCGCCTCCAGCGCCGCCAGTGCGCCCGCGCGCGCCGCCGGCACCCTCGTGCCGTCCAGCAGCGTCAGCAACCCCTCCACCGCGCGGGTGCCGATCACCGACAGCCGCGCGACGGCCGCGTCCCGGCCGGCATCCGTCCCGGTTTCGAGGTCCTGCAGCAGCGCGGACACCTCCCGGGCGGACGAGCGCTTGATCACCACGTCGTTACTCCTCGACGGGGACTTTCGGTCGGCGCTTGCCGAAGATCCAGGCGATCGCGATGCTGATGATGTAGAGACCGATCATCGGCATTGCGAACAGCGTCTGCGTGAGCATGTCGCCGCTCGGCGTGATGACGGCCGCCGCGATGAAAATGATGAGGATGGCGTACTTGAAGTTCTTGATCAGGAACCGGGCCGTGACGATGCCGATGCGTGCCAGCGAGTAGACGAGGGCTGGCATCTGGAAGACCAACCCCATGCCCAGCACCATCTTCACGTAGAGGGTGAACACCGGCTCGATTCGCGGAAGGAACGACAGCTTGTCGGTAGCAAAGCTCCCAAAGAAGATCCACATCCACGGGAACAGCAGGTAGTGCGTGAACGCGGCGCCGCCGACGAAGCCCACGGTCGACAGGGCGACGAACGGTACCGCGAGCCGTTTCTCCTTCGCGTAGAGCCCCGGCGCGATGAACATCCAGGCCTGCCACAGGATGACCGGCACCGCGATGATGACGCCGGCAAGCAGCGCCATCTTCACGTAGAGGACGAACGCCTCCGTGGGTTCGTTGTAGACGAACTGACTCCCTTTCGGCAGCAGCCGGCCCAGGGGATCCATCACGAATCTGTAGATCTTGTCGACGAACGTGAACGCGATGATGCAGCCAATGCCGACGGCAGCCACGCTGATGAGGATCCGCTTCCGGAACTCGTCCAGGTGCTCGAGGAAGGTCATCTTCGCGCCGCCGCCCTCGAGCAGCGAATTGCCCCAGCCGTCCGAGTCGTCGGGCGTGGGCTCCTCGGAAGAACGGGGAAATGGCAGGAGCGGCATCAGCCGTGCTGAATCGGATGGTCGCCGGTCGATCCCGAGGCGTCGGGCGGTGTGGCCGGGGCCGGGGCCGCGGCGTCGGCAGCCTTGGTCTGTCGCTGCTCGTCCACCCTGATCTCGTCCTCGAGCGTGTTGCGCAGCTCGTTCGAGGCGCGCTTGAACTCGGCGATGCTCTTGCCGAGGGACTTGCCGAGCTCGGGCAGGCGGCGTGGACCAAAGATGATCAGCGCAACCACGAAGATGATGATCAGTTCCTGCATGCCGATGGAGCCAAACATGGTACTTACTCCCCGATCCTGCGCCCCGCACCAGGCTGGAAGCGCGCGCGGTGACTGAAGATGCGGTCGCCCGCCGCGGACCACCGCTGGCTTGTTCGACGGGAGGCCGCGACGGTCGGAACCCTCAATCTATTATAGGAGTCCGCCGCGACGAGGGTCAAGCTTCGCGCCCTGTCTCGAGCTGCCGGAAGTCGTTGCGACACCACAGGTTATCTGCTAGCATCGATTTCATGCGCAGGTACGGAGTCTTCTCGGCCGCCGCGTTCGCGATCGTCGTGTGCGCCCTCGTGGGAGGCCTGTTGGGCCGCAACGCGCTGGCCACGGCCGAACGCGTCCAGGACTACCGCGCTTTCACCGCCGCCCTTGGCGCGGTGGAGGCGAACTATATCGACAAGGTCGATTCCGCCCGTCTCGTCTACGGTGCGATCGGCGGCATGCTCCAGACGCTCGACCCGCACTCGAGCTTCATGGATCCCAAGTACTACGCGCAGATGCGTGAGCGCCAGGGAGGGCACTACTACGGCCTCGGCATCACCATCCAGGTCATCGACGGCGACGTCAACGTCGTCTCGCTCTTCGAGGGCACGCCCGCCTACAAGAAGGGGATCCGCCGCGGCGACGTCATCGCGCGCATCGGCGGCGAGGAGATCAAGTCCTGGACGGACCCACAGGGCAAGCCTCTCAGGGGGGCGACCTTGTCCGACATGGTCGTCGGGAGGCTGCGAGGCGACAAAGGCACGCTCGTGCAGGTCTCGTTGAAGCGACCTGGTTACGACCAGTTGATCGACATCCAGGTGCCGCGCGACGAGATCAACATTCCGTCGATTACCGCCACGTTCATGGTCGATAAGCAGACCGGCTACGTGCGGGTGCAGGATTTTGCCGAGAACACCGACCGCGACCTCGGGAACGCCTTGCGCGATCTCAAGGCCAATGGCATGAAGCGGCTGCTCCTGGATCTGCGCGGGAATCCCGGCGGGCCTCTCGACCAGGCGATCAAGGTTTCGAACCGTTTCCTCCCACAAGGCTCGCTCATCGTCTACACGCGCGGCCGGATCCCGAACTCGGACCAGGACTACGTGGCCACCGAACGAAGCGAGTACACCGACATCCCGCTGGTCGTGCTCGTGAACCGCACCAGCGCGAGCGCGTCCGAGATCGTCAGCGGGGCGTTGCAGGATCACGACCGCGGTCTGATCGTCGGCGAGACGACGTTCGGAAAGGCATTGGTGCAGTCGGTCTACCGGATCAGCGAGGGCGCGGGTCTCGCGCTGACGACGGCCCGGTATTTTACGCCGAGCAAGCGGTTGATCCAGCGTCCGTGGGACGGCACCTTCGACGAGTACCTCAACTACACGCTTCGCGATCAAACGCCCAAGACGCACCCCGCGGCCGACCTGCGATACACCGACGTGGGCCGGAAGGTCTACAGCGGCGGCGGCATCGAGCCGGACAAGCGCCTCGACGGCCCGGTCGAGGGGTTCAACCCGACCCGGTTCGGACGCCAGCTCTACGCCCGGCAGGCGTTCGGGACGTTCGCCGAGCGGTACGTGGCGGAAGGCGACACCCGGATTGCGCCGCGCCCAGGTCAGAAGCTGGTGGCCCGCGGCTTCACGGTGGACGATGCGACCTTGAAGGAGTTCAGGGAGTTCCTGGGGACCGAGAAGGTCAAGCTGGACGACGAGTCGTTCGCCAGGGACGCCGAGTTCATCCGGGCGATGATCCACTACGACATCGACATGGCGCTGTTCGGCCTGTCCGAGGCCCGCCGCAATCTGCTGTCCCTGGACCCGCAGGCCCAGTTTGCCATGCAGCTGTTCCCCGAAGCGGAGCGGTTGGCCGAGATGCGGAAGTCCAAGGGAATCAAGACCAACAACAACTAGCGGTTGGGCCCTTTTGGGCGCTTGCCACAACAGCTTGTACTTGCTAGACTGGCCAGCGGCTGGCTGCCGGCTGGTGGCCAGCCATGCCTTGGGTGTTTTCTGCCGGTGCAGGGGTTGCGTCGATGCGTTTGCAGAAGCTTCAAATCTCCGGGTTCAAGTCCTTTTCCGACCGGTCGGAGCTGGCGTTCGACCGCGGCGTGACGGCCATCGTCGGCCCGAACGGCTGCGGAAAGAGCAACGTCGCCGACGCCATCGTCTGGGTTCTGGGCGAGCAGAGCGCCAAGAGCCTGCGCGGGGACCAGATGATGGACGTGATCTTCAACGGCAGCGAGGCGCGCAAGGCGACTGGCGCCGCTGAAGTCCGTCTGATGCTGTCGGGCGTGACGTCGATCAGCGAGAAGGCGCGAACCCCCGAACCCGCCGATCCCTACGACATCGAACCGGTGATTGCGCGTGACGTCGAGGTCACGCGTCGGCTCTATCGGTCGGGTGAAAGCGAGTACCTGATCAACGGCGAGCTGGTGCGCCTCAAGGACGTGCACGAGTTGCTGATGGACACCGGGCTTGGCGCCAAGGCCTACGCGATCATCGAGCAGGGAAAGATC
This sequence comes from Acidobacteriota bacterium, assembly GCA_017883185.1. Taxonomy (GTDB): domain Bacteria; phylum Acidobacteriota; class Vicinamibacteria; order Vicinamibacterales; family Fen-181; genus FEN-299. Next base: position 15,153 of record JADGOB010000023.1, read on the forward strand.
GGCCAGATCCTCAGCACGCGGCCGACCGACCGGCGGCAGCTCATCGAGGAAGCGGCGGGCGTGACGAAGTACAAGGCGCGCCGGCGCACGGCCGAGTTCAAGCTCGAGGCGTCGCAGCAGAACCTCACCCGCATCGACGACATCATCTTCGAAGTCGAGAAGCAGCGGGCCGCGCTGAAGCGGCAGGCGGCGAAGGCGCGCCGCTACAAGCGGCTTCGCGAGGAATTGCGCCGCTGGGAGAAGGTGCTGTTCGCGCGGCGGTACCGGGTGCTGGCAGAGGCCATCGAGTCGGCGCGTGCCCGGCTGATCGATCGGCGCGCCGCCGAGGCGGCGGCCGCGGGACGCCTTTCCGCGGCGGAAGAAGGGCTCGCGCGAACCCGCCTGGCCCTGGCCCTGGCCGAGGCTCACGCGACCGCGGTGCGCGAGGACGGGCACGCGCGGGAACTGGAGATCGATCGCCGGCAAAATCATATCAGCTTCAGCGAGCAGCAGTTGGTCGGCCTCGAGGGGCGCAGCGGCGAGATCGCCGACGAGTTGGCGCTGATCGAGGCCAAGCGCGAGCCGGTGCGCCAGGCGCTGGTCGAGCGGCGCGAGGCGGCGGAACGGGCCGCCGGCGAGCGCGATCAGGCGTCGGCAGTGCTGGCGGCCGACCATGCCGCCTACGAGACGGCGTCTCGCGGCCTCCAGTCGCTCGAGGGTGAAGTCGAGCAGCGGCGGCAGGAGGTGTACCTCGCGCTGAGTGCAATCAGCTCGCTCCAGCACGCGATCGACAACGCCACGGCCGCCCGCCAGCGGATCGAAGAGGAACTGTCGCGTCTCGAGGCCGAGCGGTCCGACGTGGAAGTCGAGGACGCGCGCCTGCAGGCGGATCTCGACACCGGACGCCGCCAGCTGTCAGAGGCGCAGGCGCGGCTGGACCATGTTCGCACGGACGGCGAGGTCCGCCAGGTGGAACTGGCCGAGGCGCGCGAGGAGCAGGAACAGTGGCGCCAGGATACGCGTGCCCGCGAGCAGGAACTGGCGAGCGTCGAGGCGCGCCTGAAATCGCTGGAGGAGCTCGAGGCCGCGCGCGCGCAATACGGGGATGCGGCTCGGTTCCTGCTGGCCGATGAGACCGCCGGAATCCGGCAGTTCGGTTCACTGGCAGACGACCTCGAAGTCGAGCGCGGCTACGAGCGGGCCGTCGAAGCGTACCTCGGCGATCTCCTGCAGCACGTCCTGGTGCCTGACCACGATGAAGCCGCCCGCGGCCTGGCGCTGGTTCGTGAGCACAACGCCGGGCGGTGCGGGTTCCTCGTCGTCGGCGGCGTGAACCCGCGGATCGACGGCCAGCCCGACTCCCCGGTCCCCGGTCTCGTGGCGATGGCTTCGGTGGTACGGATTGGCGGTGAGCATGCCCGCTTCATCCAGCAGGCGATTGGGCACGCCTGGATCGCCTCGTCGTTCGCGCAGGCCTTATCGGCCTCTCTCAATACTGACCTTCCTGTCGTCACGCTCGACGGCGACGTCCTTCGCGGCGCGCACCTCGTCTACGGCGGCGTGCGCGAGGAGTCTCGCGGGATCCTCTCGACGAAGCGGGAGATCAAGGAACTCCGCGATCGGGCCGGCGAGATTCGCGAGCTGCTCGCGCGGCTGGCGGAACACACAGCGGTCGTCTCCTCGACGGTCGATCGGCTCACGCAGGAGATTTCGAGCCTCATCGCCGACGCCCACTCTCAGGAGAAGGCGATCGTGGGCTTCGAGGCGCTCGTGGCGAAGGCCAACGAGAACCGCGACCGGTTGATGCGGAAGGCGGACGTGCTCGCAACCGAGAGCGCCCGCGCGCAGGAGGAACGCCGGACGCTCGAAGCGCGCGAGATCGAGGCGCGAGCGTCTGTCGCGCGGCAGGAGGAAGTGCGGCTGGTGGCTGACGAGCGGCTGGCGCAGGCGCAGCGTCAGTTCCTGGATGCGCGCGAGGCATCCGAGATCATCAGCCAGCGCGTCGCCGACGCGCGGGCGGCGCACGCCGGACTGGTCGAGCGGGCGACCGCGCTGCTCGCCGACGTGGCGCGCCAGGAAGAAGCGATCGCCGAGCTCGAATCGCGGTTTGGCGCACGCCAGGAAGAAGCGCGCCAGAACCAGCAGCGACAGTCCGACCTGCGGCAGGCGATCGAGGACGGCAAGCGGCAGCTCGATCTCGACCTCCTGGATCTCGAGCGGCTGCGCGGCGAAGTCCGCGAGGCGGACGAGCGGCTGACGGCGTTTCGGCAGGAAAGCGAGACGCAGGAAGGCGACATCCGTGAGTCGCGCAAGGCGCTCGACGCGCTTCGCGCCGAGGTCGGCGAGCTCGACCTGGCCCGCGTGGCCGCGGAGTCGGATCTGACCCACCTGGCCTCCACCTGCGTGGAGGCGGTCCAGGCAACCCTCGACCAGGTGATGGCCGAAGTCGAGGAGGCCGAACGCGAGGGGCAAGTCGCTCCGGGCCAGGCGATGGCCGACGAGCCGGAAGACGAGACAGACGAAGAAGAAGAAGGCGAAACGGCAGCGGGTGGCGTGGCCGGAGGCGGGGCCAGCCTCGGCGCCGAAGCGCCAATCCTGGTGAGGGCCGCAGTTGCGGCGACAGTGCCGCCGGCAACTCCAGACGAGGCCCTTGCCGAGCTGAAGACGAAGATTGACCGGCTTGGCCCGGTCAATATGATGGCCATCGAGCAGTTCGACGAGCTCGAGACTCGCCACACCTTCCTGACCGTCCAGCGCAAGGACCTCCGCGAGTCGATCGCCGCTACCGGCGAGGCGATCAAACGGATCGACGAGACGAGCAAGGAGCGCTTCCGCGAGGCGTTCGCCGTCGTCAACCAGAACTTCCAGGAGACCTTCGCCGTCCTGTTCGGCGGAGGCCGCGCCGGCCTCACCCTGATCGACGAGACGGACGTGCTCGAGAGCGGCATCGAGATCGTCGCCCAACCGCCAGGCAAGCATCTCCAGAGCGTCCAGCTGCTCTCGGGCGGCGAGAAGGCCCTGACCGCCATCGCGCTGATGTTCGGGATCTTCCGCTACAAGCCCAGCCCGTTCTGCGTGCTCGACGAGATCGACGCCCCGCTCGACGACGCGAATATCGGGCGTTTCATCGAGATTCTCAAGCAGATGCAGGAGCAGACCCAGTTCATCATCATCACCCACAGCCGCAAGACGATGGAAATCGCCGACCGGCTCTATGGGGTGACGATGGAAGAGCCGGGCGTGTCCAAGCTGATCTCTGTGAAGCTCAATTGACGCTCGCTGCCGGAATTTCTGAACCCGGCCGTCCTTCCGAGCGTATATTCCTGCAGGAGGCACTCTTGCTATGCACGCCACGCGGAGGATCGCTCACGCCGCTCGCCTGATCGCCGTCATCGCCGCCGCCGCGGCCCTGTCGGCCTGCGATGTCCTGGTATCCAGCCTGGACGCGAAGGGAAGGGCCCAGGATCAATGGACCCGGTCGTACCCCATGGCCGCCGGCGGCCAGGTGGAAATCGTCAACACCAACGGCAGCATCGACATCGTCGGGTCCGAGGGATCGCAGGTTGAAGTGGTCGCCGAGCGGACGGCCCGCGCCATGACCGACGAGGAGGCCAAGTCGTTCCTGGCGCAGATCGAAATCGGCGAGGAGGTCAGCGCCAACCGGGTTCGACTCGAGACCAAGGCGCCCGGCGTCCAGGGACGGCGCATCGAAGTGAAGTACCACATCAAGGTGCCCGCGTCGGTCAACGTCCGGCTGCAGAACTCGAACGGGACCGTGGACATAGTGGCGATCAAGGGCACCGTGAGGGCCGAAACGAGCAACGGCACCGTGCGCGGGCGCGAACTCACCGGCGCCATCGAAGCCTCGACGACGAATGGTTCAGTCCGGCTGGACGTCGATGCCGTTGCGGCCGGGGGCATCCGCGCGGAGACCGTGAACGGAACCGTCGAGCTGACGATGCCATCGAGCGCGAAGGCGGACGTGCAGGCCAGTTGCCTCAACGGGCGGATCTCTGTGGACGGCCTGAAGCTCGAAGGCGGCGAAGTCACTCGCCGTCGCGTCGAGGGGCGTGTCAACGGCGGCGGGCCGAGAGTCGTGATTGACACGACGAACGGAAAGGTCCAGATTACGGGAAAGTGAACGAAGACAGGTCCGCCCGGTACCACAAGCTGGGCCGCCGGGCGGCCATCGTCTCGACGGCCTGGAGCGCAGGGCTGCTGTTGCTCCTGGCTGCCACGCCTGCTTCCCTCTGGCTCAGGGGCGTCGCGGAACGCATCGCCGCCTTGTCGAGCCCATCCTGGCTGTTCCCCTCGGCAGTTGTCCTGGCCTACGTCGCCCTGCTCGCGCTCATCCACGAAATCGGCGCGGTGCCCATCTCGTTCTACCGATCCTATCTCCTCGAGCACCGCTACGACCTGTCGACCGAGACGATCGGCGGGTGGGTGATTGACCAGTTGAAGGGTGGGGCGCTCGGCGCGGTCTTGTCGTTCGCCGGCTGCTCGCTTCTGTACCTCGCGATGCGGACGTCGCCGGGCTGGTGGTGGGCGATTGCCGCCGCCGGCTTCGCCGCGGTGGCGGTGGTGTTGACGCAGTTGGCGCCGGTGCTGCTGCTTCCCATCTTCTTCACGTTTCGCCCGCTCGGCCGGCCCGAGCTTCGGGAGCGGTTGCTGGAGCTGTCGAGGCGGGCCGGAGTGGCCGTCACCGATGCCTGCGAGTGGCAGGTGAGCGACAAGACCAGGAAGGCGAACGCCGCGCTTGCCGGCCTGGGCAGGACCCGCCGAGTCCTCATCTCAGACACCCTGCTCGCCAGCCATCCCGATGAGGAGATCGAGCTCATCCTGGCGCACGAGCTCGGGCACCAGGTGCGACACGACCTCTGGCGCGGGATCGCGGTTCAGACCCTCGTCATGGCGTTGGGACTTTTCGTGGCCAGCCGAGTGATGGGGGCGCTCGCCCCGGGACTTGGATGGTTCGGAGTGGCGGATGTCGCCGGCCTCCCGGTGTTGCTGCTGGCTGTCGGCCTGCTCTCCCTTGTCCTGCTGCCCGTTGTCAACGCGCTCTCGCGGAGCATGGAACGCGCGGCCGACCGGTTTGCCGTTGAGTTGACCGGGAATGCGGTGGCATTCGCGACGGCGATGCAGCGACTGGGCGTGCAGAACCTGGCGGAGGAACGCCCCTCACGCCTCGCACGCTGGCTGTTCTACACGCATCCGCCCGTCGCCGAACGGATTGCCGCGGCCCGCCGCTGGGCGGACAGCCGTCAGCCGCCAGCTGGCAGCTGACAGCGATCAGCTGACAGCGATCAGCCTGCGCCCGGATACCGGCGCAGTTGTGCGCTGCCTGCTGTCAGCTGCCTGCTCGCGGAGCTACTGCTTCGCCTTCACGATCAACTTCCCCTTCATGGTCCGGCAGCCGTCGTCAGCCTTCAGATTGCAGTAGAAGTCGAAGGCGCCCGCCTTGTCGGCGCGGAACTCGAAGACCACGGGGTGGCCTGGCGTGGCACGCTTGGCGATCCGGTAGGGTTCGTCGATGGTGAAGCTGTGGGGGATGTCGGCCGTCTCGAGGGTGATCTTGACGAGGTCGTCCTGCTGGACCTCGATGCGGGGCACCGAGTAGCTGTACTTCCTGGCCACGATGCGCCACGCGTGCGGTTTCAGCGCATCGTCCTGTCTGGCGACCGGCCGTGTCGGCGCCGGGCGTCGCGCCACCGTCGTCTTGTCCCGCGCGTCTGCATGTGCGAACGCGAAGCCGATGACGCCGGCGAGACATACGCCCGCCATCAATAACAGCGCCGCACGGCTGTGACGAAGCGCTCGTGGCATACAAGCTCGATGACGATTGGCGGGCCCGAAGGCCCGCCCTGGACAAACAACCTAGTGACGCCGTCCGCGGTCGCCCCTCGGGGGCGGCGGACCGTCGTGGCGCGGGCCGTGCTCGCGCGGTTCGTGGCTGCGCGGCGCCGACCCTTCGCCGTCGGCCGCGGCGTCTGGCCCTTCCAACAACGCCTTGCGGCTCAGGCGGACCTTTCCGCTTGGGTCGATGTTGATGACCTTCACCATCAACTGCTCGCCTTCCTTGAGCTCGTTCCGAACGTCCTGCACGCGGTGCTTGGCGATCTCCGAGACGTGGAGCAGGCCATCGACGCCCGGCATGATCTCGACGAACGCGCCGAAGTCGGTGATCCGCTGCACCGTGCCGAGGTACGACTTGTTCAACTCGGGCGTGGCGGTCAGTTCCTGGATGATCGCAATCGCCCGCTGCGCCGATTCCTCGTCGGCCGACGCCACGTTCACGCGCCCATCGTCCTCGACGTCGATCTTCACGCCGGTCCGCTCGATAATCCCGCGGATCACCTTGCCGCCCGGCCCGATGACGTCACGGATCTTGTCCACCGGGATCTGGATGGTGACGATGCGCGGTGCGTACGTGGAGATGTTCGTGCGTGGCGCGTTCAGCGTCTCCTGCATCTTGTCGAGGATGTGGAGGCGTCCGCGCCGGGCCTGCTCGAGGGCCTCGCGCATGATGGCCGAGGTGACGCCCGTCACCTTGATGTCCATCTGCAGGGCCGTGATCCCCTCGGCAGTGCCGGTCACCTTGAAGTCCATGTCGCCGTAGTGATCTTCGGCGCCGGCGATGTCGCTCAGCACGGCGTACTTGCCGGTGGCTTCGTCCATCACCAGGCCCATGGCCACGCCGGCGACCGGCGCGAGGAGCGGCACGCCAGCGTCCATCAGCGCCATCGATCCGCCACAGACCGTCGCCATCGACGACGACCCGTTCGACTCGAGGATCTCGGACACTACGCGGACGGTGTACGGGAACTTCTCCTCGAGCGGGAGCATCGGTGCGAGCGCACGCTCGGCGAGCGCGCCGTGACCCACCTCGCGACGGCCGGGGCCGCGCAGGAACGCGACCTCGCCGACCGAGAACGGCGGGAAGTTGTAGTGCAGCATGAAGCGCTTGTACACTTCGCCGGTGACCATCTCGACCTTCTGCTGGTCATCGGCCGTGCCGAGGGTCACGGAGACGAGCGCCTGCGTTTCACCGCGCGTGAACACGGCCGATCCGTGCGTCCGCGGCAGCAGGCCGACCTCGATCCAGATCGGGCGGATCTGGTCGAAGGCGCGGCCGTCGAGGCGCACGCCGCGGTCGAGGATCGCGTCGCGGAGCACCTTCTCCTTCAGTTCCTTGAAGATCGCCTTCGCCTCGCTCCGGCGCTGCACTTCCTGTTCCGGCATCGAGGCGACCAGTTCCCCGAGGATCTGGTCCACGGCGGCGTAGCTTTCGATCTTGTCCCGGACCTGCATCGCCTCGCTGAGCGGAAGCAGGACCTTCTCCTCGACCTCGCGGTAGAAGTCGCGGCTGATTTCCTTCTTCGGCGCCTCGATCTTCTTCTTCCCGGTCTCCTGCGCCATCTTGTCGATCATGTCCACGATCTGCTTGATGGCGGCGTGGCCGGCCTCGAGCGCGTTGACCACCTGGTCCTCGGTGACGATCTTGGCGCCCGCTTCGACCATGACCAGGCCGTCACGGGTGCCCGCCACGACGATGTCGAGGCGCGCGTCCCGGCGCTGCGAGAAGGTCGGATTGATGACGAACTCCTCGCCGATCAGCGCGACGCGCACGGCGGCAATCGTCTTCTCGAACGGGATCTCCGAGAGCGCCAGCGCGGCCGATGCGCCGGTAATCGCGAGCACGTCCGAGTCGTTGTCGGTGTCGGCGGAGAGCACCAGGGCGATGACCTGGGTCTCGTGGCGCCAGCCGGACGGGAACAGCGGGCGGATCGGCCGGTCGATGCAGCGGCTCGTCAGCACTTCTTTCTCGCTTGGCTTGCCTTCGCGCTTGAAGAAGCCGCCGGGGATGCGGCCCGACGCGGAGGTGTACTCCCGGTAGTCCACGGTGAGCGGCAGGAAATCGATCCCCTGGCGCTCAGTGGATGCGTAGCAGGCGGTGACCAGCACCACGGTGTCGCCGTAACGGACGACAACCGAGCCGTGGGCCTGCTTGGCCAGCTTGCCCGTCTCGATGGACAGGACGTTCTGGCCGACAGTGATTTCACGCTTGTACATAAACTTTGCCTCGATGGCGGGACGCGCGCGCCCCAGGTGATGCGGACGTGGGATGGACCCCGGAGGAGACACCACGGAGCCAGCGGCGGGATCTCGCTGTTGCCGCGTGAAGGGTCAGCAGGTGATGAGTCGGCACGTGAGGGAACGCACCCCGACGGGCAGCCGCCCCGGGCCGGAGCCTGGAGCGGCCGCAGACCGGTGCTGTGCTACTTGCGGATGCCGAGACGGCGGATCAAGTCCGCATAGCGCTCGGTATCCTTCCGCTTGAGGTAATCCAGCAGCCGGCGCCGCTGGCCGACGAGCTGCAACAGGCCGCGCCGCGAATGGTGGTCCTTGGCGTGTACCTTGAAGTGCTGGGTCAGGTAGTTGATCCGTTCGCTGAGAATGGCCACTTGGACCTCCGGCGAACCGGTATCCCCCTCATGCGTCTTGTAGGTGCCGATCAGTTCCGTCTTGCGTTCCTTGTTCAGTGCCACGGTTCATCACCTCCACGCACGGCCTAGAGCGGCAGGATTGCCGGTACCGGACCGCCGTTCAGCCCACACGGTAAACAGTAGACAGTGGACGAGAGGCCTCGACGCGACGATCGCGCATCAAGGCCTGCCGACCACTGCCTGCTGTTTACATGGATTCTCGATAATCCAACAGATGCAACATCTTACTTCACGACCACGGCGGGATGCAAAACGCCGGGTTGCCCGGTCGTCCTCGCGATGGCGAGAAGGCTCCCATCTGGAGCCATGAGCCGGACAGTCGTGAGGCCGGCGAATGCGGACGCGCGGAACGCCGGGATCATGATCTCGTTGCCGTGCCCGGCTCGGCGGGCGTCCTCTTCGTCGAGCGGGACTGCAGGCAGCTGGGGCAGGAGGCGCTCCATCGGAACGAGTCGCCCGGCCGCGTCGTCGGGATGCTCTTCCAGCGCGCCCAGCGCCACGGCGTCCTCGAGCCCGAACTCGCCGCTGGCCGTGCGCCGAAGGCTCTCGAGGCAGGCGCCGCATCCCAGGTGCCATCCGAGCTCGTGGACAAGAGATCGGACATAGTAACCGGCAGACGACCGGAGGCGAATGCGAACCAGCGGCAGCTGCACCTCCAGCAGTTCGCACGCGTGCAACTCGACGGTTGCCGGGGCGACGGCCACCGCCTCGCCCCTTCGCGCCAGCACGTGCGCGCGAACACCCTCGATCTTCTTAGCGGAAAACGACGGCGGCAGCTGCAGGTGCACGCCGAGGAAGCGAGCCAGGCTGGCCGAAATATCGGCGGCAGTGGGCATCGACACCGGGGATGGCGAGGGCACGGGCGTGCCGGTGCGGTCCCAGGTGTCGGTCGCGAGCCCCAGACGCACGGTGGCGTCGTAGGCCTTGGGCTGTCCCGAGAGGAACTGCGCGAGGCGCGTGGCGCGGCCGACGACCAGCACGAGCACCCCGGTGGCCATTGGATCGAGCGTGCCGGTATGCCCGATGGCGCGGGTGCCGAGGAGGCGACGGGCCCTCGCCACCACGTCGTGGGACGTCGGCCCTTCGGGCTTGTCAATGACGAGGACGCCGTCCATCAGCCCTGCGTCTGCGTCGCCCGCTCGATGGCCGCTTCCACGAGTGGCATCACCTGGTGGCGCACGTCGGGGAGGCTGCCAAGGACGGTGCACCCTGACGCGTTCTTGTGGCCGCCGCCGCCGAACTGCTTGGCCACGCCGCCGACGTCGATGCTGCCTTTCGAGCGCAGGCTCACCCGGTACTCGTTGGGCTCCCACTCCTTGAAGAAGACGACGACCTGGATCTCCTTGACGGTGAGCGGCACGTTGATCAGCCCCTCGATGTCGTCGTAGGTGCCTCCGGAGGCGCGCGCCATGGCCCGGTTGAGGCAGATGGCCGCGAGGCGGCCGGACGCATCGATCTCGACCGAGCCGAGGACCGCGCCGAAGAGCCGCAGCCGCCCGATGTTGTTGGTGTCGAACACGCTGCGCGCGATGGCCACCGGGTCTATGCCGGTCTCGAGGGTCTGGCGGCAGATATCGAAGGTCCGGGGCGAAATGCCGGCGTGGTGGAACGACCCGGTGTCGGTCAGGATCGCGACGTAGATGTGCGTGGCGATCTCCCGGGTCAGCGGGACGCCCAGGGATCGGATGACATCGAAGACCATCTCCCCGCACGCCGCCGCCCCGGCGTTGAACCAGTTGACCGCCCCGTACATCGCGTTGCCGGGGTGGTGATCGACGTTGACGATGAAGTAGCGCTCGAGCCCCGAGACGCCCGTGCGCGCCAGGTCGCTGCACTCCATCACGATGACGGCGTCGTAGTCTCCCTCGACGTGATCCGCGATCTCGATCTCCGACACGCCGGGGAACGTCTGCAGCGCCGGCAGCGCCGGGTTGCAGTTGACGACGCGGACGTCCTTGCCGAGGGCGCGCAAGGCATACGCCATCGCCATCTGCGAGCCGATCGAATCGCCGTCCGGCTTCAGGTGAGAGGTGAGGAGGAACCGCTGACGCCGCAGCACTTCGTCGTGAATCTGCTGCAGCTGTTCCTGATCAGTCCTGGTTGCGCTCAGGGTCATGGTTGGGATCGTCGTGACCGACGTCGGCCTCGTGAATCTCCTGCAGCACTCGCTCGATGCGCTCCTGGTTCTCGATCGACTTGTCGAAGAAGAACTCGAGGACCGGGACGCGCCTGAGCCGCAGGCGCTGGCCGATCTGGTGCCGGAGGAACGGGGCCGCTCGGTTGAGCGCCTTCGCGGTCTCGCGCCGCTGCAACTCGGACCCCATGGTGGTGTAGTACACGCGAGCCAGTTGCAGGTCGGGCGACACCTGGACGCGGGTGACGGTCAGGAACCCGATGCCAGGATCGTGGACCTCGCGCGCCAGCATCACGCTGATTTCCGCGCGAATCTGGTCGGCGACACGGTCAGGTCGGTACCCTTGGGGCATACGGTGCTGGTACGGCAGGGCAGGGCACGGTCGCACGCCGCCGCCTCGTTTCAGGTCACAGCAGCGCGACGACCATGGCGCCGGTTACGCCGGGGCGGGCGCCGCCACGCGTTCGATGACGAAGACCTCGATCGCGTCGCCGACCTTGATGTCGTTGAACCGCTCGAGGCCGATGCCGCACTCGAACCCGGTCTTGACCTCGGATACGTCATCTTTGAACCGGCGCAACGATCCGATCTTCCCCCCGAACACGACGACGTGATCGCGCAACAATCGCGCCTGCGCGTCGCCGCTGCGCTTGATCGTCCCTTCGGTGACCAGGCAGCCGGCAATCGAGCCGATCTTCGGCACGCGGAAGACCTCGCGCACCTCGGCCATGCCCAGGCGCACTTCCTTGAACGTCGGCTCGAGCAACCCCGCCATCGCCTTCTTCATCTCGTCGATGACGTTGTAGATCACCGAGTGCAGGCGGAGATCCACGTGCTCGCGCTCGGCCACCTCGGCCGCGTTCCGGTCGGGCCGGACGCTGAAGCCGATGACGATGGCGTTCGACGCGGACGCCAGCAGGACGTCGGACTCGTTGATGGCGCCGACACCCGAGTGGATGATCCGGATCTTCACCTTCTCGTCGGACAGCTTCGTCAGCGTGTCGGCGAGCACTTCCGCCGACCCCTGGACGTCGGCCTTGATGATGATCGGCAGTTCCTTGATGGCTCCCTCGGCGATCTGCTGCTGCAGCGACTCGAGCGTCAGGCGCGTCGTCTTGGTGAACGCCGCCTTTTCCTTCACCTGGGACTGCCGAAACAGCGCGACCTGCCGCGCCTTCGCGGCATCTTTGATCGCCTGGAACGAGTCGCCAGGCCGCGGCAACGCCGACAGGCCGAGCACCTCGACCGGGAACGACGGCCCGGCGACCTTGATCTGCCGACCGCGGTCATCGATGAGGGCGCGCACCTTGCCGAGGATCGGGCCCGCGATGACGGTGTCGCCGATGTGCAGCGTGCCGTCCTGGACGAGAATCGTCGCGACCGGCCCGCGTCCCTTGTCCAGTTCTGCCTCGAGCACAGTCCCAGAGGCCGCCCGCTTCGGGTTCGCCTTGAGGTCGCTGATGTCGGTGACCAGCAGGATCATTTCGAGCAGGAGCGCGAGGTTCTGGCGCTTCTTCGCCGACACCTCGACCATGACCGTCGAGCCGCCCCATTCCTCGGGCATCAGGCCGAGGTCGGACAGCTCGCGCTTCACCCGTTCCGGGTTGGCGTCCGGCTTGTCCACCTTGTTGATCGCCACGATGATCGGCACGCCGGCCGCCTTTGCATGGTCGATCGCTTCCCGCGTCTGTGGCATCACCCCGTCGTCTGCCGCGACGACAAGGATGACGATGTCGGTGACGCGCGCCCCGCGGGCGCGCATGAGAGTGAACGCTTCGTGACCGGGCGTGTCGAGGAACACCACGCTGCGGTTGTTCACCTGCACGTGATAGGCCCCGATGTGCTGCGTGATGCCGCCCGCTTCGCGCTCGGCGACGCGGGTCTCCCGGATGCCGTCGAGCAGCGTCGTCTTGCCGTGGTCAACGTGCCCCATGACGGTGACGACGGGCGCGCGCGTCACGCGATCCTCCGGGTGGGCGTCCACGGTCTCGACCTCGAGCAGTTCCTCTTCGAAGCTGCGGAGTTTCACCTCGGCGCCGAACTCCCGCGCGACCATCGTCGCGGTGTCGATGTCCAGCGTCGTGTTGATGGTCATCATGATCCGCTTGTCGAGGAGTTTCTTGAGAACATCCTTCGTGCGGAGTTCGAGCTTCTCGGCGAGATCCTTGACCGTCATGCCTTCGGCGAGCGTAATCGTGCGTGTGATCGGCGGCGGGGCCACCGGCATCGACATCTGGGGCACGCGCGGCGCTTCGCGCCGGGCGCCGCCTTGATGTCGCTGTCCAAAGGCCGGTCGTCCACCCATCGGAGGACGGAAGGGCTGGCCGGGCCGCGGGGCGCCTGGCCGGGCACCAATCGGAGATGGCGCGCCCGGCCGTGGCGGCTGGGCGGATCGAACCGGCTGCGACGGCAGCGGACGAGGACCACTCATGGCCGCGGGGCGCGGAGGCAACTGTCCGGGCCTCGTGCCCGGGGTCCAGGGCCGCGCGCCTGTCGCTGTCGCGCCAGGTCGTGACGAATCCGGGATGGCCGGCCGCTGCACGGGACGACCCACCTGGCCGGTCGGGCCCGGTCGCGGCCCTGGTTTCGGAGTCGGCGGCGCCATCGTGCGCGGCGTGAGCCGCGGCGCGAGCGGCGGAGGCGTTTCTTCGACGCGCAGGCGCAACTGCGGCGGCACGAGGCGGCCGAGCGGCGGCATGACCGGTCGCGGTGTCGGAGGCGGCACGGCCGGCCGTGCCGGCGTCCCCGGCGTCGCGGGGTGCGCAAGTCTGGGCGCTGCCGGAGCGGGAGCGTGCGCCGGCGCATGGCCAGCCGGCGGGTGCGGCCGGACCGCTGGCGCCGGCGTGACCGCGTCGGGCGGCAGTACTGGTGCAGGCGGGGCCACCGGTTCATGCACGACAGGCGCAAGGGCCGCCAGGGGAGGCGTCGTTTTCGTCGGTTCTTCCACCCCCGCCGTCTCAACCGGGGCGACTTCGACCACCGGCTCTGGGGGTTCGGGCTCGATCACCGCGGGCAGCGTTTTCGGTTCCGGCGGCGTGACTTCTGCCGTGGGTGCGGCCACGATCGGCTCGGGAAAAGCCTCGGCCTGCGGCTCAACCTCGACCGGCATCTCCGCCGTGCCGGTCGTCGCGTCAGGCTCGGCCAGTTGCGGCTCGCCTTCGCTCGCATCGACTGGCGTCGGCCGATGCGTCTTGACCAGGCGAGGCGGCGGAAGCGCGGGCACCGCCGCCTTCGGCGGTTCCAGTTTCTTGGCGGCGCCGGGTTTCTTCGGTTTGTGGACCGGCGCCTCGGCGAACATATCGCCGCGGGGCAGCGACACTCCGCGCTGCCGCGCCATCCGCTCAACGAACTGTTTGCCAACGACCTCTTCGATCGTGCTCGACGCGCCCTTCACTTCGATCCCGTGATCGCGTTTGAGCAGAGCGACGACTTCCTGACTGGTCGTTCCCAACAGTTCCGCGACTTTGTAAATCCGGACAGTGGCCAACGGATACCTCGAATAGCTGTTACTCGGGCTGCGCGTCCTGAACGTCTTCGGCCGGCGCGTCGCCGGCTTCCTCGGTGTCCCCCGCGGCCTCGACAGGCGCGGCGTCGCCGGCGTCGGTGTCTCCCTGTGCGCGGGCGGCGGCGGCTTCCACTTCGGCCTGCGCGGCGGCGAGCACGCTTTCGGCGGTCGCCTCGTCGATTCCGGGCACCTCAATCAGGGCTTCGATGGAGGCGGCGGCCACCATCTCGGCCGACTCGTAGCCCGCGTCGCGCAGGCTCGCCACGACCTCGTCATGGATGTCAGGGAGCACGAGCACCGGCGCCGGCGCTTCGTCCTCGCCCGGCTCGCCGTCCTCGCCCGGCTCGCCGTCCTCGCCCGGCATTTCGAGCTCCTCGAGCTGGGCCTCGACCTCGCGGCGCTTCTCTTCCTCGCTCTTGATGTCGATCCGCCAGCCCGTCAGCTTGGCGGCCAGCCGCACGTTCTGGCCCTTCTTGCCGATGGCCAGCGAGAGTTGCCTGTCCTCGACGACCACTTCCATCACCCGCTCGTGTTCGTCCACGATCGACACGCGTTGCACCTTCGCCGGGCTCAGCGCGCTGGTGACGAACCCGACCGCGTCCTCGGACCACTCGACGATGTCGATCTTCTCGCCCCGCAGTTCGCGGATGATCGACTGCACGCGAGTGCCCTTCATCCCGACGCACGCGCCAACCGGATCCACGTCGCGCTCGCGTGAGTAGACAGCCACCTTCGCGCGGTCGCCCGCCTCGCGCACGGCACCCTTGATGACGACGGTCCCGTCGTAGATCTCGGGCACCTCCTGCTCGAAGAGCTTGACGAGGAGGGCCGCGTCGGTCCTCGAGAGAACGATCTGTGGCCCCTTGGCGTTGCGGTTCACGGCCCTGATGACGGCGCGGATCCGGTCACCGGGAGTGTAACTCTCGGCGCGCGACTGCTCCTTGCGAGGGAGCACCGCCTCGATGCGCCCGATCTCGAAGATGATGTCGCCGTTCTCGAACCGCTTGATCGTGCCGTTGACCACCTCGCCGACCCGCTGGTTGTACTCGGCGTAGATGTTCTCGCGCTCGGCCTCGCGCACCTTCTGGAAAATCACCTGCTTGGCCGTCTGCGCGGCGATCCGCCCGAGGACCTCGGTCGACTTGGGGAACTCGATCTCCATCCCGACTTCGGCCTCTTCGCCGTAGAGCTGCTGCGCCTCGGTCAGCGACACCTCGATGTCGGGCTTCGTCACCTCGGCCACGATCTGCTTGACCGCGAACAGGTCCACCTGACCGGTCTCGAAATTGAACCGGGCGTGAAGCTCCTCGTTGGTCTTGTAGTACTTCCGCGACGCGGTTTTCACCGCTTCCTCGATCGCGGCCACGATGACCTCGGGCTCGAGCCCCTTTTCCTTGGCGAGCGCCTCGATGGTCTGCTGCAGTGTAGGATTGCTCATAGCTCTCTGAACGAGACTGACGCGTCAGAACTCCACTTCGAGCCGTGCGCGCGACACCACGGCCAGCGGCACGCGCACCTGCCGGCCGCTCTCGAAACCCAGCACCACGTCTCCCGCGTCGATTCCCTGGATCCGCCCGCGGAAATGCGTCTGCCCATTCACCGGCTCTGCGGTCACGATCTGGGCCAACCGCCCGCGGAAGCGCTCGTAATCGCCGGAGTGCCGCAACGGGCGGTCGAGGCCCGGAGAGGTCACCTCCAGCGTGTACGCACGGTCGATCGCCTCGTCGACGTCGAGCAAGGCGCTCAAATCATGGCTGACGTTCCGGCAATCATCGACGCCGACCGAGTCCACCGGCGACCCCGGCCTGGCCTGCGTGTCGGCAAGGCCGGCGCGGTCGATCGTGACCCGCAGCACCCAGCCCGCCGCCTCGCGGCGAAACTGCACGTCGAAAATCTCGAGCCCGTACGTCTGGCCGGCGCGCTCGGCCAGAGCGCGCACGCGTTCGAGGCGTTCCACGGTCTCCCCAAAATACAAAAAGTGGGCACCGGCCCACTTCAGTTGCCCTCCCGGCCTCGACACCCGAAGCAACTCAGTATATCACGCCGTTTTCAACACGGGCAACGGACGGACCACGAGATCGTAGCCGCGGGCCGCGATCACCTCGGCGGCAATCAGCGCGCCAGGCCGGCACACGGCCGGGTCGGCGTCGGACAGATACACCAGCGGATCGATCTCCGGTGCCTGCCCCGGAAGCCGGCCGCGGAGGACCAGTGGATGCTCCGGCGAAGGGCCGTCAACGAGCACCTGGACCCGCTGGCCGATCCGTCGCCTGTTGGCCGAGGTCACCAAACGCCGCTGCATCGTCATGATCGCGCGCTGCCGCTGCATCTTGACGCGCCGCGGAACGTCATCTGTCATCCGCCCGGCCGCCGTTCCCTCTTCATGCGAGTAGGTGAAGACGCCCACGTGGTCGAACCCCGTGGCCTCGACGAACTGCCGCAGTTCCTCGAACTCGCGATCCGTTTCGCCCGGGAAGCCGACGATGAAGGTGGTCCGAAGCGTGACTCCCGGAACGGTCGAGCGAATCTTCTCGATGAGCCGGGTGTAGCTGGCGCGCGTGCCCGGGCGACGCATGCGCTCGAGCACCGGGTCGGACGCGTGCTGCAGCGGCAAATCCACGTACTTGCACACCTTTTCGCATTCCGCGATCGCCGTCAGCGTGTCCGCCGTGATCGTGGTGGGGTAGAGGTACAGCAGCCGAATCCACTCGAGGCCGTCCACCAGGTTCAGCTGCCGGAGCAGCCGCGGCAAGGCCCCGCGTTCTCCCTGGTCGTTGCCGAAGTAGGTCGTGTCCTGCGAGACGAGGAGCAGTTCCTTCACGCCGCGGGCGGCCAGATCGCGCGCCTCGCGGAGGATCGAGTCGGCGGGGCGGCTGCGGTAGGCGCCGCGCAGGCGTGGGATGATGCAGAACGCACACTTGTAGTTGCACCCCTCGGCGATCTTCAGGTAGGCGAAGTGCGATGGCGTGGTGAGCGTGCGGGGCGTGTCGGCGTCGTAGATGTAGGTCGGGAGCGCGGGCGGTTCCCGGTGCGGGGCGACGGCCCTGACCGTTCCGGACTGCGCGTCGCGTCGGCCGCGGTACAGCGGGAGCGTCTGCCCGGCCGCGGGCGGCTGGCCCGCGATGGCCTCGACGATCTGTGGCACCTCGCCCGTGCCCAGCACCTCGTCGATCTCCGGGATCTCCCTGCGGAGTTCGTCCCGATAGCGCTCGGCCATGCACCCGGTGACGACGAGCCGCTGGCAGCGCCCGTGCTTCTTCTGCTCCGCCATCTCGAGGATGGCGTTGACCGATTCCTGCCGCGCCGATTCGATGAACGCACAGGTGTTGACGACGAGAACGTCCGCGTCCGCGGCGTCGGGCGTGAGCGTGTGTCCGGCCTGCTGCGCGAGGCCCAGCATCACTTCCGAGTCAACCAGGTTCTTGGGACAGCCGAGGGAAACAAGGCCGATCTTCATTCAGGATTTACAGACAGGATTCAGGAGTCGGGATCTAGAGTCTCACGATGTTGTCGAACCGCTGGCGAACCGCGATCGTTTTCTCCAGCACCTCGCGCGGCGTGCTGGTATTGGCCAGCTCGAACATGATGATCCCCTCGTAGCCGACCTTTTCGAGCGACATCAACGCGGTCGGCCAGTCGATCTTTCCGTCGAATGGCGCCAGGTGGTCGTCATCCTTGCCGCTGTTGTCGTGAACGTGGGTGGTCACCAGTTCACCGGACACGATCTCGATGGCGTCGACGAGATCGCCCATCAGGAACGCGTGGCCCATGTCGAGGCAGATTCCGATGCCGGGCGGCGGCAGTTCCAAGTCGTCCTCGACAAGACGCACCAGCGCCTGCGCGGCCGACAGTCTGTTCGGGATCACCTCGACGGCCACCTGCACGCCGAGCGGCGCCGCGGCTGCCGCGATCTCCTCGATGCTGCGCTCGGCCGCCTGGCGCGCGTTGGCGTCGGCGGGCGGGTTCAGGTCGTCCGGGATCCCGAGGTGGACGACGAGGAACCTGAACGGCACTTGCCGGGCGATCTGTAGCGCCGCAATCGATTCGGCGACCGCGCGGCCGCGCGCCTCTTCGGCCGCCGCTGCCGTGGAGAGCGGCGCGCCCCATTCCCCGTTCAGCCGGTGCTCGACAATGGGCGCGTGAACCGAGTGCAGTTCGAGGCGCGCGTCACGCAGCCAGCCAGCGAGCGCGTCGATGGCCGACGGATCGTGATAGTTGAAGTGGCCGACCGTCGCGAACAGCTCGATCTGGCGAAAGCCGAATTCCGCCAGCTCTTTCAGCTGTTCGAGACCCAGCGGCCGGTCGTGATACAGGTGCGTCGAGATGCCGAAGCGCACGGCGCGACACCGCTCCTCTTGATAACGGAGTTGAACATCCTATTCTACACCCTGAGCTCACCTGTCTTGCGCATCCCAGTGGCCCGTCTCGCCTGTGATACGGCGGGGTCTGGCGGTCCGAACATGCGCAACACCACTGAGTCGAAGGGTAGCCCGCCTGGGGCATGAACGCCACGCGTTCATCTCCCCGCCCGTTGGCGACGTCCTACAACAGCGTGTCGATGAACGTGGCCAGCAGTTCCCGCAGGCGGCCGAACCGCGGGTAGCGTTGCAGGTTTCTCCGCACGTTTCGCAGCGTCCGCGGCATGTACTGGATATAGACGGGGTTCTGCCGGTTCGTCGTCTGGTAGCCGAACGTCCCAAGCGCCTTGAGGTTGCGCTGGAGCGACATCAGGTCGAACCGACGCCGGAAATCCGCCTGGTAGGAGCGGAACGCGCTTGCGTCCGAGCGCGCATCGCCCTGTCCCCTCAGCGCCAGGAAGAACGCCATCAACTCGTCGATCGTTTCCTCGGTGAAATCCACGTACGAGTCGCGCAGGAGCGAGGCCAGGTCGTAGGTGTCCGGCCCGAGGCGCGCATCCTGGAAGTCGATGATGTACAACACTCCCCGGTTCGGCATCAGGTTGCGGCTGTGATAGTCGCGATGGCAGAGCACGCGGGGCTCGGCCGCCAGTTCCTCGACGATCGACTTCCACTCTTCGCGAAGTGCCTCGCGCGTCGCCGACGGAACCTGCACGCCGCGGTAGCCCTCGATGAAGTGCTTCACGAAGAACTCGAGTTCCCAGGTGAGCTTCTCGATATCGAAGGCCAGCGAGTACGGCGTGTAGTTGGGTGAAGCCAGTTCGCGACCCCGCCGCTGCAGCAGCTCGATGAACACGACCGCCTGTCTATAGAGCGCCGCGTGCTCGCCCGGCGACGCCGCGCCCAGATTCGCCTGCATCGTCACGTCCCCGAGATCCTGCAGGCGGAGCAGGCCGAGATCGTCCGCGTGGTCGAAGATGGCCGGCACCGGGAGCGGCACTTGCTGCAGCAGGTCGGCGACGTTGACGAATGACAGCGTGTCGTACGTGAACGGCGCCGCGTAGAGCGCGAGCACCGAGGTCGAACCATCGGCCTCGATCAACCTGAAGTAGCGGCGGTCGGAGGCGTCGCCGGTCAGCGGGATGACCCGCGTGGTCTGCGGGGCGTCGCCGCGGCGGGCCAGGTACGCACTGATGGCGTCGGGGACGGGTACGGCCGTCGGATGGGCATCGAGGCTCATAGGAGTTCTACCTGTCGATCGGGGCCACGATCAAGTCGCCGACAATCTCGTCGCCGGGCCGCGCCGCGCCGCGGTGCGCGGGAATGACGGCTCGTCGTTCCCACCGCACACCCGCCGGCACCCGGACGCCGTCGGCGACGATGCACTCGGTCAGCGAGGCATCGTCTGTCACCACCACATCGTCCCACAGAATCGTCCGCACGACACGCGCCGATTGGGCAATCGTGGTGCGATCGCCGGCCAGCGGCGACCCCACCGAGATCGA
This sequence comes from Acidobacteriota bacterium, assembly GCA_017883185.1. Classification (GTDB taxonomy): domain Bacteria; phylum Acidobacteriota; class Vicinamibacteria; order Vicinamibacterales; family Fen-181; genus FEN-299. The sequence goes on from JADGOB010000023.1 coordinate 35,138, forward strand.
GTCGGAGACGACCGGCGCGCCAGCCAGTGCCAGCGAGGCGCCAAGGTAGTCGGCAGGCGTTCCGATGTCCACGAACGAGGCGTCGCACGCCACCGCACGGACGCTTCCGGGATGGTCACGGATGAGAGACGGATAGAGGGAGGCGACCGAGTCGGCAGGCTGGTCCGGTGGCAGGCCCGAAAACGCCTTGGCCTCGGCCACCTGGATCCCGATGAAGTGCCAGGACGTCTTGTCGCTGCCGCGGCCCGTGAAGCCGCTCACCACGCCACGCCCGTCCATCAGCACCCCGCCGTAGCGCTCGGGCGACCGGTTCGGGACCACCGCCATCGTGACCAGCGCGCCCGACTGATCGTGGCGCTCGATCAGGCGAGGGAGGTCGAGATCGGTCAGCGTGTCGCCGTTGACGAGGAGGAAGCGGCTGGAGCCGAGCAACGGCAGCGCCCGACGCGGGCCGCCGGCAGACCCGAGAATGGGATTCTCCCAGGAGTAGCGAACGCGAAGGCCAAGATCCGATCCGTCGCCGACCGCCTGCGTGACCGTTTCGGGCCGATGATGCAGGTTCAGCACGACATCGGTGACGCCGTGGGCCCCCAGCCACCCGAGAATCCGCCGAACCAGAGGTGTCCCGGCCACCGGCATGGCGGGCTTCGCCCGCACAAAGGACAGCGGCCTCAACCTGGTGCCTAATCCAGCGGTCAACAGCAGAGCAGGGAGCATGATTGGACAGAAGTCGGCATTCTATTCTTCGAAGACCATATCCCCCACGACCACCCCGTGCGTGTCGCAGTGCTGCGCGTAGAGCCAGCGGTAGGAGTCGAGGATGTAGTCGCCGACGGTTCGGCCCAGCGCGAGGGCGATCTCGGTGATGGCTTTCTCGCTGCCCTCGATCTCGACGAAGGTGCCGATCGGCGTCTCGTCGAGGGCGATGATCGCGTCGAGGGAGCCGAACTCCTCCCGGTACTTCTGACATCGGAACCAGACGGCAAGGCCAAGGCGTTCGAGCACGTAGAGCATCGTCTCGCCGTCGGAGACGATCGTCTCGCGCTCTTCGCGGAGTTTCATCGGCGAGGGCTGGACGGGCCCCTTGAAGGTGAGGAGGCTGCGTCCCGGTTCCATCCGGACGCGCAGCACGGACCGCTGGCCTCGCAGGCGCTCGTCGGCGGTGTCGAGCAGGCAGTCTTCCTGGAGCCGCCGCCCCCGGACCGGCGTCGCCCCGGTCCGGATGATCGCCTCCCGCGCCTCTGCCGCGCTGTCGAACCGTAGCTTGATCTCGCGCTCGAGCGTACTGATGCTCATGATGCCTCCCGGGCCTGTTCGCTCAACCGACGGGCCACGACGCCGGCGTGCGACAGGCAGACTACCCAGAATAGCAGGCAACCGAGGTCCGAGACAGGCCGTCGGTCTCTCGGGGCAGTGACGCGCCCGGTGACCGCGGCTATGTGACGCGGCCCCCGAGCGAGAGCCCGCGCAGTGTCGGACACTGAAGGGCCTTCGCGAACACCATCACCTTGTGGGTGCTGCCCATGCCGCCGGGCAGCAGCAGCGTCTTGAGGGCCAGACGGCGCTTTACGTCGAGCGGCGCGTCGCTGCCGTTCTCCAGCAACCGTTCGGCAAGCCCCAGCCCGAGCAGAAAGTACGTCTGGTCGATGACGCCGAGCAACTGCAGGCCCGCCTCCCGGCCGGCCAGCGCAATGCCGGTCAGATCGACATGGCTAGTGATGTCGCGTTCGCCCGGCTCCATCAGCCAGCCTGGCCCCTCGTCGCGGTGTTCGCTCGCGTGCCTCCGGTAGGTGGTCAGGGTGCCTGTCGAGTGGGAGGACGAATAGAGGCGGGACGCCTCGTGGCCGTAGTCGATGATCATCAGGAACCCGCAGTCGAGGCAAGAGCCGGCGGTGCGGATCCAGTCCGCCGCGGCGAGATTGACCTCAGCGAACCAGCCTGGCTCCAGTCGCGCGCCGACCGCCGCCAGGTATGCCTCGATCCGCGGTGACGAGGGCGGGCCTTCTCGCGTGACGAGGCGGTCGTCGCCTGCGTCGACGTATACCTCGCGGAGCCCGCCATCACGCATCACGACCAGGTGCGGCGCGAGCGCGTCCAGCAGTTCGTTGGCGTAGATGACGCCGCGCACGCCGGCCGGGAGTTCGGCCGACCCAGTCGCGAGTCGTTGAGCGTGTGGCCCGAGAGTTTCGGCCTGTTCGGCCCTCGCCAAGGGGCTGCGTTCGACGAGGTGAAGCCGTATGGCCTGGTAGAACCTCGGGGCGCGCACGGCGGCGTGGTCGAGGATGTCGCGCGCCAGCCGACCGTTGCCAGCCGCCGCTTCCACCAGGTCGAACCGGGCGTCCGTGGCGGGTTCCCCGACCGCCCCACCTCCCGACATGACTCTCCACATTTCCTCGAACTGCGCCTCCAGCAGTTCGCCGAACATGGGGCCGAGGTCCACGCTGGTGAAGAAGTCGCCGTCTCGTCCCGAACGTCGGCCCGCCCGTGCGTAGTAGCCCAGCTCTTCGTGGTACAGGGCGTTGTCGACGAACTGCGCGACGGTGAGCGGACCCGTGTTCCGGATCCGCTCGACGATCAATGAAGAAAGGGCAGAGGACATGAGTGAGAGAAAACGAAAGGGCACGGCGAGCCGTGCCCTTCGTCAGCCTTGATAACACGCTGTCAGCTACCAGCTACTCCTTCTTGAGGGTCAGGAACAACTCCTGGTTCTGACGGGTCTTCCAGACCAGCAGCATGGCGCGGCCGCCCGACGGGATCTTCTGGAGCAGCCGGCTGGCCTCCGCGGCGCCCGACACGCTGGTGCCATTCACCTTGAGGATCACGTCGTACTGAGCCAGGCCGCCACCCTCGGCCGAGCTGCCCGGATTCACGTCGGTGATCACCGCGCCGGAGGTGCCCGGCGGCAGCCGCAGCTGCCGCGCGACGTTCGGCGTGATGTTGCCGAGTGTCACGCCGAAGCCACTGCTTGTATCCTCGCTCCCGCCTTCCGACGACGCCTGCGGGCCGGTCTCGGCCTCGAGGTCCAGCTCCTCGACGGTGACGTTGACGGTCATTTCCTTCTTGTCGCGCATCAGCTTGATTGGCACGGTCGTGCCCGGCCTGGTGCTCGTCACGAGCCTGATCAGGTCGTCGCGGTTGGTGACCGGCTTCCCGTTCACCTCGACGATGACGTCGCCCGGCTCGATGCCGGCCTTGGCGGCCGGGGCGTCCTTGAACACCTGCGCGACCTGCGCGCCCATTCGCTGCTTGAGGCCCAGATCGGCCACCAATTCCCGGGGCACATCTCCCACGGTCACGCCGATCCGTCCGCGGACGATCTTGCCCGCGCGCAACTGCGGCAGCAGGTCGCGGACGACGTTGATCGGGATCGCAAAGCCGATCCCGATGTTGCTCTCGCTCCGGCTGCTCGCCAGGATGGCGGTGTTGATGCCGACCACTTCGCCCCGGATGTTGAGGAGCGGGCCGCCCGAGTTCCCCGGGTTGATGGCGGCGTCGGTCTGGAGCACGTCCTGCGAGCGCAGGTCGGCCACCGTAAACGGCCGCTTCGTCGCGCTGATCACGCCGACCGTGACGGTGTGGCCGAGGCCAAAGGGATTGCCGATCGCCATCACCCAGTCACCCGCCTGCATCTGGCTCGAGTCGCCGAACTTCGCCTCGACGAGCGGCGTGCTCGGCTTCTCATCGAGCTGGATCAGCGCGCTGTCGGTCAGCTGATCGCGCCCCACGAGCTTCGCCTTGAACTCCTCGAGGTCGCTCTCGTTTTCGCCGAACGCGACGAAGATGTCCGTCGCCCCGTCGACGACGTGGTTGTTGGTCAGGATCAGCCCGTCTTTGCTGATGACGAACCCGGTGCCGGCCGCTTCCACGATCTGCTCGCGGGGACGACTGCTCCGCCCGGGGTTCTGCGGGTTCCCGAAGAACCGGCCGAGCGAATCCTCGCCGCCGAAGAAACCCGACATGTCCTGGGCCTTGCGCTTGGCCCTCGTCCGGATGTTCACGACGAAGGGCGACGAGGCTTTGGCGATATTCCTGAACGTCGTGGCGTCCACCGGCCCGCTCAACGGCGCGCTGTTCATCGCGGGCAGCGCCAGCGACTGGGCCGAGGATTGCGGCGCCAGGTCGAGGCGGGAGGCCAGGACCATGCCGACCGCCACCGAGGCCAGCGAGATGAGCACGACGTAGAACAACGTGATCTTGCGGCTAGACATTCGAATCCTCCGACTCTCATTGCACCAACTCGAGACGCTCGGCGCTGCTCAGGCGCCCGACCGCTGTGGGCCGTGCGACGCAAGGCCCGCGCCGGATAGCGGGTGAGGGCCCAGAGGCCCTCAATGGGGATGTTGACGAGTATACTCTGCCGAATTGGCAAAGCACGACCGCTTCTATAGTTTGACGCCATACCCCCGCTAAAGGTCTGCCCCCGATTTGGAGGATTTCGGTATGCGGGTGGTTTTGCCGTGGCGGCCCTTTCGTGACGTCCTTCTGGGACCACCCAGCGTCTATAATCGTAGGCGCCACGTCTGCCGCTCAGCCAGGTTGTCCACTATGCGAAGGTCGCGTTGCTCGAGCCATCTGCTGCTCCTCCCGTTCTCGCTCGTTCTC
>JADGOB010000085.1 GCA_017883185.1 Acidobacteriota bacterium
CGCGACGCGTGTACGACGGACCGCGGCTCGTGTACGACGGACCGCGACGCGTGCACGACGGTCCGCGGCTCGTGTACGATGGACCGCGGCTCATGTACGATGGACCGCGACGCGTGTACGACGGACCGCGGCTCGTGTACGACGGACCGCGACGCGTGTACGACGGACCGCGACGCGTGCACGACGGTCCGCGGCTCGTGTACGATGGACCGCGGCTCGTGTACGATGGACCGCGGCTCATGTACGATGGACCGCGACGCGTGCACAACGGTCCGCGTCTCGTGCACGACGGTCCGCGGCTCGTGTAGGACGGACCGCGGCTCGTGTACGATGGACCGCGGCTCGTGTACGACGGACCGCGGCTCATGCATGACGGACCGCGACGTTGATCGAACGAACCGCGACGATGATGCAACGGACCGCGGCTCGTGATGGAAATCCGCCGTTCCGCATGCCGTGCGTATCACCGAACAATGCCAGCTCGGCCTTCCGCGCGTCATGCGACGGGCTGCTGGGATCCCGAGTAGGCATCTGCGCACGGCCACCCGTGAGCTCCGAGCGTCGAGATCGCTGCACACGAGCCCTGGTTGACACCGTTGCAGCGATCGATGGTGCGTCACTGACGCCTCCAGGCATTCGCCATTGGCGTTGACGTGATGGTTCAAGTAGTTCCCGGGGCGCCGGACCAATCAGACTGGTCGATCTCCTGCCACGGGATGATCGCAGTGTCGTGTCGCGCTTGACGCATTGATCCTCCGTAGACCACGCGCGTCGTGACGGCCAAATCGGGATTGCGCGGCGTACGACCGGCTCAGCGCTCCCCGTCCAACTCGGCCAGCACGGCGGTCGTGTGCTCGCCCAGGGCGGGGACCCGCGCCATCCGGGGCGGAGCACCGCCCAGGTTGTGTGGCGGCAGCAGCGCGGGAATCGGGCCGACGAACGAGTCCAGCTCCCTCCACCGCGCCCGGGCGGTGAGCTGGGGATGGGCCGCCACGGCCGCGAGATCGTTGACGACCGCGTTCGCGATTTCGGCTCGCTCCAGCCGCTCAGTCACGACTCGAACCGGATCTGCTTCGAACGCACGCTCGATCAGGGATTCGAGAGCCACCCGATTGGTCAGTCGGTCCGTGTTCGTCGCAAACGCAGGTTCGTCGGCGAGGCTTGGCCTGCGTATCACGATGTCGCAGAACCGCCGCCACTCGCGCTCGTTCTGAATCGCGAACATCACGTCGCCGTCGGCGCAGCGGTAGGCGCCGTAAGGAACGATCATGTTGTGTCGAAGGCCGGCCCGCTCCGGAGCCGAGCCGCTCGCGAGCTGCACATAGAGCTGCGGCATCAGCCACTCGACCAGGCATTCGAACATTGCGATGTCGATGCGATCGCCTCGGCCGGTTCGATCGCGATTCCGGAGGGCGGCGAGGACGCTTGAATAGGCGTACAGGCCCGCGGCGATGTCGGCGATGCTGACCCCGACCTTGGCCGGTGCCGCCAGCGTGCCGGTCAAGCTCACGACCCCCGACTCCGCCTGGATCAGCATGTCGTAGGCTTTCTTGTCGCGATAGGGCCCGTCCGGCCCGTAGCCGGAAATCCCGGCCCAGATGAGGCGAGGAGCCGTGACTGACATCGCCTCGTAGCCGAGCCCGAAGCGCTCGACCGCACCCGGCGCCAGGTTGTGAATGAAGACGTCCGCCCGCTGGACCAGCCGTTCGAGCGCGTCGCGGCCGCCGACAGTCTTGAGATCGAGGACAACACTTTCCTTGCCACGGTTGAGCCATGCGAAATACGCCGAGAGGCCGTTGAGAGTGCCGTCGTAGGCCCGGGCGAAGTCGCCCGTGCCGGGTCGTTCGATCTTGATCACGCGTGCGCCCATGTCGGCGAGCTGCCGTGAGCAGAACGGGCCCGCTACCGCTTGTTCGAGCGCCACCACGGTCACGCCGGTCAGCGGCAGCGCCGATGGGGACGATTCGGCCATCAGAGCGCTCGACCCTTGACCCTGGCTTCGATCGCCTCTTGCCGCCGAAGCGTCGACATCGCCATTCGAAGATTCGCCGCGTCGATCATCTTGCCTTCGACCACGACCACGCCGCGGCCCTGCTCGACGGCCTCGTCGTATGCCGAGGCGACTGATCGCGCCCACGCGACCTCGTCGGCACGGGGGGAGAACGCGGCGTTGGCGACCGGAAGCTGGCTTGGATGAATGCATTGCTTGCCGTCGAATCCAAGCGCCCGGGCGGTCCGGCAGGCGCGCTCGAAGCCAGCCAAGTCCTTGAAGGCGGCGTAGGGGCCATCCAGCGCCCGGAGCCCGTTCGCCCGCGCGGCCGCGACGATGCCGTGCATGACGGCATGCCATCGGTGGCCTGGGTAGGCGGCATCGTGCTGGTCATCGACGCCGATGCTGACGAGCGGCATCCCCATCGAGGCGGCGTAGTCACCGGACCCGAAGATGAGGGACTCGAGGCGAGGCGAGCTCGCGGCAATCTCGCGGAGCCAGAGGAACCCGCTCGCCGTCTCGATCTGCGCCTCGATCCCTATCTCACGGCCGATCCCGACTCTCGCTTCGATCTGGCTCAGGAGTGTGGCGACGAACCCGACATCGGCGGCGGTTCGCGTCTTCGGTAGCATGACGAGATCGACCGCGCGGCCGGCCGGCTCGAGGACGTCGATCAAATCGCGATAGGCGTACGCGGTATCGAGCCCGTTGATCCTGACCAGGCGCGTGCGGGGGCCGAAGTCGAGCTCGGTGAGGGCCCGGACGACGTTGCCGCGGCTGGCCTCCTTCTGGTCGGGGGCGACCGCGTCCTCCAGATCGATGCAGACGGCGTCGGCCTCGCTCCGAGCGGCCTTGGCAATCATGTCGGGGCGCGAAGCTGGGACGAACAGCATACTGCGCGAGAGGCGGGGTGGAGGGGATGTCATCTCAGGCACTCGTCAATTGCCTCAGTCGTCCAGGGCGCCGGCGGCGCCGAGGAGCTCGGCCCGAACGCGGTGAGCCAGGTACGGACCATCGCGCGGCGGCAGCGCCCGGGGCTCCGGATCAGCCGCGACCTTGATGACCGCAAAGAGCAGCCCGACCGCGCCGTGTACATCCATCCGCAACCGATCGACATCGTCAATCGCCGTGATCGTACGCACGTCGGCGATGCCGCAGGCCATGGCGACGCCCGCGAGATCGGTGCCAAACGCCGTGTGTGTCGCTTGATTGCCCGTCTCGCCGAACCGCTCGTTGTCGAGCACGACGATCCTGAGGTTCGCCGGGCGCTCGACGGCGATCGTCGCGAGGCTTCCCAGGCCCATCAGCATCTCGCCGTCACCGGTCACCACGAGCACAGCGCGCGACGGTTGGGCGATCGCCAGGCCCAGCCCGACCATCGCGGCGCCACCCATGGCACCCCAGAGCGGAAAGTCCAGCGGCGTGTCGCCGCAGGCGGCGACATCGTACGCCGAAGCGCCGAGTCCCGCGACCACCACAAGGCCTTCCCGCTCGGTGAGAAGCCGGCGCACTGCCTCGCGACGATCGATGACCGTCATCGCGCGGCCTCCTCGAAGCGCTTGGCGCCGATGAGCCGTTGCGACAAGAGGACCGCCACCCGGCGCCGGCTTTGCCAAGCGAGCTGCGACGCACCCTCGATCGTGGGCCCGACCTCGTCGGGAGTGTCGGCGCGGAACACAGTCACGCCGCTCGCCTCCAGCACGGCCGGCGTGCTCTGGCCCATCGGGACCTGCCACGGATTGAACTCGCCCCACTCTCCACGCACAGTGACGAGCACGAACAATGGAAGGTGGCAGATCCGGGGCAGCGACAACATGTTGACGCAGTTCCCGACGCCGCTCGACTGAATGAGGAGCGCCGAGCGGGTGCCGCCGAGCCAGGCGCCCGCCGCGAGTGCCACACCCTCCTCTTCCGTCGTGAGCGTGACGGTCCGAATCCCCGGGTCTGCCTGGCACAATTCAATGAGCCGCTGATGCCCTGCGTCGGGCACCATCGACACGAGGGTGATCGTGTGGGCTCGGAACAGCGCGTGGATGTCGTCGGCCCAGTGGGCTCGGTGGCCGCCCGTCACGGTCATCCGAGGCCCATCGATATGTACTTGATGTCGAGGAACTCGTCGATTCCCCAGTGGCCGCCTTCTCGACCGATGCCCGACATCTTGACGCCGCCGAAGGGCGCCTGCGCCGTCGACGGGATGCCGTCGTTGACGCCGACGATGCCGAACTCGAGCGCCTCCGACACCTGATACGCTCGACGGAGATCGGCGGTCCAGAGATAGGCAGCCAAGCCGAACGGCGATCCGTTCGCGAGGCGGAGCGCTTCCTCCTGGGTCTTGAACGTGAGCACGGGCGCCACCGGGCCGAAGGTCTCCTCCTGCATCAGCTTCATCTCCGGGCGAATGCCGGTCAGCACGGTCGGCTGATAGTAGAGTCCCGAAAGGGCCCGGCCACCGGTCGACACCTTCGCGCCCAGCTTCACCGCGTCGTCCACGTGCTCGACGACCTTCGCGAGCCCAGCCTGGTCGACCATCGGTCCGATCTGAACCGTCGGATCGAGCGGGTTTCCGACCTTGAGGGCGGCCACTGCTGCGGTCAGGCGCTCGGTGAACGCCGGCGCGATCGACTCCTGCACGTAGATGCGGTTGGTGCAGACGCAGGTCTGGCCGCCGTTGCGGAACTTGCACGCCATCACCTCGCGGATGGCGGCGTCGAGGGCGGCGTCTTCGAAAACGAGAAACGGCGCGTGCCCTCCCAGTTCGAGCGCGAGGCGTTTCATGGTGTGCGCCGAGCGCTCGTAGAGATGGACGCCGACCTGGATCGAGCCGGTGAACGTGAGGACCCGAACCCGCAGGTCATCGAGCAGCACGCCGGACAACGGCTTCGGGTCGAGCGCGGTGACGACCTGGAACACATCGGGCGCGCCGCCCGCCTCGCGCCAGAGCTTCGACAGCGCGAGGGCCGAAAGAGGCGTCTGCTCCGCCGGCTTCACGATCACGACACATCCGGCGGCCAGCGCCGGCGCGATCTTCCGGGTCACCGTGGCGATGGGGAAGTTCCACGGAGTAATCGCGTAGACGACGCCCGACGGCTGCTTGATCGCGTGGAGCCGCTTGTGGGAAAACTGGCTTTCGATCGTCTCGCCGGCGATGCGCTTGGCCTCCTCGGCGTACCATTCGACGAAGGAAGCGCCGTAGCGGACCTCGCCGATGGACTCGGTGACCGGCTTGCCCATCTCGAACGTCATCAGCTCGGCCAGGACCGGCTCATTCGACTGGATGAGCCCGTGCCACTTCTTCAGGATGGCGGCTCGCTCGTACGCCGTCGTGCGCTTCCACCCTTCGAACGCGTTCGCGGCTCGGTCGAGCGCCAGCCGCGCTTCGGCCGCACCGCAATCCGGCACGTCGGCCACCACATGTCCGTCGATCGGACTTCTGACCTCGAAGGTCGACCCCGCCGGGGCGGCGACCTCGCGAATGCGCTGGAGAAAACTGGCGTCGACCACGGTCACTCCTTGGGGGTTGGGGTGGGGAGGACTGGAGCGTGCCCGCGCTTGTAGACGAGGATCGTCCGCCGGAACGTCATCACCACGGTTCCGTCGGATTTGTATCCGGTCGTCCTGACCTCCACGATTCCCATCGTGGGCCGCGACGCCGATTCGCGGGTGCTCAGCACCTCGGTCTGCGCGTAGATCGTGTCGCCTTCGAACACGGGCGCCGGCATCCGGATGTCCTGCCACCCGAGATTCACGGCGTTCTGCGACACGTCAGCCACCGTAAGCCCCAGGACCAGCGCCAGGGTGAACGTCGAATTGACCAGCGGTTGGCCGAACTCGGTCTGAGCCGCGTAATGGCGGTCGAAGTGGATCGGGTTGCTGTTGTTGGTGAGCAGCGTGAACCAGATGTTGTCGGTGGCCGTGACGGTACGACCCAACGAATGCCGGATCACCATCCCGGTCTCGAAGTCCTCATAACACGGCGCGGCGGTCATCGACTCCCGTCCTTGATCTTCGGTGCGATCGCCTCGGCCCGGTGAAGCATCGTCAAAACGACCGTGGCATGCCGAGGACGTGCTCGCCCACGAACGAGAGAATCAAATTAGTCGTAATCGGCGCCACCTGATAGAGCCGCGTCTCCCTGAATTTCCGTTCGATGTCGTACTCGGTGGCGAACCCGAATCCGCCATGAGTCTGGAGACAGACATTGGCGGCCTGCCACGAGGCGTCGGCGGCCAGCAGTTTCGCCAGATTGGCCTCGGCCCCACAGGGCTCTCCCGCGTCGAACAGACGCGCTCCCTCGTACCGCATCAGATCCGCCGCCCGCACGTTGGCGTAGGCCTGGGCGATCGGGAACTGGACCCCCTGATTCTGGCCGATCGGCCGATCGAACACGATGCGTTCGGTCGCGTACTTCCGGGCCTTGTCGATGAACCAGTACCCATCGCCGATGCACTCCGCCGCGATCAGGATCCGCTCCGCGTTCCATCCGTCGAGAATGTATCTGAAGCCCTTGCCTTCCTCGCCGATCAGGTTCCCCGCCGGCACCTCGAAGTCGTCGAAGAAGAGCTCGTTGGTCTCGTGGTTCACCATGTTCTCGATCGGGCGGACGATGAGGCCCTTGCCACCGCCCTCGCGGAGGTCGACCAGAAAAACCGACAGACCGTCCGTTCGCTTCGTCACTTGCTCGCTCGGCGTGGTACGCGCCAGAAGGAGCATCAGGTCGGAATGCTGGACCCGCGAGATCCAGACCTTCTGGCCGTTGACGATGTAGCGGTCGCCGCGCTTCTCGGCAAAGGTCTTGGTCCTGGTGGTGTCGGTGCCGGTGGAAGGTTCGGTGACCGCGAACGACTGCAGACGCAGTTGCCCCGCCGCGATGGGCGGCAGGTACTTGCGTTTCTGGTCGGGCGAGCCGTGCCGCAGCACCGTGCCCATGATGTACATCTGCGCGTGGCACGCGCCCGAGTTCGCGCCGGAGCGATTGATCTCTTCCAGGATGACCGAGGCTTCGGTCAGGCTGGAGCCGGCCCCGCCGTACTCTTCGGGGATCAGCGCCGCCAGCCAGCCCGCCTCGGTCAGCGCCTGCACAAACGCTTCCGGGTAGCCCGACGATTTCTCGATCTTCTGCCAGTACGCACCGTCGAACGTGCGGCACACGTCGCGCACGGCCCGGCGGATGTCGGCATGCTGTTGTGCGCGCGGGTTGATATCGCTCATCTGTCGCTGCTCCTCAGGCCAAATCGGCAAACGCCCGCGTCCAATCACGGCCCGACTCGATCTGCCGAACCGCTTGAATTGCCTTTTCGGCCAGCATCGGGCTATAGCGCGGGGCAACCAGCGTCCGGAACTTGTCTTCCAGCGCGGCGGTGGACACCGGGTTCTCCGGATGTCCGCGCGGGAACGCGGCAGACATCGTCCGCACGCTACCGTCGTTCAAGGTGAACGTCATGCGCGTGCCCCACTCGGCGGGATACTTCGCCGTCACGTCGGGCGCGACGGTCACGCGCACGCGCTGCAGGAGGGCGGCTATCTTTTCGTCGCGCACACCGCCGGCGTCGAACCGCTCAGGCGAGAATTGTTTCAGCCCAACCCAGCCTTCGAGCAGTCCGGCGGCGGCGCAATAGGCCAGGCTGAACTTGCCCTGATAGGGTGTGCGCGGGTTCATCTCTTTCACGATCTCGTAGCCCGGGGCATACGTCTCGATGTGGACGGTCTCCAGGCGCGCCAGCGCCTCGTCACCCTGCCACCCCTGTTCCCCGCGAAAATCGATCGCGGTGTCAATGGCCGTGTGCGTGTGCCCGCAACACGAGTAGAGCTTGTAGCAGTTCTCGCTGATCTTCCAGCGCGCACCCAGGCCATCGGTGATACGCGTCGCGTCGTGGCCGGCACTCGTGGCGCGGAAAAAACCACGCTCGCCTTCGAGGATGCGCGTGGCCCCGGTGAAGCCGATCCGCGCCAGATCGGCGGCCAGAATGCCATTGAATGCCGCCTTGCCAGGATGCAGATGCTTGCTCATCGCGCCGTCGGCGTTGAACTCCCACAGCCCCGCCGCCTGCGTGCCTGCGCTGCCCAGCGCATCCAGCATCTGCGCGCTGTTGAGTCCGAGCAGCGACCCGGTCGCCACCGCCGCGCCGAACGTGGCCGCCGTGCCGGTTGGATGCCAGTAGCGATAGTGGCTCGGGTTCACCGCCTCGCCCACGCGCAGGGCCGCATCGTAGCCCAGCGTGACCGCCAGCAGAAAGGCCCGCCCGTCGGCCCGTTCCCGTTCGGCCACCGCCAGGGCCGCCGGAATGATGGGCGCGCCCGGATGCAGGGTGCTGCCTTTGTGCACGTCATCCAGTTCGAGGATGTGCGACGAGACGCCGTTGGCGAATGCGGCCGCCGCGGCTGAGGCCCGATGCGCGCCGAACACGGTGGCCTCGTCGCACTGACCCCACCCCGCCACGACCCGGTGGACCATGCGGGAGGGGGGCTCCACCGCGCCCGCCAGGCACGAGCCTAGCCAATCCAGCACGGACCGGCGCGCGTCTTCAATCACTGGAGGCGACAGGTCTTCATAACGCGTGCGCGCCATCACGTCCGCCAGCGCGCGACTCACGTTCAGTTCGTCATCGCTCATTTGACGCTCGCCCGCCGCCGCCGCTCCGTCTCCGGCAGGTCAAGCGCATAATGCTCGGGCAGCCGTACCAATTGGTCACTCTGGCCGAGGTAACGAATGACCACACCGTAGTCGCGCGCGGCGGCCTCCATCGAGAGATAGCCATATACCACGTCGTTGAACGCCGCTTGCGGGTCGCGCTCGAACGGATCGCCGAAGCCCCCGCCGCCGGGCAAGTTGAGTTGCACGCGCTCACCAGCTTGCAGAGCCAGTCGCGCCTTCGGTTGCGGGCGGCGGCCATCGCTCACGATGAACTCGCCACACGCGCCCGGCAGCCCTCCGGCCAGGCCGGCCCCGGGAAATTGAATACGGTCCACCATGGCTGATAAGCTCCATGGCTGATCCCCGTTCAACCCCATGGTGGTCCACTGGCCCAGGCCGCCACGATAACGGCCCGCGCCACCGGAATCCATTCGCAATTCGCGCCGGTGCATCACGAGCGGGGTAAGCGACTCGATCACTTCGGCCGGCACACCACCCACGCCGCTGGGGAAACCCGTGGCGCTCAGGCCATCCTTCGTGGCCCGCGCGCCCGCGCCGCCGCACTGGAAGACGGTGAGGTTGAACGGCTCGGCCGTCTGAGGAAACTGCCCGCGCCAGATCGTGATCCACACCGGCTCGGCGCCGCCGGCCATGAGTTGCCCCGGCATGGCTTGGGCCAGCGCGCCAAAGATCACGCCGGGCAGGAAGTGGCCGATGATGTGGCGCGACGCCACGGCGGCCGGCTCGACGCAGTTCAGTATTGAGCCGCGCGGCGCGGTGACATGCACCGGACGAAACGCCCCTTCGTTGTGCGGCACCTCCGGGCTGACGGCGGCTTTGATGGCGAACGAGGCATAGGCGCGGGTGTAGTTCATCACCACGTTGATGCCGCGCTCGCTTTGCGGCGACGACCCCGTAAAGTCGATGTCAATGTCCTCGTCGCGCACGGTGACCGCCACCCGGATGCGTATCGGCGACTCGAAGCCATCGCTCCACGTCTCGTGCTCGTAGCGCCCGTTGGGGATGGCGCGGATCGACTGACGCATGCTCCGTTCGGAGCGGGTGATGATTTCGTCGGCCAGCGGGTCCACCGTTTCCAGCCTGAACTCCTCCATGAAGTGCAGCAGGCTGCGCCCCCCGACCTCGTTCGACGACGCCTGCGCATACAGATCGCCCACCGTCTCTTCGGGCGTGCGCACATTGGCGCGGATCAGCTTGATCAGTTCGTGATTGGGTTCGCCGCCGATGAACAACTTGGTAATGGGCACGCGCAGGCCTTCTTCGTACACCTCATGTGCTTCGGCGGAGAGGACGCGCCCGCCCACGTCCGGCGAGTGGCAGGTGCAGGCGAAGTACGCGACGATGCGCGCGCCCCGAAACACGGGCGTGAGCACGGTGAAGTCGTTGACCTGCCCGGCGGTTTGCCACGGGTCGTTGGTGAGGAGCACGTCGCCCGGCTGCAAGGCTTCGGGCCGATAGGTCGTGAGGAAGTGCGTCACGCCGGTGGCCATGGCGTTGATGTGCCCCGGCGTGCCCGTGAGCGATTGGGCAATCATGTAGCCGCGCGTGTCGAACACGCCGCAGGCCAGGTCCTGCGACTCGCGCACAACCGTGCTGAAGGCCGTGCGCATGAGCGTGACTTGCTGCTCGTTGCACACCGAGAGCAGGCGATTCCACAGAATCTCGAGCGAGATGGAGTCCAGTGCTCTGCTCATCGCGTCATCTCCACCACCAGATTCCAGTGCGCGTCCAGCGCGCACCGGCCCTCGGCGCCCACGATCACGGTGGACTCGCGTTCCTCGACGATGGCCGGACCGTCGAACGTCGCGCCGGGGTTGAGGCGGTAGCGGTCGTACACGGGCGTGTCCACAAAGCCGCCGCATTCCGGAAAATAGGCGCGGCGCTTTGCTTTGATGGCCGAGGCCGCGTCGGCTGCCGCCCCGTGCTCCATCCGCAAATACACATTCGGCTTGGGAGCCGCCGACACCACTCGCCAGTTGATGATCTCGACCGGCACCGGTGGCCCCAGCCGCCCGTACAGTTGGCGGTATGTGTCTTCGAAGGCGGCCAGCAAGGCCGGTCGCGACACCTCGCTCAACTCACCGGCAGGCAGCGCGGTGCGAATTTCGTGCCCCTGGCCCACGTAGCGCATGTCCGCTTCGGCGGTGTGACGAATCTCGGCCGGAGCGACGCCCGAGGCCTGCAACAGCGATTCACCTTCGGCCTTCATTTCTGCCAGCAACGTATTGACCCGTCCGCAGTCCAACCCCTCCAGCCGCGCGCGCCACGAGCGCACAAAGTCGAAGGCCAGCGGCGCGGTGAGGAAGCCGACGGCACTGATGATGCCCGCGCCAAACGGCGCCAGCAGCGCGGGCGAGCCGAGGGCCTGTGCGATCCGGTAGCCGTGCACGGGACCTGCGCCGCCAAAGGCGAACACCGGAAAGCGCTGCGGGTCCTTGCCGCGCTCCAGCACATGCACGCGAGCCGCGTTTGCCATGCCCTCGTTGACCACCTGATGAATGCCCCAAGCCGCCGCTTCAACTGTTATGCCCAGCCGGTCGGCAAGGCGGGTCTGGATGGCGCGGCGCGCGGCGGCGAGGTCGAGCGTCATCTTGCCGCCGAGAAAGTAATCGGGATCGAGGTAGCCCAATACCACATCGGCATCGGTGACCGTCGGTTCAGCGCCGCCGCGCCCGTAGCACACCGGGCCGGGCTCCGCGCCCGCCGAGTCCGGCCCCACCCTCAGCAAGCCCAGACTGTCCACCCGCGCGATCGAGCCGCCACCCGCGCCGATCTCGACCATTTCGATGACGGGAATCTTGGCGGGCAACCCGGAGCCCTTCTTGAAACGGTACACGCGATCAAACTCGAACTCATGAGCGATGAGCGGCCGGCCGTCGTCAATCACGCAGAACTTCGCCGTCGTGCCGCCCATGTCGAACGAGAGCAGGTCGCGGCGACCGCAGTCTGTCCCGTAACTGGCCGCCGCCAACGCACCCGCCGCCGGTCCCGATTCGAGCAGCCGGATCGGGAAGCGGATGGCCGTCTCCACAATGGCCACCCCGCCGCTCGACAACATCATGAGGAAATTGCCGTTGCAGCCGAGCCGCTGCAGCCGCGCCTGCAACTCGCGCAGGTAGCGCTCGGTGCGCGCCTGTACGTACACGTTCGCCACCGTCGTGCTGGCGCGTTCAAACTCCCGGATCTCCGGCGACACCTCCGACGAGATGGACACGCGCATGTGCGGCGCGGCTCGCAGCACGGCCTCGCGCGCGGCCCGCTCGTGAGCCGGATTGGCAAAGCTGTTGAGAAAGACAATGGCAATGGCTTGCACGTCGTTCGCCGCCAGTTCGGAGGTGAGCTGCTCGACGAACGCCGTGTCCAATTCCTCCAGCGTCGTGCCGTCGCTCAACGTGCGCTGTGGCACGTCGAAGCGCAGGTAACGCGGCACCAGCGGGCGCGGCAGGTCGATCAACAGATCGTACAGGTCGTAACGGCTCTCGCGCCCGATCTCCACCGCATCGCGGAAACCGCGGGTGGCCAGCAGGGCGGTGCGGTCGCCTTTGCGTTCGATGATGGCGTTGGTCACCAGCGTCGTGCCGTGCACCACGGTCGTCACGTCGCTGGCGGCGATGCCGGCCTGCTGCAAAGTCCCGGTCAGGACTTGTTCGATGGCTTCGGAGGGATCGTGCGGTGTCGTCAACGTCTTGCCGACGGCAAACGCGCCCGTGTCGTCGTCCACCACGATCAAGTCGGTGAACGTACCGCCGATGTCCACGCCGACGCGAAAGCGAGCGGGCCGCCGCGTCATCTACTCGGCCTCGATCCTGGGGAAACGGCTGACGGGGAACGTGTCCACCGGCACCGAGCGTTGCTGCACGAGCACGCCGCCATCCACCACCAGACATGCGCCCGTCATGTACCGGGCGTCGTCGGTGGCGAGAAACACGGTCGGCCCGGCGAGGTCGTCGGGCAGGCCGAGGCGGCCCAGCGGCACGACCTTGCCGCGCTCCGCCGCGTCTTCCTCACTCACATCGTAGGTGCGGATGAGGCCGGGGACGACCGCGTTCACGCGTACACCATACGGCGCGAGGTCCAGCGCCATCGCACGCGTCATGGCTTCGATGCCGCCTTTGGAGGCGTCGTAGGCCACATTGCCGCGATGCGATCTGGTGGCGCCGCCGCTGGACATGTTGATGATGCAGCCGCGACGTTTGCGCGCCATGACGTGCGCCGCGCGGTGTGAACACAGGAACGCGCCCTTCAAATTCACCCCCTGCACTCTATCCCACCAGGCTTCGTCGCCATCCAGGAAGTGGCGGTCTTCGTAAATCAGACCAGCGTTGTTCACCAACACGTCAATCGTACCGAAGCGTTGCAGCACGGCGTCGAACATCGCATCCACTTGCGCCTTGCTGGAGACGTCGGCGGCGAGGACGATGGCCTCGCCGCCCACAGAGTGAATCGCCCGGACCACTTCGTCGGCGCGGGCGGAGCTCACGTCGTTGACGCCCACGCGCGCGCCTTCGGCCGCAAACCGCTCGATCACTGAGCGCCCGATGCCGTGACCGGCGCCCGTCACCAACACGACTTTGCCTGCGCAACGTTTCAGCTCACTCATGTCGTCCTCCTATGGGGCTGACAGCAAATTCTCTGTTGACGTACGGCATGAACGAACAAGGAAACTGCCCTAACCCCGCAACGCTTTCATCGTTGGCCCATACGTCTGCGGATCGATCTCGGCGGCAATCAACGCCGGCCCGGGGATCGTCGCCGCTTCACTCAGGCAGCGCGCCAATTGCGACTCATCGCGGGCACGAAAGGCCGTCAGGCCGAGGCTGCCGCCCAGCGCCACCCAGTCGACTGCGCCGAGTGACACGCCGTCCGTGTGATAGCCGCGCTGCACTTGCTTGATCCTGATCAGGCTCAGGTTGCCATCGTCGAACACCACAACGCGCAGCGGCAGGTTCTCGCGCGCGGCGGTGCGCAATTCGCCCAGGCACATCAGCAGGCCGCCGTCGCCAGTGAAGGCGGCCACGGGCTGCACCGGTTCGAGCAGGGCCGCGCCGATGGCCGCCGGGAGGGCAAAGCCCATCGTCGCCAGCCCGTTCGAGATCAAAATGCCGTTCGGTTCGCGCGCCGGCCAGAGCGCCATGACCGGGAACATGTGCGCCCCGGCGTCCACCGTGGCCCGCATACCCGGCCAGGCCTGCGCCGCAATTTCAACCACCCGATGAGGCACGAGCCGGTCGGCCTCGGCGGTTGGGCGCATCGCCTCGCGCTGGGTCTGAGCGGCGCGAGCCACCTCCGCCGTGTCCCAATCGCATTGGGCCCTGAGCAGGCTGGCGATGACTTCGAGCCAGCCCACCACGTCCCCCACCAGATCGACGGCGAAGGGCACCTGCACCTGCTGCAGTTGCCAGGCGCTCACGCTCACGACCTGCTGTGGAAAAGTCCACGGGCGCGGAAGCAACTCCACCGGATCAAGCCCGACCGCAATCAGCATATCGGCCTGCGCCATCAGCGGACGCTCCAGTGCGCCGTTGGTGAGCACGCCGCCGAACCACGGATGGTGATCGGGAACAACGCCTTTGGCCTTGTACGTGACCAGGGCGGGAAGGCCGTGCCGCTCGCACAGCGCTCGGATCGCCAACGCAATCGGCAAGGCGCGCGCACCCAACCCGACCAGCACCAGCGGGCGGCGCGCTCCGCGCAGGGCGGTTTCGAGAGTGGGTGTCAGAGCAGAGACGGACGGGGCGGGTGCGCGGTCGAGGGCGACGGGCGGAGGAGCAGAGGAGGCAGCGAGTGCGTCCGTCACATCGGCGCTGATGTCGAGATGCACGGGCCCGGGCGGCAGGCTGGTCGCGGCTTGCATCGCACCCTGCAAAGCACGTTCTGCATCGTCCACCGTCAGCCGTCCGTTCCATTTGGTGATGGGCGCGAACAGGTCCGTCTGCGGCAGCGTCTGGTGTTGCATGACGCGCTCGACAGCGGCGCTGTGGCGATCGGTGATGGCAATGAGCGGGATGCGATCGAGATAGGCATTGGCGACGCCGTTCATCAGCGCGGTTGCGCCGGGACCCAGGGTGGCCAGACACGCGCCGGGCTTGCCGGTGATCTCGGCTTGCGCGCTGGCCATGAACGCGGCGGCGGTCTCGGTGTGGGCCAGCGTGAACGGCAGTCCGGCCCGCGCCGCTGCTTCGATCAAATCAGCCGGGCTGCCGCCCCCGGGCATTCCGAAGAGACGCTGCACGCCCGCGCGACGCAGATGCTGAATGACTCGATCGGCGATGAGGGTCATGGCTCGTGAGAGATGGTGCTGGGCCGAGGCGGCTTCTTTGAAGCCGAAGACATGGCTTCATCCATTGGATGTTTCAGACAGTTCGCCGCGCAGTTCTGGCACGGAATGGACCGACGGCGTGTTCACGTTGCTCAAGGCCAACCGCATCAACGTCGCGTCCTTCGTTCCCGATGGCGCGCACCTGCGGCTGATCCAGCGGGATAGGAATTTCGATCGGACTCATGAAAGTATGGCGCGAGGCTGAACGGCGCGACACGACGCTGCGGGGCGTTCTACAGGAAGACTGAGGTGCCGCCCGGGCATGTGTGGGAACAGCTCAACCAGACAGCGCGGCCGCGGAGAAACTGAATGGCCTTCAGCCCTTCGTGAAGGCCGCGCGCGGTGGCCCGCTGATGAAACAACGGATCCGCCAGATAGCGCGCGCCGATCGCCTCGTCTCGCGACAGACTGCCGAGCCGAAGACTGGGCCGCAGCGGAAAGATTGGGGCAATCGCGGGCAAGCCGCCGGCCAGTGACGTGGCCAGCCGCGACATCTTGATCTCGCCCACGGGCGCCGCGGCGGCAATGACGCCACGCAGCCCTTCGGGCTCATCGATGGCGTCGTCGAGAACGACGATCGCACCAAGGCTGAGACCGGCCAGAAACAGCGGCACGCCGGGATGTGCCGCCACAACCTCCGCGCGGAAACGATGGAAATCGTCTCTGATGTCTTGCCACCGGATCACATGCCCGCGCCGCCCCGATGACCGTCCGTGGCCACGATAGTCAAAACCCGCGGCCACGTACCCAGCGGCGACGACCGCGTCGGCCGCAAACTGCTAGCTGACAAGGTGCGTGTGCTCGCCAAACCCGTGCGCCAGCAACACCGCGGCGCGCGGCGGTGTAGCAGGCGCAAGAATGCGGGAGTAAGTCACCTATTGTTTTCGAGGCAACATCTGATCCCTGGTCGCGGCCTGCCACGCGAACACCGCCGCAACGGTCGCAACCTGCTTCACATCGTCCATCTGCACGCGATCGAGGAAGTCCATGTTCGTGTGGTGCGTGCGCGAGTTGTACTCGTAGCGCTCCTGCACGAACTGGAACGCGGGCATTCCGACGGCCTCGAATGAAACGTGGTCCGTCTGCGACACGCTGCGCGGACCCATGATCGTCACGCCAAGATCCTTCAGCGGCGCGGCCCAGGCCTCGAAGATCGGCTTCACGGCCATGTTGTTCTGCAGCCACACGCCGCGGATCTTGCCGGTGCCGTTGTCGAGGTTGAAGTACGCCGCCAGCTTCGCCATCTCGGGCTTCGGCGCCTCTTTCGTGCCGAGGTGTTCCGTAACATATGCCTTCGAGCCGAGCAGGCCGCCTTCTTCCGCGCCCCACAGACCGATTCGGATCGTGCGGCGTGGATGCAGGCCGGTTGCTTGAATGATGCGAAGCGCTTCCATCATCTCCGTGGAGCCCGTGGCGTTGTCCGTGGCGCCGGTCGCGCCCGCCCACGAATCGAAGTGCGCGCCGAGCAGCACGATCTCGTCCTTCTTGTCCGTGCCGGGAATCTCGCCGACGATGTTGAAGCCG
>JADGOB010000024.1 GCA_017883185.1 Acidobacteriota bacterium
CCGCGTCGTCCCGTCCGTCGCGTCACCTGTTGCCCGTCCTCCTCGCCCCGCAGGCCCACGTGTCCCTCGTCGCCAGTCACCCAGCCACCCGCCCGTCGCCCGCGCCCCCCAGCAGCTCGCCGGCCGCCTGCCGCTGCCGTGCTAACGCCGGGTTCCGAAAGAGCTGCACGCGGCCCGGACGTGTTGACAGCAGCCGCGCCCCGGAGTAATATGCCGCCCTTCAACCGCACGTCCTTTCTTGCGCTCGCGTCATTCTCCTCTCGCCGCCGTCGCCGTCGTCGGACCGGACTCGTCGCCGCACCCCGGGTCGCCTGGCGTCACGCGCGTCGTTCCCATGGGTCGTTCGGACAGGCGGAGCGCCTGGCCGAATGCGAAACGAACTTCGGCCCCCGCTCTTTCCCCGTGATCTCGGACATGTTCGGAGGGTGGTCCCGGCGCATGGGCAGTGGCCGGTGATCGGTTGATCCGTTGGCAGTGGATCACGGCATCAGCGTGACGCTTGATCCACTGACCGCCGTTCTTTGGATCAAGGGGCGACCGCAGCCATGCGCCGCATCTCCGCGGAGGATCCATGAAGCACCGTCCATTCGTGCTCGCCCGGGCACTGGCCCTGACGGCGATCATGGCCCTGGCCTTCGCGCTCGGTGCGATCCTCGAGCCCGGCCGCGCGCAGGAAGCGAAGGAAGCGCCCGACGTCAAGACGCGGTATGCGAAACAGGAAGTGATGATCCCGATGCGCGACGGGACCAGGCTCTTCACCATCATTTACACGCCGAAGGACACGTCGCAGACATACCCCTTCCTCCTCACGCGCACCGCCTACAGCATCGCCCCCTACGGCCCCGACAACTACCGGGCCGTCGTCGGCCCGAGCGAGGAGTTCACGCGCGAGGGCTACATCTTCGTCTACCAGGACGCGCGCGGCCGATTCAAGTCCGAGGGCACGTTCGTCCATCACCTGCCCTTCGATCGATCGGGACGGCCGAACGAGAGCACGGACACGTACGACACGATCGAGTGGCTGCTGAAGAACGTCCCGAACAACAACGGGCGCGTCGGCCAGTGGGGCATCTCGTGGGACGGATGGGAGGCGTCGATGGGCATGATCGACGCCCACCCGGCGCTGAAGGCCTCGTCGCCACAGGCGCCGCCGCAGGACCAGTTCCTCGGCGACGACTACCACTCGGGCGGGGCGTACCAGCTGATGTACGGGTTCGCCTGGATGTCGTCGAACGCCCGCGCCCGCACCGCGCCGACCGAGCAGCGGACGACGCGGTTCGACTATGGGACGCCGGATGGCTACCGGTTCTTCCTGGAGCTGGGCGCCGCCGCCGACGCGATCAATTACTTCGGCGACACCGTGCCGACCTGGAACGACCACATGCAGCACGGCACGTACGACGACTACTGGAAGGCGCGCAACGTGCCCAAGGATTTGGGCGGCGTCCATCATCCGGTGCTGATCGTCGCCGGCTGGTTCGACGCGGAGGACTTCTACGGCCCGTTCCGCATGTATCGCGCGCTGAAGGAGACCAACGCCGACCGCACCACGCTCGTCGTCGGGCCCTGGGCGCACGGCGGGTGGGCGCGGGGCGACGGCGACCATCTCGGCGCCATCCCGTTCGGATCGAAGACCAGCCAGTACTACCGCACCGAGGTCGAACTTCCCTTCTTCAACTTCTATCTGAAGGACAAGGGCCGCCTGGACCTGCCGCGCGCGCTCGCGTTCGAGACGGGGCGGAACGAGTGGCGGCGGTCCGACGTGTGGCCGCCCGCGCAGACGGTCGAGAAAAAGCTGTATCTCCAGGCCGGCGGCAGGCTCACGCTCGACGCGCCAGCCGGCGTCGGCGCCAACGCGTTCGACTCGTATGTCAGCGACCCGATGAAGCCGGTCCCGTACACCGCGGAGTTGCGGACGACCGAGGGGCAGATCTTCACTGTCGAGGACCAGCGGTTTGCGTGGAGCCGGCCGGACGTGCTCTCCTACGAGACTGACCCGCTGGGCGAGGACCTGACCATCGCGGGCTCCATCACGGCGACGCTGCACGTCTCGACGACCGGCACCGACTCGGACTGGGTGGTGAAGGTGATCGACGTCTATCCGAACGGCACGCCCGATCCGCAGCCCAACCCCGCGAACGTCCGGATGGGCGGCTATCAGATGCTGCTCGCCGGCGATCTCCTGCGGGGCAAGTTCAGGGACGATCTGTCGGCGCCGAAGCCGATGATCCCGGGAAAGATCACCCGCGTCGAGGTCGGGCTCGGCGACCGCTACCACACCTTCCTGAAGGGGCACCGCGTGATGGTGCAGATCCAGAGTTCGTGGTTCCCCATGTTCGATCGCAACCCGCAGACGTTCGTGGACATCTACCACGCAAAGCCATCCGACTACCGCAAGGCGACAGAGCGGGTCTACCGCACGCCAACGTGGCCGTCGCACGTGACGGTGACGGTCAGTCGGAACTGACGCGGCCAGCCGGAGGCCGAGGATGTCAATCGCGAATCCCATCGAAGCCTGGAATTCATCCCGAGCGCCTTCACAATGGAATGGGGCCGCTCGATCCGGGGACCCCAGCCGTTTGCGGGTAGGTAACAGACCCCCCGTTATCGGACACCCGGCCGCGAGCCTCACGCTCCTCGACACGGCGAACGCGGGAACCGCGATCCGCGATGCGCGCCTGCTCAGCGACGAGAGCGCGCGGTACAACCTTTGGCACCGTCTTCCGGACGATCAACGTGTCCACGCTCGCGCTCAGAACCCCACGGTCAGCCCCGCGTAGACGTTCCTCCCGGCGGCCGGGATGAACAACGCCACGCCGCCGTCCACGTAGCCGAACGACGTGTAGCGACGGTCGAACAGGTTGTTGATGCGCAGGTCGAGCGCCGTTCGTCCGAAGCCAGTGCTGCGGCGGAGACGGTCGGGCAGCGCCAGCTTCGCCGCGACATCGACCGTCGTGTAGGACGGGTTCACGAGGTTCTGGTTCTGAGTGTTGTCGAGAAAGAATTCTCCGACGTGGCGCAGCGCGATCGACACGCGGCTGGCGCCAAAGTCGGCGCGGGCCGAGATCGAACCCATCACGTCCGGGAAGCCGGCGATGCGGTGGCCGTCGTAGATGATCACTCCCCCGAGGAAGTCGTGCTCGCGGTAGCGCGTGAACGTGTTGCGCGACACTGAGAGCGCGGCGTCCACGCCGAAACGCTTCGCGACCGTCGCGCTGCCGTCGACTTCCAGGCCCATCCGGCGCGACCTGGCGCCGTTGCCGTAGATCGGCACACCGTTGTCGTCGAGCGCGCCCGCGTAGACGATCTCGTTGAGGAACTGCATCCAGAACGCGTTACCGCGCACGTGCCAGCCCGGGCCCCGCCACGACGTGCCAGCCTCGACGTTCCAGACGTCCTCGGGGGCGAGCGACACGACCGTCGAGTAGTAATCCTGCGGGTCGTAGAGATTCTGGAAGAACGGCTCCCGCATGCCGCGCGCAACGCTCACATACGCCTCGCCGGCCGGGGCGAGTTTGAAGATTGCGCCCGCCCTCGGCAGGACGAACCCGTAGCTCTGCGTGAAGGCGACGTGCTTCAACTGATCGTCGGACAGCTCATAGCTATGATGCGAGAACTGGAGGCCGCCCGTGAGCGTCAGGCGCGACGTGGCGGCGTAGCGCGCCGTCACGGCGCCCGCAGCCGTGTCCTTCGCCGCGCGGTAGTCGTAGTAGCGATGGTCCGGCGCGACGCCGACGGGATAGTACTGCGCCCAGGTCACCTCGCCCACGTGGTGCGCGCGGTGGATGCGCACTTCCCCGTTGACGTCGACCCCGAGGCGGCCGAACTGGTGGGAGAACGACGGCACCCATCCGGCGTCCCACTCGCCCACCGTGCGGCGCCGCACGAGGTCACTTTGCGTGATCGCTCCTCCGCCCGGCTGCTGCAGGTTCGGCAGCTCGTATTCGAACAGCGACTGACGCGCACGGAACTGGTCGTAGTAGCCGTTTCCCTGGAACGCGTAGAGGGTCTGACTGAACCGCGTGCGCTCGGAGAACGTCACGTCGTGCACGAACTGGTAGTGTGGCTGGAAGAAGTTGTCGATCTCGCCGGGATACGACAGCGGGTTGCTGCGCCGGTCGCGATCAGGGTTACCGGTCAGACCGCCGTTGAGCACGCTCTGGTCCACGCCGTTGTAGGCGAGATGCGTCTGTTCGGGTCCGCCGAACAGGACCACGCGCATGCGGGACCGCGCCCCGTAGCGGGCGACCGAAAAGTAGTAGTTCCACATGTCCACCCACGACTGGTCGCGGTAGCCGTCCGTCGTGAGTTTCGAGTACCGCGCTGAAAATGCCCAGACCCCGTCCACGAGACCCGAGTCCCAGAGCACGGTGAGACGCTTCGTGTTGTACGACCCGGCGCCGAACTGGACGGAGAACGCGGGCTGGACCGACGGAGACGCGGTGGTGAAATCGATCGCGCCGCCCAGTCCCGAGAGACCCGACACCCCGCGCTGCACCTGCACGTCCCCCGCCGTCGACATGAAGTCGGCAAGATCGATGAAGAACAGCTCGCCCGACTCCGCATCGTTGAGCGGCGCGCCGTTGAGCATCACGCGCGTCCGCGCCTGGCCGAAGCCGCGGATCGAGAAGTATGAGTAGCCGATCCCGTTGCCGCTGTCGTTGGACGTGAAGACGCCCGGCACCACCTGCGACAGCAGCACGGCCGGGTCCTGGCCCCAGTAGGTTTCGGCCACCCTCTCCTGCGGCACGTTCGTGAAGCTGGCGGCATCTGCCCCTTCACGGACGCGCGTCGCCGTCACTTCCACGCGGTCGGTCACCGTCACGATGGGCGCAAGCCGCACGTCGATTGCCGACGACGCCTTCACCTCGACCGTCGTTCGCTGGACGTAATAGCCCGGATGGGAGATGACGAACGTGGCCCGATCGACGGCCCCGACGTCGATCACGAACCGCCCGTCGGCATCGGCCTTCACGAACGCGTGCGTCTCGAGAATCTCGATCCGCGCAGGAACAGGACTGGAGGTATCCGCGTCCACGACGCGGCCGGACACAGGATGAGATTGAGCAGCGGCCGGAACGGCCAGGAACTGGAGCGTGATGAGCAGGATCGACAGGATGACGGTTCGCATCGTTCCCTCCATCCGGGTCGGTGGGGACCCCGAATGGAAGGCGCGTCGTGCTACGCCCGCCGCTTCGGTTCCCTACGCCGGTGTTACCCGGATCAGGTTCAAAGGGTGTGATCTCAGCCCCGCCACCGGCGGGACACCCCTACGAAGGTGGCTTCCTGTACTCTGACCCACCAGGCGCGTGCGGGTCAAGTGCGACGGCTCTTTGTGAGTGACGCGAATTCGTGTGGATCTCGCGGAGTGGAAATCGTATAAACTAACGTATACTTCCCCGAGCGGCCCGGTCGTCCTCACCGGGTTTCTCACCCGCGTCGGCGAGGGCCGGGTGTTCGACCTGACACTTGGCCGGCCCCCGGGTCCGGTAACGCTCTTCATACCCGCGCACGTCGCCGTGCGAGTGCAGGTGCTCGGCGACACCTTGACGGTGACCGGGTTGGATTAGGACTGGTTCCTTCACGAGTCCGAGCAGGGCCGGCTGACCAGGCTGCGCCCATCGCCCATCGCTCGACAGTCGAAAGAACGTCGTGTTGACGGCCGACACCGCAGCGCTCAGGGCCTGGCTGGCCGCGCAGGCGCGCGACGGGGAGATGTTCGGCGACGCAACCAGGTACGTGCGCAAATCGCGGTAGAGCCAGGACGCGGGCGGGAAGGCGTGCCCGTCAGCGTCGTCCGATCGGGCACACGCCATGCGGCCCTTCGTGCGGGCATCGTCCTCCGCGCACATCGCCAAAATGGTCGAGAACAGGCAAGCTGGAGAGTTGCGACCTCGCGAATGGCTTTGCTACAATTCCATGACCTGCGCGAACTCATCCCATCCCGCCAGTGAAATCTTCGGGGGCTTTCATGCAACAGCGCCGGCTTCGGCTCGGTGACGTCCTGGACGACTACTGTCCGCGGGAGCGCCGCCTAACCAATCACGCCATCGTCGCGATGATCGACGATGAGATCAAACAAACGCGGTGCACGACCTGCGACACCGAGCACGAGTTCAAGCGAGGGAAAATGCCGACGCTTCGACGCAAGAAGGACACGGTTTCGACCGCGTACAAAGAGGTGCTGGAGGCCGTGAAGCCCCCGGTTCCCGCTGGTCCCTCGACAGTGCCGGCGCCGGAGGCCGAACCGCTTGGAGTTGTCGAGGACCAGGAAGGCCTCGAGAACGGGACAGGCGAGAGTCCGGATTCCGGAGAGGCCGAGGGAAGCCGCGTCCATCGCCGCCTGATTCGCGCGACGCTGCCGCGTCCTGAGAACCAGCAGGTGGTGCGGCCCGTTCACGAGTTCACCATGCGGCAGCCCGCGGGGCGGGCCGGGAAGTTCCACGGCGGGGTGTCGCGGGGCGCGCGCCCTGGCGCTGCCGGCGGCGGGCGCGGCGCGGGCAACGAAAACGGCAACACGCGATCGCCGGCGTTCGGCCGGCCTGCAGGAGGCCGGGGCGGAAGCGGCGGCCAGGGAGGCCACATGTCGGGTCGCACCGAGGGGCCGCGGCAGTCGCGCGGCGGCCAACCAGCCCGCCACGGCAAGAAGCACTAGAGGTGAAGGACAGGACGGGTCGCGATCTTCCAGCCTGACTCCCGTTTCGATCCCACTCCCAGCGACCGCGCACGCAGAGTCCCGTGCCTCATCCGTCAACGCTCGCTCGAGGCTCTAGATGACCGATCTGTCTGGCCGGCACGGCGTCGTCGTCGGCATCGCGAACAAGCGATCGATCGCGTGGTCGATTGCCCAAGCGGCCGCCAACGCCGGCGCGCGACTCGCGCTGACCTACCAGGACGTGCGCCTCGAAGAGAACGTGCAGGAACTGGCGGCGCTGACACGCAACCCGCTCGTTCTGCCCTGCGACGTGAGCCACGACGACCAGCTGGATCGGTTGTTCGAGAGGATCGATCGCGAGTTCGGAGGTCTGGATTTCGTCGTGCACGGCGCCGCGTTCGCGCCGAAAGCGGAACTGACGGCGCCGTTCGCGCAGACCTCGCGGGAGGGATTCCGGATCACCCTCGACGTGAGCGCCTATTCGCTGATCGCGATGGCGCGGCGCGCGCAGCCGCTCATGGCGCGACAAGGCGGAGGCAGCATCGTGACGCTGACCTTCCTCGGCAGCGAGCGCGTGTTCCCCAACTACAACGTCATGGGAGTGGCGAAGGCCGCGCTCGAGGCCAGCGTTCGCTACCTCGCGTACGATCTCGGGCGCGACAATATTCGCGTGAATGCCATCTCGGCAGGGCCCATCCGCACGCTTGCCGCAACCGGGATCTCGGGCTTCAGCGAGATCCTGAAGATCCACCGCGACCGCGCCCCGCTTCGCCGAAACATCGACGCGGTCGAGGTAGCCGACACCGCGATGTTCCTGATCGGCCCCGACAGCCGTGGCGTGACCGGCGAGATCCTCCATGTGGACGCCGGGTTCCACGCGGTGGGAATTTAGGCGCGGCATCCGTCAGTCCGCGACCGCCAGGTCGTCGGCCCAGTGCTCGGTCCTGATGTTCGTGCCGGGCACGCCGACGCCCGCGAGCAGGCGAGGCACGCCCTCGACAAGCGAGTCGGGACCGCACACGAAGCACCAGGTGTCGGGTCCGTCGATCAGCCGCGCCAGGTCGCCCTCGTCAGCTCGTCCCCGCTTGCCCCGCCACGACGCGGGAGCCTCCCGTGTCACAGTTTCTACCAGCTCGATCCGCCCCGCCTCGGCCAGACCTCGAAACTCGGTCGAGTACGCCAGCTCGTCGGGAGTTCTCGCGCTCTGAAGGACCGCCACTCGCGTTCCGGGTGACCCTGACAGGATTTCCCACAGCATCGCACGCAGCGGCGCAATGCCAGTGCCTCCGCCGATCAAGGCGACTGCGCGCGGGTGTGCTCCGCCGGGAAGAACGAAGGAACCCGATGGTCCTTCCAGGTCAACCAGGCGGCCTTCTCCAAGCTTGGCGACGTGCGATCCAGGGCTTTCGCCATCGACGACCTGGATGAGGAACTCGAGTTCGTGGTCGAGCTTCGCTTGCGCAGGAGCGCAGGCGATCGAGTAGGGTTTCCTGATGGGCTGGCCGTGATCACCGAGCAGGGCGTACTGCCCCGCTTCGAACGCCAGGAGGCGGTTGCCGAGCGCCACCCGCACGATACGGTTGCGCGGTGTCTCACGGATGACGCATGTGATGGGGCAGGTGAGAATCGCCACTCACCCGATCTTACCGTGGGGTCAGGCCTTGAATCTTGGCATTTTTCACGTCTGACCCCGGCAGCCACTTCCTCAGTTCACTCGCGTGCTCGTCTGGACGGCCGGCGCGAGCGTGCGGCTCTCGGGAAGATCCTCGAGGACCAGAGACTCCCGTTGCCTGGAAGCCCGCGAGCGGATGCCCAGGCTCTTGCGCGACTTCTTGTCCCGATACATCCGCCCATCGGCCGTGGCCAGCAGCGCCTCGTACGTGTCGCCGTCCGCGGGGAACACCGCGGCGCCAATGCTGAGGCCGATACGAACCGGGCAACCCGGCGCGGCCTCGAAGATGACATCGTGGATGGCCTGCTGCAGTTCCAGTCGCTTCGCCTCGGCCTCTTCCAGTCCACAGCCGGCCAGGACGATGACGAACTCGTCACCGGCGTAACGGACGCACACGTCGTAGGGCCGAACCGTTTCCCGCAGCAAGCGGGCCACCTCGCGCAGCGCGCGGTCACCGACGTGATGGCCGTGGGTGTCGTTGACGTTCTTGAAATCGTCGAGGTCGAGGACCAGGATCGCGACCTCGGTGCCGAGACGCTCGGCGCGAGCCAGCTCCCGAGTCAGGTGGGCGAACATGTAGCGCGTGTTAGGCAGGCCCGTCAGCGCATCGCTCAACGACGCCTCGCGCGTCTGCTCGTACTCGATCGAGTTGGAGATGGCCGCCGCCGCCTGTTCCGAGATGCGATCGAGGAGCCGGCGATGCTCGTCCGAGTAGAAGTCCTGGTCCACGTGGTAGAGCGCAAGGCTCCCGACAACCCGGTCGTTCGAAATCAGCGGGCAGACGAGCGCGGACCGGAGGCGCGGTGCGGCCGGTGGCATGTCGGCCGCCTCGAAGTCCGCGGCAGGCCTGGCGTTCACCAGCGACCGACGGTTGCGCATGACCCACCCGGCCAGCCCTCTCCCGGGGCGCAGCGCGATGCGCTGGATGTCGTCTCCATCGACGCCAGCCGCAAACCGGCACCGCACGCCCTTGTCTTCGTCGCCGACGAAGAGCGCGCAGCAGGAGAAGGGCACCAGCGCCGTCAGCTTACCGGCAATCAGCGCCATCGTGTCGGCCAGGCCCAGGCTCGAGCCGATGGCCTGGGCAATCTCATACAGCGCGTAGATCTCCTGGTGAGCTCGCGCGATGTTGGCGAAGGCGGCCTTCTCCCCGTTCTCGAGCAATCGACGCGAGCGCGCCAACTCGTGCATATCGTGCTCGCCCGACTCCAGCGCCTGGTCCGCGAGCGGAAGCGTGGGAAGCAACTCCAGGAAGACCGACACCAGGGTCGGATCGAGCGCCTTGCCCGATTCCTGGCGCAGGAGAAGCATCGCCATGTCGCCCGACATCCTCTTGTTGTACGGACGGTCGCGCGTCACCGAGTCGAAGTAGTCCGACACGGCAAGGATCCGCGCGCCCAGCGGAATGTCGTTGCCGCGCAGGCCGAGCGGGTAGCCGGCGCCATCCCAGCGCTCGTGGTGACAGAGCACGAGCGGAGCCACTGGGTACGGGAACGGCACGTGCTCGATGATCTCGAAGCCGACTTGCGGGTGAATCTTGATCTTCTCGAACTCCTCGTCGGTCAACGGGCCGGGCTTCGACAGGATGTGCTCGGGCACCGCCAGTTTGCCGACGTCGTGCAGCAGCGCCGCCGTCGCGATCCCCTGAACCTCATCGTCCGAGACGCCGACGGCGTGAGCGAGGGCCCGCGCGAACGACTGCATGCGGCGAATATGACTGCCTGACGTCTGGTCCTTTGCGTCGATCGCCAGGGCAAGGGCCTCGATCGTCGCCATGTGCAGCCCGGACAATCGATGCTCCCGTATCGCCGCCTCGGCACACCCGCGGCCCCGGCGATGGCCTTCCCACCAGGCGACACCGGCAACCAGCCACAGCCCCCCGGCCTCGATCACCCGGCCGTTCGCCGCCAGCAGGGAGCCGACGACTGTTGCCAGGAGGGCGGTCGGGTAGATCACACCCGGGACTCGATGGTACCACCGCGGAATCCAGGTTCCGGCCGTGCGGGAGCGGGCGAGCCCTTGAAGGGGCTTCAGCGCCCACTCGATGGTGGCGCGCAGGCGGACGGTGCACGGGGTTTGTGGACGATTCACTGCACGGCACCATCGCAAAAGCACTGCCGTTACAGCGTGACGGTCGAAAGAACTAGATAACTCTTTTTATTTCAGATGTTTAATGGAACATATCAGAATGGGTGTGGGGGAGGAGAACAAGCCGAGGTGTTCCATTATGTGACAGGAAGGACGGAACGGTAAGGCTAAGGGGTTGAAAAGACAGTGCTTTAGGGATGTTCTTTAAGTGTTCTATTTTAGCGCTGGCGCAGTTGCGGTATTTTCCCTTTCAAATTCAGCGTATCTTCTGGTCTAGGGGCGCCAACGGTCTGTTTTGGTACATTCCGGCGCGGGCCGGTGCAAGGCCGTACTCTGTGATTTTCCGGTACAACGTCCCTCGACTGATCTCGAGCACCTCCGCTGCTTCCTTCTTGTTCCAGCCGACGGCGTCGAGCACCCGGATGATCTGGGCGCGTTCGGTTTCGCGGAGCGACTGAAGGCGCTCACGGGTGGCTTCCCCGGGCGCGGCGTTCGCGTGCAGGAAGTCGACGTCGGTGCCGCGGATCGTTCGACCGGGCGCGGACAGGGCCGCGCGCGACACTGTGCTCTCCAGTTCGCGAATGTTGCCTGGCCACGCGTAGCTGGCCAGTTGCTCCAGCGCCTCGCGCGAGAAGACCTTGCTGTCGATCGGCAGGCCGTTTGCGGCGCAGTAGCGGGCGAGGAACCGTTGCGCGAGCACCGGGATGTCCACCTGGCGCTCGCGGAGCGAGGGGAGGCGAATCGAGAAGGCGTTGACGCGATAGTACAGGTCTTCACGGAACCGCGTCTCGCGGACGAACTGCTCGAGCGGCCGGTTGGTGGCGGAGATCAGCCGGAAGTCCACCTCGATCGTGCGGTTCCCGCCCAGGCGCTCGAACCGCCGCTCTTCCAGCACGCGCAGGAGCTTCGCCTGTGCGACGATAGACATGTCGCCGATCTCGTCGAGGAACAGCGTCCCGTGGTTGGCCAGCTCGAGGCGCCCCGGCTTGCGATCGTGCGCGCCCGTGTACGCGCCCTTCTCGTGACCGAAGATCTCCGACTCGAACAGCGTGTCCGGCAGCGCGGCGCAGTTGACGGCCTGGAACCGTCCGCTGCCCCGCCGGCTCAGCTCGTGGATCATCCGCGCCACGACTTCCTTGCCGGACCCTGTCGGCCCGAGGACGAGCACCGCGATATCCGCCTTGGCGGCCGTCCGGATCCACTCGAAGACGACCAGCATCTTCTCGTCGCGGCCGATCATCTCGCGGAACCGCTGCACGGACAAAGACTGGTCCTCGGGGCTCACCGTCGCCCGTCGCTCGAGGAAGTCGTCGAGCATCCCGGCGACCCCGTCGCTCTCCGGCCGGCTTGCCGCGTAGTGCGTGGGTGTGCCGGGCAGGCGCCGCACTACCCCGAACGCCACCAGTTCTCCGACGCAATTGTCCACGTCGAGGCGCATCCGGCCGAACACGCGCATCAGCGACTCGACTTCGAACCCTTCGGCTGGCTGCGAAAAGAGATAGCGGAGGATGCCGGCGCGCAGCGGTGACTGCACCAGCGTTCGGAATCGAGCCTGCGGATCGCTGCCGCCGCGCTCGACGCGCGGGGAGGGATCGATGGCTTGCCGCGATGGGATCGTCAGCTCTTCGCCCACGTCTAGCCTGGATGGCCGGACCAGCCCGGCTCTTTGTCTATCGGCCTGGCCAGGTCACGTCAACAGGCCGAAGAACGCTGCGTTCGAGGTCTCTCACTCCCGTCGAGCCGGCACGGGCGAGGCCGGCGCAGCCGACAGCGGCGACCTGAAGTACTCGGTCTGATACAGATCGATCAGCTCCTTGATCCGCATCGCATCCCGCTTGCGATGGCCATAGCAGCTGATCGGGCTCACGCCCCCGCTGGTCTCGATGAAGACGTCCGAGAAGAGGAGCTTCGTGTCGATCCGCACCGACGCCACGTGGGCGATATGGATGGTGTGTTCGAGCCGACCGATCCACTGGGGCGTGTAGTGGGCGACCGAGGTCGGCGTGACGCGCACCTGGGTCGGAAAAACGCGATTCCCGCGACTCAGGCGGCTTGCGCGGAACACGTCTCCCGTCCCGAAAGGCCGTCCTTTCCGGAGCACTACGAAGACCAGCAGGCCGAGAACGACCACGACGATCGCGCCGGCGATGAGCAGTGCCATCATGGCGCCTATTGTCGTCGTTCGGCATGTCCGGTGCAATGCGCCCGGTGCTACTCTGTTGAACCGTTGCGGCCCGCTTCCCGTCTCACCCCAACAAAAGGACAGTGCAGGGCGACGCAGGCGTCGCCCCTACCCCCGCGGCGACGCCGCCAGGTACTCCGTCGGATCGGCCACTCCCGCAGCCTCGAACCCATCACGCCGTTCGCGGCACTTGCTGCAGAGCCCGCAGTGTCGTCCGCCCGACGGGTTCATGCACGAGAGCGTCAGCTCGAAGGGGACGCCAAGCGACGCGCCCAGCCTGATCACGTCCTCCTTGTGCATCCCCGAGAACGGCGCCTCGATCCGCAATTCGTGCGCGAGGCCCATCGAGAGCGTCCGCGCCATCGACGCGAAGAACTCCGGCGTGGCATCCGGGAACGGGTTGCCGGCCAGGGGGCCGATCACCAGGCACGGGATGTGGTGGAATGCGCAGAGCATACCCGCCTTGGAGAGCAGCAGCACGTTTCGCCCGGGAAGGTAGACGTCTTCGTCCGGCGTGTCGTATGCCGGCGGCGCGCCGCGGCGGGCCCAGTGCGTGTCCGGATAGATGTCCGTGACGTCCAGCGACAGGCGAATCAAAGGCAGCACGCGGGACGCGAAAGGACGGCACTCGAGCAGTCGGGCCACGAGTGCGGCCTCTTCCGTCTCCCACGAGAGGCCGGCGCTGACGTACACCGGTTGCACGGTTCCGGACCTGGCAGCGTGCGCGACCAGCACCGCGCTGTCGAGTCCTCCGGAGAGGAGCACCGCGATATCCGCCACTGGCGCCTCCGTTCTACGATTTCCGTTCCCCGACGTCGAAGATGTCGCGCATTAAGGCCTACTGTACAATCGCAGCATGTACTCAGTCACCAAGCGCATCGAGTTCTGTTACGGCCACCGCCTGCTCGACTACGGCGGCATCTGCAAGCATCCCCATGGGCACAATGCGCTGGCCGAGATCGAGATCCGCACCGACATGCTCGACACCCGCAACATGGTCTGCGACTTCAGCGACATCAAGCGGGGGATCAAGGGCTGGATCGACCGCGAACTCGATCACAAGATGGTCCTGCGACGCGACGATCCACTGGTGCCGCCGCTCCAGGCGCTTGGCGAGCCGATCTACCTGGTGGACTCCAATCCCACCGTGGAACTGATCGCGAAGCTCATTTTCACCTGCGCGAAGGAACAGGGCTTCAACGTCGTGAAGGTTCGCGTCTGGGAGACGCCCACCTCGTTCGCCACCTACATGGGCGAATGACGGGAGGCGTGATGTTCGTCGTCTTCGATCTCGATGGTACCCTGTTCGACTCGATCGGCGACCTTGTTGTCGCCGTCAACCAGCTCGTCTCCGAGCGCGGCGGGCGTGTCCTCGCGGCCGTCGACGTGTCCAGGATGGTGGGCGAGGGAGCGAACCTGCTCCTCTCGCGGGCGTTCGACGCGGCCGGTGTGCCCGGCGATCCGGGTGAGGCGTTGCCGCGATTCCTCGAGATCTACGATAGCATCCTGCCCGGCGAGACGAGGCCTTACCCCGGGATCCCCGAGATGCTCCACGCGCTCGACGAGGTGGCGTCGCTTGCGGTCTTGACCAACAAGCCCACCGAGGCCGCGCGAAAGGTCCTGTCGCTGTTCGACCTCGACAAGTTCTTTCGGGGCGTGATCGGCGGCGACGGCCCGTTCTGCCGCAAGCCAAGTCCCGACGGCCTGTTGCACCTGATCGCCGACGAGGGCGCCGATCCCGCCCACACCCTGATGGTGGGCGATTCCACGGTGGATCTCCTTGCCGCCCAGGCCGCCGGCACCCGGGCGTGCATCGTCCGCTACGGGTTCGGCTTCGCGGGCTTCGATCGCCAGTACCTCCACGGCGACGAGGTGTTCGTCGATCGTCCATCTGAGATCGCCGCCCTCGTCCTGGGGCGCCGACATGCAGGTTGACCAGGCGGCGTGGTCGGGCGACGGCGACTTCACGATCAGGCTGATTGCGGCGCTGCAGCAGATCGACGAGGTTGTCTACCTCCGGGTCGAGGACGCCCCAGCCAGCCGATCGGGCGCGGGCTACAACCTGCTGGCCAATGAACTCTACGTCGTGTTTGCGACCGAGCCCAGGCCCGTCGTTGAGCGCTGGCTCGGCATCCTCCCGTGTACCCGGCTGGTCGAGGCACCGACCCTGACGCTTCCCGGTCTGGAATCGAGGCTGGCGGACCTCGAGGGCATCGGCCAGGCCGACTACGTCGATGGCGGGATGGTGCAGTACCTCCGGACTGAACGGGTCGTCCCGCCGTACCAGACCCGCGGCTACAAACTCGTGGAACTGGTCCGCATCTACGAAGTGCGACCAGTCGGCCCAGGCACGGAAGCTAAAGGCGCCAACCCATCTGACCGACACTGAGTGAGAGAGGCCGTGCGCGGTGGCGCGGCCAGCGGCCGTGGCGCAAGGAGAGCCACTCACTTGGTCAACTCGCTCTTGACTGCCATCGTCCGGGCGGATGGCGACGCGCTGGTCATGCACGTCGGGGAACAACCCTACGTGGTGGCGCCGGCAGGACCGGTGGAACTGTCAGCGCGCCCGCTCACGCTCGAAGCCGTGGCGGGAATGCTCGGGCAGTTGCTGCCAGCCGGCAGCCGACGCGCGCTCGATGAGCTGGGAGCGGTCGAGCACGAGTTGCCCACGTCGAGTGCAGCCGACGGGGAGCGATTCACGGTTGTGGCGGCCCGTGGCGGCGACGACATCTGGATTGAAATCCGTCGTCACCGCGGGATGCACGTCGATGTTCCGCTCGAGCTTCCTGCCAGGCCAGGTGCTGAACCGACGGCCACCCCATCAACCGAACCGCTGGCTGTCGCTGCCGCGCCATCGATGGAAGTGGAAGTGCCCCTCGACCTGGCG
Source organism: Acidobacteriota bacterium (assembly GCA_017883185.1). Classification (GTDB taxonomy): domain Bacteria; phylum Acidobacteriota; class Vicinamibacteria; order Vicinamibacterales; family Fen-181; genus FEN-299. The sequence continues at coordinate 15,485 of JADGOB010000024.1, forward strand.
GACTCGTTCGATCTTCCCGACGGTCAGCCTGAGACGGTTGCCGTCCCCGCGGTGGTCGCACCGCCCGCGGTGGTCGCGGCGCTCGCGCCGCCGCCCCCCGAGCGTCCGACGCTCGTCGCTCCCATTGCTCCTCCGACCGACCAGCGTCCTGTCCCGCGTCCCGAGCGCGTCGAGGACCCGGCGATCGTGGCCGAGACGCTGGCACTGGTCCTCCCGTCCCCTGCGCTCGAGCGGTTTGCCGCTATCCGGTCGGCCCGCTTGGTAGAAACCGCTGCTCCTTCTGCACCACACGTCATGACTGAATACTCCGATCAGACACAAAGTGAATCGAGCCAGGCCGTCGTGCTTCCGCTCGCCCGCAATCCCATCCGGCCCGAGGCGCCGGCCCGCCCGACGCCGCCGCCCCGCATTGCCGGGCTGGACCGGCTGTTGAGGCTGGCGGCTGCGCGCGGCGCAAACACGCTCTACCTGATGTCGAGCGGGCGGCCGTCGATCCGGGTGGACGGCGAAATTGCCGCCCTCGATGGCGAACCGCTGCTGGCCGCGCCGGAGGTGGAGTCGCTGCTCCTCGACCTCGCGCCCGAGAGAAACCGCGAGGCGCTGAGGAACGGCGAGGGTACGGAATGGATGTCCGACGTGCCGGAGGTGGGGCGGTTCCGCTGCCAGAGCTTCCGCGACCACCGGGGCCCTGGCGGGATCTTCCGCATGATCTCGACGCGGCCCGCCACGGTGGACCAGCTCGGGCTGTCGCGCGAGATCCAGGCGCTCTGCGCCGAACCTGAAGGCCTCGTCCTGGTGGCCGGGCCGCGCTCGAGCGGGAAGTCTACGCTCATCTCGGCGTTCGTCGATCTCATCAACCGTGCCCGCAACGACTACGTGGTCACGATCGAAAGCCAGATCATGTGCGCGCACGAGAGCCGCGGCTGCCTGATCAGCCAGCGCGAGGTGAGGGGCAGCGACGAGGAACTTGCCGCCGTGGTGCGCGCTGCGCTCCGCGAGAACCCGGACGTGCTGGTCATCGAAGACCTGCGGTCTCCGAAGGTGGTGGCCCTTGCGCTCGAGGCGATGGAGTCGGGCCACCTCGTGATTGGCGCGGTCTCCGCGCACACCACGACGACGGCAATCGGGCGCATCCTGGATCGGTTCCCACCCGAGCGGCGCGACCACGTACAGCTGATGCTGGCCGAGGGGCTCCGTGGCGTGGTGTCGCAGGTCCTGCTGCGGAAAACGGGCGGCGGGCGAGTGGCCGCGCGCGAGGTGCTGCTCAACACTTCGGCGATCGCCAGCCTCATCGCGGAAGGACGAATCAGTCAACTGCCGCTCGCGCTCGACAGCGGGCGGAAGCACGGCATGGTCCCGCTCAACGACGCCCTGGCCGGCTTCGTCCAGAGCGGTATCGTGGACGTGAAGGACGCCTACCGGAAGGCGTTTGAACGCCAGGCCTTCCTGGCGGTGCTGCGCCGCGAAGGCATAGACACCTCGTTTGTCGAGCGCCTGGCCTGACAAGACTCAGGAGCTATCGTTCCACCAGCATCCCGATCTGCGACAGGAGGAAGTCGAGGACGTCTTCGTCCGTCACGCTGCTGATCGGCGCCTCCGGCCGCAGCAACCCCTCGCTCGTCGTGACGTTCCGACCGCGCGAGCGGTTGGCGCGCGTGGCGATCTTCGGTGGATCGAGCGACGTGTCGAGCCAGACCTCGACGTAGTCCTCGCCGTGACGTTCCGAGACAAGGCGCACGCCGTCGGCCGGCGTGAACACCGTGAAGCCTTGGCCCTCGGCCTTGGCCACGTTGGCGACCATGCGGAAGACCGGCGTCGCCACGTCCCGCAGGAACGCGGAGTACGCCGTCGCCGCCAAGTCCGCCCGCGTCCGCCGTTCCGTCGTCGCCGTCCGGGCCTGCTCGAGCGCCTGGCGCAGTCGTCGCCTGATGTCGGAGGTTTCCATATCTGTCAGCATCGTACAATGGATCGAGCCACTCCCGCCGAGCCTCTTTGGTTCCGGCCCGATCGGGTTATGCGGGAGGTGGCGCGATGGCGATCACGGTTATGTCAGGTTTCTGTAATCGCGTGCAATCGCGACCAGGTCTGTCACGAGGGCGTACGCCGTTTGGGTCAGCCCCCCGCCCAGCTGCACGACGGCGAACTCGCCGAGCAGGTCGGTCTCGAGCAGCAGCGCGTTTTGCTGACCGCCCAGCGTCGCGAACAGGTGGTCGGCAGGAAGTTCCTCGACGCCCACCCGCACGACGACACGGCCTTCGCGCCGTTCACCCCGCGCAACCAGCTTCATCCGGCGGCCCAGGTTCACGGCAGCCCTGACGTGTGCGCCCGTAAGGTGACCGATGCCCGTCCGCTCCACCTGCTGCGGCGTCATCCTCGCGCCCATCAGGACGTTTGCCAGGGCTGACGCCTTGGCCGCGGCGTCCCATCCGTCCACGTCGAGCGACGCGTCGGCCTCCGCGATGCCCGCCGCCTGCATCTCGGCCAGCGACGCCGCGAACTCGCGGCCGTTCTCCATCGCGGTGATGATGAAGTTCGTCGTGCTGTTGACCACGCCGCTGAACCCGTTGATCGTCACCGCCGGCAGCGTCTGGCGGACCATGTTGAAGATCGGGATGCCGTCCATCACCGCGCCCTCGAACAGGAAGCCGCGGCCCGCCGTCCTCGCGAGGCTGTTGAGTTCGGCATACGCGAACGCCACCGGCCCCTTGTTCGCGGTGATGACATGCGCGCCGGCGCGGAGCCCCGCGCGCACGTGATCGACGCCCGGCTGCCCGGCGCCGATGTCGAGCAGCGTCGTTTCGACGACGACGATCGGGCGAGTGCTTCCGGCCTCTCGCGCGGCCTCTGCCACCTGTTCGATCAGCTGGACACCTGACGGGACTGGCGCGCCGCGCTTTCTTCCGGCCCATTCCGGCGCCTCGATGGCCTCGAGCGACTGGCCTCGCTCAACGAGGTCCAGCGAGCGCGCGACGTCCAGGCCGCGCAGGTCCCGGGCGCTGCCATGCCGCGCCGTCGCGATGCCAACCACGCGCCAGTCGGCCAGGTGAGCGTCGCGGAGCTCGGAAGCGCGTTCCTCCAGCAGGCGGACGAACCGTCGCCCCACGTTGCCAAAACCGACCAGGACGAGATCTGGAGAGAACATATCAGGCTCCAGGCCGGCCGCCTTCCGACCAGTCAGCGCAAGACCCGACCCTTCAGCGTGAGCTCAGACCCCTGAGCGTGAGTTCCGACCCGTCAGCGTCAGTTCCGACCTGGAGGATACTCTCGAGCCGGGAGAGGCCTTCGAACAGATCGTGCGCGGGGCCGCCAAAGCCAATCCTCAGGTATCCATCCATCCCGAAGTGATCCCCCGGCACCATCAACACACTCTTTTCCTCGCGCAGTCGCGTCGTCAGAGTCGTCGAGTTGACCGGTCTGTGGTAGCGCGCGTAGACAATGGCGCCCGCTTCAGGGGGCGCGAACGAGAAGAGTCTCGAGCGCTGTGACAGCCAGGTGGCCAGCGCGGGCAGGTTGGCGTTCAGGATGCCCCGGGTGCGCTCCAGGAGGCGTGCGCGGCGCGAGGGTAACAGCGCCAGCGCGGCCAGGCGGTCGTTGACCGCGCCAGGAGCGATGCTCGTGTAGTCGTGGTAGGCCCACGTGTTCGCCACGAACGACGGCGGCCCGACCACCCAGCCGATGCGCAGGCCAGGCAGCCCATACGCCTTCGACAGTCCGCTGGTGACAATCGCGCGATCGTAGCGACCCCAGATCGACGGCGTCTCGTGGCCATCGAGCTCGGCGCCGCGGTAGATCTCGTCCGACAGCACCCATGTGCCGTGTCGCCCCGCTTCGTGGCAGATGGCGTCGAGTGTCGCGCCGTCGAAGCACGCGCCCGTCGGGTTGTTGGGATTGCACAGGAGCAGCAGTCTCGTGCGGGGCGTGAGCAGCGAGCGGAGCTGATCGACATCCGGCCGCCAGCGGCCGTCGCGTTCGCGCAGAGGCCACTCGAGCACCGTGCCGGCAAACGCGCGCGCGAGGCCCCACGTCTGCATGTAGTTCGGCGCCATCATCACCACCTCGTCGCCCGGCTCGAGCAGGCTCCAGGTGGAACAGAAGTTCGCCTCCGAGCCGCCGTTGGTCACGTGGACGTGGTCTGGCGTGGCACCGGGGTACATCGCGGCGATCGCGGACCGCAGCGGGATCGTCCCGTTGGTCTGCGGGTAGCCGAGCCCGACCTGGAGCAGGCTGTCGCGGTCGTCCTGTTCGTCCACCAGCTCGCCCAGCGTGAGCGGGTGCACGCCGCTTTCCGACAGGTTGATCTCGACCTGGTTCTCCCAGGTGGACTGCATCCGTTCCATCTCGAAAGGCAGGATCTTCACATGGTCCTCCGGCGCGGCCATGAACCGCAACGCTGTGTGCGGTATATGCTACCCCGATGCTGACCTCGGTTGACGCCGTTCTCTTCGATCTCGATGGCACGCTGGTCGATACGATCCCGCTCATCTTCGCCTGCTACGAGCATACGCTCGCGGCGCACCTGCCCGGGTACGACCCAGGCCGTCGCGTCATCATCGCGAATCTGGGCCGCTCCCTCAACGACATCCTGTTCGATTTCGCGGCGGCGGCCGGAGTGAACGACCCGGCGGCGATGTCGCGCACGATGCTACACACCTACCGGTCGTTCCAGCGCGTGAACATGGATCGCCTGATCCGGCCGTACGACGGGATGCGCGAGGCGCTGGCCGGCTTGCGCGATCGCGGGCTCACGCTGGGCGTGGTGACGAGCAAGGTGGAGTGGGCCGCTCGGGAGTGCTACGAGCATTACGGCCTGGACGAGTTCTTCTCGGTGCAGGTGTTCCACGACGACACCGAGCGTCACAAGCCAGATCCAGAGCCGCTGCTGCTCGCGGCGTCCAAGGGTGGGCTGATGGTCGGGCGCACGGTCTACGTCGGTGACAGCATCCACGACATGGCGGCCGGCCGGGCCGCTGGGATGCAGACGATTGGCGTGCTCTGGGGACCGTCGGAGCGGGAAGAACTGCTGCAGGCTGGCGCCGACGAACTGGCGGTCACGCCGGCGGATCTGGTTGCGATCGTGCAGCGTTAGGGCGATGGCAGTTGCCGCTAGAACCTGGTCCTCCAGCCTACCGACAGATTCCGCCCGGGGGCGTCGATACCCCAGGCGATGCCGCGGTAGTTCTCGTCGCCGACATTCTCGAAATCAATCGTCAGCTCGTGGCGGGTGCCGATCCGGATTCCGCCCCTGAAGCCGACCGTGACGTACCCGGGCACCTCGGTGAACAACGGCGCGGAGTCGAGCGTTCCCAGCACCCGGCTCTGCACCTGCGCCAGCGTCTCGCCCGTGGCAATCAGGATGTCGTCCGCGTTGCCCGCGATCCCATCCGCGCCCGACGTCACCCAGCCCCTGGCCGTAGCGCCGTAGTAGAAGAAGTTCTTGATGTTGGTCCGCGTCCGGGTCGCGCCCGTGCGCCGATCTTCGAGGTCCAGCGTCGAGAGCCGATCCTGGCGCGCCGCGATGTGCAGGTAGGGTTCCGCCCACCACCGGCCAGACGGCGCCAGGTATCGCAGCTTCACGTATCCATCCGGCGCCGGCGTGCCGCCTTCGATGTTCGGCGGCGCCGCGGTCGTCTTGTCCGCGGCGTGCAGATACGTGAACACGGTGTGCAGCGACCACGCGCGCGACGCCTTCCATTCCGCCGTGTGCTCGAAACCGTAGATGCGCGCGTCGCCGAAGTTGGTCCGCACGAGCACCGGTGACGAGCTGGCGGCGACGTAGACGACGCCGTTCGCGTTCTGTGAGGTGATCGCCTGGTCGCCCAGCGTCTTGCCCACGGCTCCCTGCGGCAGGATCAATGCCTGGTACGCGACGTTGTCGTAGACGTCGTTGATGAACGCGAAGAAATCGGTGCTGAACGACTTCGCGCGGTAATGAATGCCGCCTTCATAAGAAAGGCTCGTTTCCGGCTGCACCGGCTCGACGGGCTGGGCCGTCGAGACCGCGTTCGCACCGGCCGTCGATCCCACCGTGGCGTTCATGCCAGCCACGCCCGACGCAGACACCTGGAAGCCCGACCCGGTCAGCCCCACGGTGCCGAGGTCCGTGATGTGCGGCGCGCGGAATCCGCGGCTGATGTTCCCGGTGAAACTCAGGCCCTCGACGCCCGGCGTCACGACCACGCCGGCCCGGAACGTGCCATTCGACACGGTCTGCGAATCGTCCGGCCAGAGCGGCTTGCCGTTCACCAGCGGGCTGTCTGAGGCGAGCGATTCGTACGACGCACCGCTGTAGCGCGCGCTCAGCATCACCTGCAGGCGGCCGGGGATCGCCTCGAGAACATCCTGGACGAAGCCCGCGCCGCTGCGGTAGCCGGCGTTGTCCGGCACCCGGCCGCGTCTCACCGCGACAGCCCCGTTGACCGGGTTATACGAGTAAGACGGCGCGTGGATGCGTTCGGGATAGAACTCGCCGCCGATCAGCAGGTCCTGGCGGTTTCCAATCCGCTTGGTCACCTGCGCCTGGAAGCCGTTCACGTTGGTCCGCTCGAATTCGTGGGTGATCGAAGCCTTCGTGTTGCCGTTTCCGCCCTGGTTCACCCTCTCCTCCCGCTGCGAGTTGTACGAGTAGGTCGCCGTGAGCTGATCGAACCAGCCGAGGCCCACCCGCTGGTACTTCGCGTAGAAGAAGTCGAGCATCAGGTTCCGGAGGTCGGCGATCAGGTTGCCGTCGCCACCCAGCAACTGGTCGTACCGCTTCCCATCGTCCTGCTGCGAGCGGCTGTAATAGAGCATCACCTGCTGGTTGGCTGTGGGCGCCCAGTTGATGCGGAGCATCCCGCCGTACTGTGTGAAGTCGGTGTCGGGCAGGTGCTCAGGCATCAGGCGGTCAGACGAGAGGCCGAGGAAGCGGGTCACAGCGGCGTGCGAGTCGATCCCTTTGCCGGGACGCAGGTCGTTGATGCGTCGTGCCGCGACGTTTGCGAAGATGCCGAACTGGCCGGCCCGATAGCCGGCTGCGAGGTTGGCGCCGGCGTTGCTGTCGGCCGTTCCCCCCCTGGCCGAGAACAACCCGTGCCAGGCCCGGTCGCCGCCGCCCGTGAACGACGGCACCTGGGAGAGGAACTGCACGCTGCCGCCAATCGCGTCGCTGCCGTACTGCGCGGAGTTCGGTCCGCGCAGCACCTCGACGGCCTGCAGGCTGGTGGGTTCGATCAGGTCGAGAAACGTGCTGACGCCGCCACGGGCCGATGCCGTGGAGTAGCGGACGCCGTCCACGAACACGCTCACCTTGTTGCCCGTGAGCCCGCGAACGTAGATGCCGGCCATGGTGGGGCTCGTCCGCAGCAGGTGAACGCCAGTCTGCTCCGCCACGGCCTGCGCCACGATTTCCTTGGTGTGTTTCTCGATCTCGGCCGCGTCGATCACCGTCACCGCCTGCGCGATGGCCGCCGTGTCCTGCACGACCCCTCGCGTCGCCGTCACGCTGACCGTCGCGCGCACGCCCTCCGGTGAGATCGTCACTGACACGCCTTCGGTGCCCCCGTCGCCGGGTGCCACCGCCAGGCGCGTCTCCGCGAAACCGGGCGCCACGACGATGAGCAGGTAGCGGCCTGGCCGGACCGACGCGAAGTCGAATCGGCCGGACTCGTTGGTCTTTGTCACAGCGACAATCGCCTGCTCCGCGGTGAGCAGCGAGACGGCGGCCCCGACGACCACGCCGCCGCTGCCGTCGCGAACCACTCCGTTGATTCCCCGGTCCGCCGCGCGCGCACCAGGAGCGGACGCGAGGAGCGCGCAAACGAGAAAAATAAGGGCCAACGAAACGCGAAACATCAGCCAACTCCTGACAAAATGGTATTTGTGGGGTACGCGACTGCGGATCGTGCCAACAATGGCTCGGCACAGTATCGGCCGAAGAGCGAACTACTACCAGCGGTCGTAGACCGGCCGACGACGCGTTCGCCCCGTCCGGGCCCCGTGATTTGTTAAGATTCTTCCCATGGGAGCAGCCAGCAACCCGGCGGACGTGAGTCTCTCGGCCGACGAAGTGCGCCGCTACAGCCGTCACCTGCTGTTGCCCGAGGTCGGCCTGGAAGGGCAGCGGGCGCTGAAGGCGGCGCGCGTGCTGTGCGTGGGCGCAGGGGGATTGGGGTCGCCGGTGTCGATGTACCTCGCCGCGGCGGGCGTGGGCACCATCGGCATCGTGGACAACGACGTCGTGGACTACAGCAACCTGCAGCGCCAGCTCCTGCACATGACCTGCGATGTCGGCCGGCCAAAGGTCGTGTCGGCAGGCGAGCGGCTGAAGGCGATCAACCCCGAGGTGCGCGTCGAGGCGCACCAGGTCGTCCTGTCGTCGGCGAATGCGCTCGACCTGTTCTCGCGCTACGACCTGGTGGTCGATGGCACGGACAACTTCCCGACACGCTACCTCGTCAACGACGCCTGCGTGCTGACCCGCCGGCCGTACGTCTACGGGAGCATCTTCCGCTTCGAAGGACAGGCGTCGATTTTCGCCGCGGAGAACGGCCCCTGCTATCGCTGCTTGTATCCCGAGCCGCCGCCGCCAGGTCTCGTTCCCAGCTGCGCGGAAGGTGGCGTGCTCGGGGTGCTCCCGGGCATCATCGGCACTGTTCAGGCAACCGAGGCGCTCAAGCTGATCGTCAAGGCGGGCGAGTCGCTTGTGGGCCGCCTGCTCATTCTCGACGCGCTGCGCATGCGGTTCCGCGAAGTGCGGCTTCGCCGCGATCCGGAATGCCCGGCGTGCGGCGACCACCCGACGATTCACGAGCTGCAGGACTACGAGCAGTTCTGCGGAATGAGGCCACCCGTCGAACCGGCCGCAGAGGGAGACTTCGACATTTCGGCCGAGGAGTTGAAGCAGGTGCTTGAGGGTCGACAGCAGCCGGTCCTGCTCGATGTTCGCGAGCCCATGGAGTTCCAGATCAACCGGCTTCCCGGCGCCGTCCTGATTCCGCTGGGCGATCTTCCCGCTACCGTCGGCGACCTCGACGCCACCCGCGACCTTGTCGTCTACTGCCATCACGGCATCAGGAGCGTTCGCGCGGTCGAGTTCCTCCGCGGGGCCGGCTTCCGCGCCCGCAACCTCAAGGGGGGCATTGCCGCCTGGACCGACCATGTCGACCCCACGATGCTGCGCTACTGAGGCGTCCCTTGATCTTCCCGCCTAAGCCTTGTAAAATACGACTCTAGAGGTCGTATATAAGGTAGAGCCTATGCTCAGGTTGTCAAAGAAGGCCGACTACGCCTTGATCGCCATGAAACACCTCACCCTGCGTGACGGGCAGGGGTCATCGAGCGCCCGCGAAATTGCGGAGCAATTCTCGATTCCCGTCGAGTTGATGGCGAAGGTGCTACAGCGACTGGCGCGCTGGGGCCTGCTTTCGTCCCAGCAGGGGGCTCGGGGCGGCTACCAGCTGGCGCGCGGATCGGAGACCATCTCGGTCGCCGACGTCATCCAGGCGATTGACGGCCCGCTGACGGTCACCGCCTGCTCGGCCCACAACGAGCGCTGCGGGCAGTTCGCCACTTGCAACGTGCGCGACCCGCTGTGGAAGATCCGCGAGCGCATCGTCACGGCGCTTTCGACGTGCAGCGTCTCCGAAATGGCGTCCGAGAGTCCCCTGGCCGTTGCAGAGGCGCCGGCCGCTCACGAGGTCGGCCAGACCCACGCCGGGTAGGTGAAGTCATGCTGAGATTTCCGATCTACATGGACAACCACGCGACCACGCCGGTCGATCCGCGCGTGCTCGAACTGATGCTGCCGTATTTCACCGACCGCTTCGGCAACGCGGCGAGTCGGAACCACTCCTACGGATGGCAGGCGGAAGAAGCCGTCGACGTGGCGCGCAAGCAGGTGGCCGAGTTGATTGGCGCGACCGCGAAAGAGATCGTGTTCACGAGCGGGGCGACCGAGTCGGACAATCTCGCGATCAAGGGCGCGGCCCGCATGTATCGTGAGAAGGGGAACCACCTGATCACCGTTGTCACCGAGCACAAGGCGGTCATCGACACGTGCAAGCACCTCGAGAAGGAGGGCTTCGACGTGACGTACCTGCCGGTGAAGCGGGACGGCCTCGTGGACCTGGATCGGCTGCGGGCGGCCATCACCGACCGCACGATCCTGATCAGCATCATGGCGGCGAACAACGAGGTGGGCGTCCTGCAGCCGATCGCGGAGATTGGCAAGATGGCCCGCGAGCGGGGCGTGTTGTTTCACACAGACGCGGTGCAGGCGGCCGGCAAGGTGCCGTTCGACGTGAACGCGTCCAGCGTGGACATGGCCTCGCTCTCCGCCCACAAGATGTACGGCCCGAAGGGCGTTGGCGCGCTCTACGTGAGGCGGCGCAATCCGCGGGTGCTGCTGACGCCGATCATCGACGGCGGCGGCCACGAGCGCGGGATGCGGTCGGGCACGTTGAACGTGCCGGGGATCGTCGGCTTCGGCAAGGCGGCGGCGATCTGTCGCGAGGAGCTTGCGACGGAGTCGGCGCGGGTGACCGGCCTGCGCAACCGCCTGAGCGATGGTCTTCGCCGGGAACTGGACGAGATCTACATCAACGGCTCGGTCGAGCACCGGCTGCCGGGCAACCTGAACGTCAGCTTTGCGTACGTCGAGGGCGAGTCGCTGTTGATGGGCATCAACGACATCGCGGTGTCGTCCGGGTCGGCCTGCACGTCGGCCACCCTCGAGCCGTCGTACGTGCTGAAGGCGCTAGGCACGAGCGACGAGCTGGCGCACTCCTCGATCCGGTTCGGCCTCGGCCGTTTCAACACGGAAGAAGAAGTGGATTTCGTGGTCCAGAAGGTGTCGGCGGTCGTGAAGCGGTTGCGCGAGATGTCGCCGCTCTACGAGTTGGCGAAAGAACATGAAGAAGTGAAAATCAGGGGTTGATGTTGCATTCCCCCGGAGGGGGCCATGTCGTATTCCGAGAAGGTGATCGATCACTACAACAACCCGCGCAATGTCGGGTCGTTGCCGAAAGGTGATACGGCGGTCGGGACCGGGCTGGTCGGGGCGCCGGAGTGCGGCGACGTGATGAAGCTGCAGGTCAGGGTGAACCCTGAAACCGGCGTCATCGACGATGCGAAGTTCAAGACGTTCGGATGTGGATCGGCGATCGCTAGCTCGAGCCTCGCGACCGAGTGGTTGAAGGGCAAGACGCTGGAGCAGGCGCTCGAGATCAAGAACGTCGATATCGTGCAGGAGTTGAGCCTGCCGCCCGTCAAGATCCACTGCTCGGTGCTGGCCGAGGACGCGATCAAGGCCGCCATTGCGGACTACAAGCGCAAGCAGCAGGACGGACAGTGAGAACTTGGGAATCTTGCGAGGGGGACAGTGTGGCCATCCAGGTGACCGACGTGGCGGCAAAGCGGATTCGGATGTTGATGGCCAAGCAGGGGCTGGCCGAGGGCGGCTTGCGGGTGGGCGTGAAGGGCGGAGGCTGTTCCGGCCTCACCTACACCTTCGCGTGGGAAACGCAGGCGCGCGCGGGTGACGAGATCATCGAAGGCCCCGAGAACACCAAGGTGTTCGTGGACAAGAAGAGCCTGATCTACCTGAACAACACCGTCCTGGACTACGACTCGAGCCTGATGAGCAAGGGCTTCATTTTCCAGAACCCGAATGCCAAGGGCACGTGCGGCTGCGGCACGTCGTTCACCCTGTAACGGAGGGGGCGTGTCAAGCGAAGCTCGTACCCTGACCCTGCAATCGTGCCGCCACTGCGGCGCGGGCGCACCCGCGCAAGTGCATTTCTGCCCCCAGTGCGACCGCATCCTCACGCTGGCGCGCCACGGCGACTACTTCAGCTTCTTCGGCCTTCCGCGGAAGCTGACCATCGACCTCGCCGATCTCGAGCAGCGCTTCCGGGCGTTGAGCCGACAGTTCCATCCCGACTACTTCTACAACGCCTCGACGCCGGAGCGGCTCGCGAGCCTCGAGCGTTCGTCGTACCTCAACGACGCGTTCCGCGTCCTCAAGCAGCCGCTCGACCGCGCGGAGTACCTGCTGAAGGTCGAAGGGCTGCCGAGCGTGGGGCGACACCAGGACGCGAAGGAACTGCCGGCCGGCGTCCTCGAGGAAGTGTTCGCGCTCAACGAGGAGCTCGATGACATCCGCGCCGCCCGCGAGGCCGGCGCGACGCCAGACCAGCTGATGGCGCGGCTCGACGCCGCCCGACGCCCGGTCGAAGAGCGGGCCGCGCGCCAGGAGGCGCAGCTCGAGGCGCTGTTCTCGCGGTGGGACCGGCAGGTGGACGAGAAGTCTTCCCCCGACGTCCGTCGCGCCACCCTCGAGTCGCTCCGTGACCTGATCCAGGAGCGGAGCTACATCGCGAACCTGATTGCCGCTGTGAACCGGGAACGCGGCGAATCGTAGACGACGTCCCATGTCCAAAGTCGTCGGCATCGATCTTGGCACCACCAACAGCCTGGTTGCCTACGTCGGCAAGGACGGCCCGCTCGTCATCCGCGACGGGTCCGGCGACGGTCTCTTGCCATCAATCGTGTCGCTTGGCGCGAACGACGTGGTCTACGTCGGTCGCGAGGCACAGCGGCGCTTGCTCACCGAACCGCTGCGCACCGTCTACTCGGTCAAGCGGTTCATGGGGCGTGGGAGCGACGACGTTCGTGACGAGGCGCGGCTCTTTCCGTTCCGCCTCCGCGGCGAAGCCGGGGGCGTTGTCCGTGTCGGCCTCGGCGACCGCGAGTTCACGCCGCCAGAGATTTCCGCGTTCATCCTCCGCGAGCTGAAACGGCGCGCCGAGGAGCACTTCCAGGAGCAGGGCGAGTTCGACTTCGAGGTGGACCGCGCGGTCATCACCGTGCCGGCCTACTTCAACGACGCCCAGCGCACGGCCACCCGCGACGCCGGCAGGATTGCCGGCCTCGAGGTGTTGCGGATCATCAACGAGCCGACGGCCGCGTCGCTGGCCTACGGCCTCGACCAGCGCAAGACCGGCACGATCGCCGTCTACGACTTCGGCGGCGGCACGTTCGATATCTCCATCCTGCGCGTGGAAGACGGCGTCTTCCAGGTGCTGGCGACCAACGGCGACACGCACCTGGGCGGAGACGACATCGACCAGTTGATGGTGGCGCTGGTCACCCGCGAGATGGGCGCGGGGATGGGCGCCGCCGACGCGAGCCCGGCCCGGCTCCAGGCAATCAGGCAGGCGGTGATCCAGGCGAAGTGGGACCTCTCGGAGCGGGCCGACACCGAGATCCGCGTGACGGAGCCGGGTGGCGGCGACGCCGGCGCGCCCATCTTCCGCCGGTCTCTCTCTCGCGACGAGTTCGAGCGCATCATCCGCCCGGTCGTCGAGCGCACGCTCGGGCCCTGCCGGCTTGCGATGGCCGACGCTGGCCTCGAGCCGGCCCAGATCGACGAGGCAGTCCTCGTGGGAGGCTCCACTCGGATCCCGCTCGTACGTCGATCCGTGCAGGAGTTGTTCGGCCGGCCGCCTCACACCGGCCTGAATCCGGACGAGGTTGTCGCCCTCGGCGCCGCCATCCAGGCACACATCATGGTCAGCGGCAGCCGCGACATGCTGCTGCTCGACGTGACCCCGCTCTCGCTCGGGATCGAGACGATGGGCGGCGCGATGTCGAAGATCATCCTGCGCAACTCGACGATCCCGGCGAGCGGCACGGAGATGTTCACCACCTTCGTGGACAACCAGACGGCGGTGGATATTCACGTGCTGCAGGGGGAGCGCGAGCTGGTGAGCGACAATCGATCGCTGGCGCGATTCAAGCTGCGCGGCATCCCGCCGATGCCCGCCGGCCTCCCGCGCATTCAGGTCAGGTTCCAGATCGACGCGAACGGCATCCTGAGCGTGGGCGCCAGGGAGCTGCGGACCGCGATCGAGCAGACGATCGAGGTGAAGCCCTCGTACGGCCTGACCGACGAGGAGGTCGAACGGATGCTCCTCGAGTCGTTCGAGCACGCCGAGGCCGACGTCGAGGCGCGGTTCCTGATCGAGGTGCGGAACGAGGCCGAGACGGTGCTGCGCGCCACCGAGAAGTCGTTGCGGAACCCAGACCTCGCGGTTGCCGCCACGACCGACCTCGCGCCCGGTGAGCTGGCCGCCATCGAGTCGGCGCTGGCCGACCTTCGGTCCGTCATGGAATCGAACAACCGGGCCGTGATCGAACAGAAGACCAGGGTGCTGAACGACGTGACGCGGCACCTGGCCGAGGTGATGATGAATCGGGGCGTGCGAGCGGCGTTGACCGGGAGGAACGTGAACGGGATCTGATATTGAAGGCGGGAAGGCGGGAAGCCTGCCCGGCTCCTGCCGGCAGAAAGTCATGCCGAGAGTCACATTTGTTCTCGATGGCGAACGGCGGTCGTTCGACGTGGAGTTGGCCACCCTGCCCTACCAGCACCATGGCCTGCCGGGGTCGTTGCTCGATGTCGCGCTGGGTGTCGGCGTGCCGATAGAGCATGCCTGCGGCGGAAACTGCGCCTGCACGACGTGCCACGTGATCGTGACGTCGGGCGCGGAACACCTGAGCGAGCTGGAAGACGACGAGGCCGACCGCCTCGACACCGCGTGGGACCTGACGCCGCAGTCGAGGCTCGCGTGCCGGGCCGTGGTCTCGGGCGACGTGGAGTGCGAGATCCCGGCCTATACCCGGAACTACGTCGAGGAAGGTGGCGGCCTCCGTCTCGGCAAGCACGCGTAGACATCTTCCAGGGCTGAGATCGTCACGGTTGAAGCAAGTTCCTGTGGGGCCCCTGGAATCTGTCTTAGGCGAGGCCGATTGACCGGCCGCGCACGAGGTGTGGCGCGGGCCTTCAGGCCCGCGAGCGGAGTCTTCAATGACCTGGACCGACGCCGAAGACATCGGGATCGCCCTGCTCGAGGCGCATCCTTCGGTCGATCCTCTTGCCGTGCGGTTCACCCAGATGCGGGAATGGATTCTGCAGCTTCCCGGCTTTGGTGATGCCCCCGAGTCCTCGAACGAGGGCAGGCTCGAGGCGATCCAGATGGCGTGGTACGAGGAGTGGAAGGACGCGCACTCGTGAAGGTGTAGAATCAATGATCATGCGCGCTCACCATGTAGCGGGTGTGGTCGCGGTTGTGCTGCTCCTGGCCCCGGTCGGAAAGGCGCAGCAGCCCCCAGCGGCGACGACACCCCAGGCATCGCCATCGCGGCCGCAGGCGAAAACGTCCCCTCCCTCCGCGGAGTCGCTGGGCGTCTCGCTGAAGAGCATTCGCAGGCAGTTGAAGGATGCGCCGAAGACGAAGAAGGGGTCCGGGACCGGGATGCGCTACGACTTCTTCGTGGACGTGTTCGGCACGCGGCCGGCGATCGACTTCTTCAAGGACTTCGATCTCTCGACCGGGGGCGGCGTGCGATGGGGCGGCGCCACGCACCAGGAAATCCTCGACGCGGTCACGCCGTTCCCCTTCCGCAACTACGGCGGGGGTGTTGACCTGCTGTCGATTGGGAGAAAGAAGAAGTAGGGCGGGCCTTGCCCGACAGCGACGGCGTCAGCGCCGCCGCGCGGGGTGGATCACATCCGCGATCGCCTCGGCGGCGTCCACCAGCCTCGGGCCTGGCACCACGAACTCGTCACCCACCAGCAACGCCACTCGGCCTTCCCGTACCGCGGGCACCGCCGGGAGCGTCTTCCACGCGGCTCGCTCCTTGTCGATTTGTTCGGGCGTCAGGCTGCGGCCGTAGTGCAGGTCGATGATGACCTCGGGGGCCGCGGCGAGAATCGACTCGATGCCGACCCGGACCGCCTCCCGCTTCTCGGCCGCGAAGACGTTGTCGCCGCCTGCGAGGGCGACGATATCGCTCAGGAACCCGATGCCCCCGCTCGCGTCGATTGCGCGAAGCGCGCCAGGTTCCCGCCCGAAGACCAGCAGCGTCCGCGGGCGCGGTCGCCCGGCCACGCGCTGCCGGATTGCATCGAGCCGCGCCTGGATCGCGGCCGCCTGTGCTTCGGCCTCCCGCGGCCTGCCGACCACCGCGCCGAGTTGGCGGATGGTTGATGTGAGGTTGTCGAGGCCGCCCATGACGTACGGAAACGTGGCGATCCCGGCCCGCTCGAGCTTCGTGCGGGTCTCGGGCTGGGTGCCATACACCACGACCAGATCCGGACGAAGCCGGATGACTTGTTCGATATCTGGATCGAGCAGCGCCCCGACCTTCGTCAGTCCCTTCACCTCGGGCGGCCACGTGTCGAAGCTGCTGACGGCGACGACATTCGGTCCGGCTCCGATCGCGAACAGCATCTCGGTGACCGCCGGGACGATCGACACGATGCGCTGAGGCGGCCCGGTACGAGGCTGGCCGGTCGCACGCGACGCCGCCGGCTGGCTGCAGCCGTCGCTGAAAGCGGCACACGCGATGAGCATCATGATGACGGGGACCCGTCGGCAGGCCGAGGCTGGCGCAGTCTCCAGGCTCGTGCTGTTGCGACCCGGCAGGGCGACGCCGCCGTGGCGCACGACTTCAGTCCGGTGCTCCACGTGCCTGTTCGAGGGTGCGACAGCCATGACATCTCAACTCCGCCCAACCCTACGGTCAGCCGCCCGCCATTCGACA
The DNA here is from genome assembly GCA_017883185.1 of Acidobacteriota bacterium. Taxonomy (GTDB): domain Bacteria; phylum Acidobacteriota; class Vicinamibacteria; order Vicinamibacterales; family Fen-181; genus FEN-299. The sequence goes on from JADGOB010000024.1 coordinate 32,069, forward strand.
CGCGCCATTCCGCGTCGCGGTACTCGACCCGGCCGGGAAGCCGATCGACCAGGATGACCCGGCCGGCGGGATGGCCCTGTCAGGGTATCACGTGCGCGTGCCCACGCGTGTTGGAGCGGCGTCCTCGGGTGCGCTGACGCCGCCATCGAAGAGATCTCGATTCGTGGTCGCCCGTCAGCCGCGGCGGATGAGAAGCCAGAGGAAGAACGGTCCGCCGATCATCGCAGTGAGAATGCCCACCGGAAGCACCATCGGCGCGATCAGCGTCCGGGCCGCTACGTCGCACACCACCAGGAACGCCGCGCCGAACAGCGTCGAGGCCGGCAGCACCACCCGGTGATCGGCGCCGACCAGCAGCCTCACCAGGTGCGGCACGATGATGCCGATGAAGCCGACCGGTCCGCCGAGTGACACGGCCGCGCCCGTCGCCAGTGACGCGCTGAAGAAGGCGAGCCGCTGCGTCCGCAAGACATCGACGCCACGCGCCGAGGCGGCATCGGCGCCAAGCGTCAGCAGGTTGAGCGACCGCGGCAGCCACGCAAACACCGCGAACGCCAGCAGCGTGAACGGCAGCGCCGCCAGGATCGGCGCGTAGCTCCCGACGTCGAGATCGCCCATCAGCCACCGCACCGTCCTCATCGTCTGCGAGAAGTCGGCCAGGTACTGGATGAAGAGGATGAGAGACGAGAAGAACGCGTTGAGCGTGATGCCGGCCAGCAGCAGGACGTTGGTCGAGAGGCCATGTCGGCGCACCGTGGACAGGGCGTAGACCACACCCACCGCGCCGAGGGCGCCCGCGAAGCTCGCGATCGGCACGGTCGAGACGCCGGCGAATGCAAGCGAGATCGGGAAGGTGATGGCGAGCATCGCGCCGAGGGCCGCGCCGGCCGAGACGCCGAGCGTGAACGGTGTGGCCAGCGGGTTGCGGAGCAGCGCCTGAAAGACGACGCCGGACGCGGCCAGCGCCGCGCCGACGAGCGCGGCCGCCAGCGTGCGGGGCAGGCGCGAGATGAAGAAGATCTGCGCGTCGGCATTGTCCGCGAACGGCACGCTCCGGTCGAAGACGCGCCGGAGCGAGATCGGGGCCGACCCGACCATCGGCGCAAACACACACGCCGCCACGGCCATCAGGCCGAATAAGAGAACGGTGAAGAAGACCCGGCGTCGCAGAGACATCGTCTGGGATTCGATCGGTGTTTAGTCCCGGGCCCGTATTCGACGAAGCGGCACGACGGTCAGGTGGCCGGCCGCCTCGTGGTAGTGAACATCCGCCTCGACGTCGTACAGGGCGCGGACCGACTCGCGTGTCAGGACCTGGTCGGTCGGCCCGGACGCGATCACCCGGCCCTCGCGCAGCAGCACCAGTTGCCGGCACAGCCCCGCGGCCAGGTTGAGATCGTGTGTCGCGATGGCCATGGTCACGCCGCGCTCGGCGTTCAGGCGTCGCAACAGCGACGCGATCTCGACCTGGTAGCCAGGGTCGAGCGCCGCGGTCGGCTCGTCGAGCAGCATGAGACCGGCCGACTGCGCCAGCGCGCTCGCGATGACCACCCGCTGCTTCTCGCCGCCGCTCAGCGTCGGAAAGAGCCGGTGTTCGAGCGCCAGCGTGCCGGTCGCCGCCAACGCCTCGCGCGCGATCGCCACGTCGTCCTGGCTCTCCAGCTCGAAGGCGCCGAGGTGAGGGTAGCGCCCCATCAGGACAACCTCGAGCACCGAGTACTCGAAGGACAGCCTGGTTTCCTGGGGAACAACCGCGATCTGTCGCGCGAGATCGCGGCGCGATATGCGCCAGAGGTCGCGGCCATCGATTGTCACGCGCCCGGAAGCCGCCGGCAGCATGCCGCCGAGTACGCGCAGCAGCGTCGTCTTCCCGGAGCCGTTCGGCCCGAGGATGCCGACCAGGCCCCCGCCCGGGACGTCCACAGAGACGCCGTGCAGGCCGGCCTGGCCCGGTCCGTAGACGAAACTGACGTCAGCGGCCTGCAGCAATCCTGACCCCGATTGTGGCGTTGCGGCCGAGCGCCGGGAAGCCGAACGTCTCCTCGTAGCGTCGATCGAACACGTTGCCGATTCGCCCGATCACCTCGACAAAGGAGGCGATGCGCCACGACGCGCCGGCATCCACGACGGTGAAGCCTGGGTTGTAGAACAGCCCGCCGTAGGTGCCGTACGACGGTTCGACGTCGAGCGAACGCGCGCGGCCACCGACGCGGGCGAACGCGGTCAGGCCGCGACGGGTGAATGTCAGGTCGAGCGAGGCGGAATGCCGAGGCCTTCGCAGGAGCGGATCGCCAACCTGGAACGGGATCGGCGCACGTTCGCCCAGCCGATCGACCGCCAGGATTTCCGTGTCGAGGTAGGTGTAGGAGAGCCGGGCGCCCAGGCCCCAGGCGGTGCGAAGAGCGCCCGCCAGTTCGACGCCGATCGAGCTGGCGTTCGAGATGTTGTCGGTGCGGTAGCGGCTCGCGTCCGCCAGCGCCGGGCCGACGGCGACGATCAGATCGTCATACCGGTTGAAGAAGACGGTGGCGCTGACGACCAGGCGTTCGCTCGCGGCCGCCTGGTCAACGCCCGCCTCGACGCTTCGGCTGCGTTCGGGTTTCAACCCGGGGTTGTCGGTGAACGCGATTTCCAGGGCATCGGGCGCGCGGATCCCGGTGCCGGCCGCGGCATGGACGCGCGTCCAACCGAGCGTGCCGCCGCGCGAGCCGGCAAACAGGAATGCAGCAGAGATCCTGGGGTTCACAAAGGTGCGCACGTCGGTGTCGAACGCCGGCCGCGGCGAGTACGGATCGAGGTTTCGGGAGAGACGATCGCGCTCGATACGCTCTGCGCGGACGCCCGCGGTCAGCGTCAGTGGCATGACCGGCTGATAGCGGGCCTCCGCGAACGCGCCGGCAACCCATCGCCTGATGGGCACCGGGCCGACAGTCTCCGCCGTGATGAACGTGCTCGTCGCACGCTCACGCTGAACCTCGGCCCCGGCCGAGACCGCAAGCGCCGTGGACAGGTCCACGTCGGTTTGCGATCGCACCCCGGCCCGGCTCGACGCGGATGCCGACAGGCCGTAGGCGCTGGTGAAGTCGCTCGTCAGGTCCAGGTAGTTCGCGCTGATTGTCTGGCGCACGCGGCGGCCGCCTGGGGCGAACGGCTGCGTCCACCTGCCGCCGACCTGGCGCGTGCCCGTCACCCCGCGCGAGAGTCGATCGACCTGCGTATACGCGCCGATCGGATTCGACCCGAACGGACCGGGGAAACCGCGATCGCTCGACGTGATGTGTCCCGTCGCGCGAAGATCCGCTCCGTTCGCGGCGCGCCAGCCCGCCGAGAACGACGCGTGCGTCGAGAGGAAGTCGTCGTTCGACACGCGCTCGCCGGTGGCAGGGGCGACGCCGGTGAAACCGTTGCTGGCCACGCGCTCGCCAGACACGCCCCAGCTCCACGCGCCACGCGATCCCCACGTCCCGGCGGTCACGCGCGATGTCCCGAAACTGCCGCCCTCGATCGCCCCTTCCAGGCGGGGTGACCCGCCGTGCTTCGTGATGACCTGCACGACGGCGCCAATGGCCTCCGCCCCGAAGAGCGCGCTCTCGGGACCGCGCACCACCTCGATACGCTCCACGTCGCCCGCCGACAAGGCGGAGAAATCGTAGCCGCCGCCAAAGGCATTGGCCTTGATCCCGTCTACCAGGACCAGCGTGAAATCCGATTCGCCGCCGCGCGGGAACAGCGACGTGACGCTGCCACGCCCGCCGTTGCGGGCGACGGTGAGACCGGGCACCGACCGCATGGCGTCCGCAACCGTCTCAACCTGCGCCGCGAGAAGATCGCGGGCCGAGAGAACCGTGATGGAATCTGCCGCGCGTGCGAGCGGAACTTCGACTTGCGCCGCCGAGACGACCACCGATTCCGTGACGGCGCTGACGTGGAGGCTGACGGGCACTCGCGCCTCCTGTCCCGGCGCCACCGCGACATCGATCGGATCGGCCCGAAACCCTTCTGCCATCACGCGAAGCTCGTAGCGGCCCGGCGCCACGGGCGAGAAGCGGAACTCGCCCTCCGTGTCGGCCTCGGTCGTGGCCACGACCGACAGCGCGCTGGCGAGCACGACCCGGGCACGCGGGACGCGCGCCCCATCGGGATCGGTGACCGTTCCCCGAACGCTCGCGGCGGGCGGGTCCGCGGCCACCTCGAGCGACCGGTGCGCACCCGCCGCGGGTGAGATGAGGGTCCCCGCCTCTCCGCCGGGCGCGGGAAGCAAGAGGAAGATCAGAAGAAAGAGAGAGAGGCCCCCCGTCCGGAGGGCGAGTCGCGGGATCTGCAGCATGGACTGTCCTTCGGCGTCTGTCGCGCCGAACTCCCGGCGGGATCCGTAGGAACGGACCTGCACGGGGAGTAGAGGGACGTGCCGGGCGGCCAGGTTTCCTGACTCGCGGATCCGCGCGAACGCTGCCGCCTTCCCATGCCCTCAGGCACAGTGACGGGATCTCTCTGGAGATCCTCTGCGGCGTTCGCTCCCCGCTTACAGTGGCGTGACCGTGTGGGCTTCGAACCCACTTCGCTTGGACGCCGGCGAACCGTCGGTTATCGGTGGTCAGTATAGAACAGAACGCGGGTCAGCGGGGCACCCTCCATAAACCTTTGCGATCTCCTGCACGATCTCGTCGTGGCTGGGGAACTCGAACTGCGACGAGGCGACGAAGCTGTAGCGGATCACGCCCTGCCGGTCGATGAGGAAGAGTGCCGGCCGCGCGATGTTCCACGCGTCGAACCCGACCGGGTGCCACACACCGTACGCCTTCACCGTGTCCCGGGAATCGTCCACCAGGATGTTGAACGGCAGGCCGGAATCCTCGATGTAGCGTCGCACCTTCTCGGATCGTTGCGCCACGACGGCGACGACCTGCGCGCCGTACGACAGGTACTGCGCGGAGTGGTGTGCCAGTTCACCGAACTGGCGGCGACAGTTCGGTCACCAGGTGCCCCGGTGGAAGGCGAGCAGCACCGGTCCCAGCATGAAGTAGTCGGCGAGCGACTTCATCTCGCCGCGCTGGTTCGGCAGCGTGAAGAGCGGGGCCGGTGTGCCTGGCAAGAGCGTCGGGTGGCGCATGAACGTGACCTCGGCGCGGACCGCAGGGCGCCCGCGTCAGAAGAAGATGACTTCCACCATCTGTCCCTTTTCCACGATGTCGGTCTGCGCGGGGATCTCGATGTAGCCGTCGGCCTGCGACATGCTCGTGATGTCGCCCGAGGCCTTGAACGCCGGCATCGCGGTCCCGTCCTCGACGCGCACCGTGTAGAACTGGTGGCGGCCGGTGGTGGATACGACCCGCTGGCCGAGCGGGAGCACGATCGAGCGCGGCGCGACCTCGGGCAGTCGCGCAAGCCGCCGGAGCAGGGGCACGACGAGCATGTAGCCGTTCGACAGGCATGACGTGGGGTAGCCCGGCATCCCGAGCACCGGTTTGCCGTCGACCAGCCCGAACAGCGTCGGCTTGCCCGGCTTCACCGCGATGCCGTGGAAGACCACCTCGCCGCGGGCCGCGATCGCATCCAGGATCAAGTCCCGTTCTCCGACGGAACTTCCGCCGGAGAAGATCACGAGGTCTTCGGCAAGGGCGACGTCCAGCGCGCGGTTGAGATCGGCGAGCGTGTCGGCCGATGTCGGGTGCGGCACAGGCACGGCGCCGTGCTCGGCGATGATCGCGCCGAGCGTGAACCGGTTGATGTCGTAGATCTGGCCGGGCCCGAGCGGCTGCCCGGGCGAGACAATCTCGTTGCCCGTGGAGACGATCGCGACCCGGGGCCGGGCGAACACCTTCACCCGATCGAACCCCAGCGCCGCAATGGCGCCGACGCGGCTCGGCGTCAGGTACACGCCCGCCGAGAACAGCGCCTGGCCGGTGCGAATGTCGGCGCCCTGCCGGCCCACGTTCTGTCCGGGATAGACCGGGCTGAAGACGCGCACCTGGCCGTCGTCGTCCTTCTCGGTCTTCTCCACCATCACGACAGCGTCGGCCCCGGCCGGCATCGGCGCACCGGTCGCGATTTCCGCGCACCCGCCGCGCGCCACCCCAAGGGTCGGCATCTGCCCGGTGTAGACCTTCTCCACCACCCGGAGCACCTTCGGATCGAACGGCCCGGCGCCGAAGGTGTCCTCGGCGATGACCGCGTAGCCATCCATCGCTGCGCGCGAGAAGGGCGGCACATCCTGATCGGCAACGATGCGGTGCGCGAGAACCCGCTGGTGCGCCGCCTCGAGCGGCACCGTCTCGACGCGCGCGATCGGCTGCGCGGCGTCGAGCAGCAAGGCCCGCGCCTCCTCGAGCGGGATCGTCCCGCGAATCGGTCGCATCGATGCCTCGCTCATCGGGACGCTTCCCTCACCAGGTGGCCCAGTTCCGGCAGCACGAGCTTCGTCATCGCCAGGCGGACGGCGTTCTCGGAACCCGGCAGCGAGATGATCACTTTCTTCTGCACCACGCCGGCGCAGGCGCGGCTGAGCATCGCGGCCGAGCCGATCTCCTGGAAGCTGAGCATCCGGAACAGCTCGCCGAAGCCGTCGAGCCGCTTCTCGAGCAGCGCGTCGATCGTCTCGAACGTCGTGTCGCGGGACGTGATGCCGGTCCCGCCCGTGGTGATGACCACCTGCACGTTCGGGCTGGCCAGCTGATCGCCAATCGCCGCGCGCACCTGGTCGGGCTCGTCCCGCACGATCTTGCGCCCGGCCACCTGGTGGCCCCCTGCCCACAGCAGGTCGAAGATGGCGCGCCCGCTGGCGTCTGTGGCCTCGGTGCGGGTGTCGCTGATCGTCAGGATGTAGCAGTTGGCCACGGCGGGCGATTGCGCCTTGTGTTCCAAGTGTCCCATAGGGAAATCATACCGTAGACGGCCAATTCCGCGCGCCAGGGGTGTAGCATGGCGACGGGCGGGCTTGCCACGCCGAAGCCCATAGGGCGAAGGCCGACAGGCGGGCTTGCCACGCCGAAGCCCAGAGGGCGAAGGCGGGAGACAGTGTCATGGCGGCAGTGTTCGAGATTCGCGGCCTGACGAAGATCTACGTCATGGGCGAGGTCCGGGTGCACGCGCTGCGCGGCATCGATCTCGACATCGACGAAGGCGGCGTTGTCGTCATTCTCGGCCACTCGGGCAGCGGCAAGTCCACGCTGCTCAATATCCTGGGCGGCCTCGACGTCCCGACTGCGGGGCGCGTCCGCTACC
>JADGOB010000232.1 GCA_017883185.1 Acidobacteriota bacterium
ACGCATGCTTCGTGTCTTCCTGCTGTTCGCGGTCATCGTCGCCGGCTTTGCGGTTGGTGCCGCGCTGCGACTGGACGCGCACCGGGCGCCAGGGGGATCACCCGGTGATCAGCCTCCCGTCGCGTCGCCCGGCACCGGCGCGATCGTGAACGGCTCGTTCGAGGAGATGGACGGGAAGCTGCCGCGCGGGTGGAAGACGGCGCAGTGGCAGCGGAGCGCCAGCTTTGCGATCGACCCCACGGGGCACACGGGACGGGCCAGCGCGAGGATCTCGTCGACTGAAGGCGGCGACGCGTCGTGGACGACGGTTGTCGAGTTGCGGCCGTACGCGAAGTACCGGCTGAGTGGCTGGATCAAGACCGAAAACCTCGAGGCGGGGACGGGGAAGGGCGCGTTGCTGAACCTGCACACTATCGGCGGCGTTCAGACGCAGGCGGTGACGGGCACGCACGAGTGGACCCGCGTGGAGCTGACGTTCGACTCGGAAGGGAACGACGCGGTGCAGGTGAACTGCCTGTTCGGCGGGTGGGGCAAGTCGCGGGGAACGGCCTGGTTCGACGACATCCAGATCGAGCAGTTGTCCGCGCGCGAGCTGGCGCCTGCCGTGACGATTCACGCGTTGCGAAGCCGGGCGCCGATGTCGAAGTACATCTACGGCCAGTTCATCGAGCACCTCGGGCGCTGCATCTACGGTGGCATCTGGGCCGAGATGCTCGAGGACCGGAAGTTCTTCCATGCCGTCGGCGATCCGGGTTCGCCGTGGAAGCCGGCCGGCGAGCCGACGTCGGTCACGATGAACACCGCCAGCCCGTTCGTCGGCGCTCACACTCTGGATATTACGCTCGCCGGGAACGGGAAGCCGGGCGGCGTCGAGCAGGGCGAGCTTGGCGTCACCGTCGGCAAGAAGTACGTCGGGCGCATCATCCTCGCGGGAGACGCCAGCGCGGGACCCGTTCGGGTGAGCCTCGTCTGGGGAAGCGGAGAACAGGGCCGCCAGACGCTTTCGATCACAGGCCTGACCCGGGACTTTCGCTCGTTTCCGCTGACGTTCACGGCTGCGGCGACGACCGACACGGCACGGCTCGTGATTGCCGCCACCGGCAAGGGCCTGCTGCGGATCGGCACCGCGTCGCTGATGCCCGCCGACAACGTCAAGGGCTTCCGGGCCGACACGCTGCAGTTGCTGCGGGAGTTGAACTCCCCCGTGTACCGATGGCCGGGCGGGAACTTCGTCAGCGGGTACAACTGGCGTGATGGCATCGGCGATCGCGACACGCGTCCGCCGCGCAAGAACCCGGCGTGGAAGGGGATCGAGCACAACGATGTCGGCATCGACGAGTTCATGGTCCTGTGCCGGCTGCTTGGCGCCGAGCCCTACATCGCGGTCAACAGCGGTCTTGGCGACGTGAGATCGGCCGCTGACGAAGTGGAGTACGTCAACGGCGCGGCGACAACGCCGATGGGGAAGCTCCGCGCGGGCAACGGCCAGCCCGCGCCTTACGCCTGCAGGTTCTGGTCGATCGGCAACGAGATGTACGGCGACTGGCAGCTCGGTCACGTGCCGCTGGCGGCATACCAGGAGAAGCACAACGAGTTCGCCAGGGCGATGCGTGCGGTAGACCCGACGCTGACGCTGGTCGGCGTGGGAGACGTCGGCCCGTGGACCGAGGGGATGCTGACCAACTGCGCGGACAACATGAGCCTGATCAGCGAGCATTTCTACTCCCAGGAAGGGCCTGGCCTGATGGGGCACGTCGCGCAGATTCCCAGGCAGATCAAGCGAATCGCCGAGGCGCACCGGAAGTACCGCCAGACGGTCCCGGCGCTGAAGGGCAGAGACATCCGCATTGCGCTGGACGAGTGGAACTACTGGTACGGGCCTCACGTCTACGGCGAGCTCGGCACACAGTACTTCCTCAAGGACGCCCTCGGGATCGTTGCGGGGCTTCACGAGTACTCCCGCCAGAGCGACATCGTCTTCATGGCGAACTACGCGCAGACGGTCAACGTGATCGGTGCGATCAAGACCAGCAAGCGGGCCGCCGTGCTCGATACGACCGGTGTCGTCCTCAAGCTCTACCGAGAGCGCTTCGGCACGATCCCCGTGGAAACCACGGGGGCGCCGGAACCGCTGGACGTGGCCGCCGCCTGGCAGGAGAATGGACGGGGCCTGACCGTGTCTGTGGTCAACCCGACGAGGAACGAGCAGGCGATCGATCTGCAACTGGACGGCGTTGCAGTGCCGGCAACCGCGAGGCTGTGGCGCGTCTCAGGACCCAACGAGAAGGCCTTCAACGAGCCGGGCAAGCCACCGCAGGTCGCGGTGCAGGAAACGCCCGCCGCGCCGTTCGCCCGCAAGCTGGTCGTGCCGCCGATGAGCGCGTCGCTCTATCACCTGGCGGTGGACAGGAAGTGAAGCAGGGACCAGGGACCAAAGGTCGGGGGCCGGGGACCAAAGGTCGGGGGCCAGGGACCAAAGGTCGGGGACCGGGGACCAAAGGTCGGGGGCCGGGGATCGGGGTTCAGGGACGTAGCGCGGGCCTTCGGGCCCGAGAGAACAAACGGGGCGGAGGCTGGAGGATGTAGTCTGGGTTTTCAGACCCGCGAACACGAAGGAGCATCATGTTCGACGCCGACATTTACGTCGCACGACGCACGAAGCTGCAGCAGCAGTTCAAGCATGGCTTGCTGCTGTTCATCGGCAACGCCGATTCGCCGATGAACTACGCCGACAACACGTATCATTTCCGGCAGGACTCGTCCTTCCTCTACTACTGGGGCATCGACGATCCCGACCTCGCCGCCGTCATCGATGCGGACGCCGGGACGCACACGGTCTACGGCAACGACTTCACGATCGACGACATCGTGTGGCGCGGGCCGCAGCCGACGATTACCGAGCGAGGGGCGATGGCTGGCGTGACGAGCGCCGGGACACGGGACGACCTGGCCAAGGTGCTGGCCGACGCGGTCCGGAAGGGCCGCCGGGTACACTTCCTGCCTCAGTACCGAGCCGACAATGCGCAGTGGCTCGATCGGCTGATCGGCATCAGGGTCGACGCGATCAACCATCACGCATCGGTCCCGCTCATCAAGGCGGTGGTCAGCCAGCGGGCCTACAAGGAACCAGGCGAGATTCGCGAGATCGAACTCGCCCTCGAGGTCTCGCACGACATGCACGTGCTCGCCATGAAGATCGCGAAGCCGGGCATGTACGAGCGCGAGGTGGCCGGAGCGATGGCTGGACTCGTCGAGTCGCGCGGCTCCCAGCTCGCCTTCCCGATCATCTTCTCGGTCCACGGCGAGACGCTGCACAACCACGACCACGGCAACCAGATGCAGGCCGGGCAGATGGCGGTGAACGACTGCGGCGCCGACTCGCCGCTGCACTACGCGAGCGACATCACGCGCACGATCCCGATCGGAGGCAAGTTCGTCGGTCCGCAGCGGGAGCTCTACCAGGCCGTCCTTCGCGCGCACAAGAAGGCGCTGGCCGCTGCCAGGCCGGGCGTGAAGTGGATGGACGTCCACCTGCTCGCGTGCCGCAGCCTGGCCGAGGATCTGAAGGCGATTGGCTGCATGAAGGGCGATCTCGACGCGGCCGTGCAGGCCGGCGCGCACGCGATGTTCTTCCAGTGCGGCCTCGGCCACATGATGGGCTTCGACGTCCACGACATGGAGGGACTCGGCGAGCAGCACGTCGGCTACGACCCCACCGTGACGCGCAGCACGCAGTTCGGCCTCAAGTCGCTGCGCATGGGGCGCGCGCTCGAGCCCGGCATGGTCATGACGGTCGAGCCTGGCATCTACATGATCCCGACGTTGATGGACAAGTGGAAGGCCGAAGGGAAGTTCACCGACTTCCTGAACTACGACGTGATCAACAAGTTCCGCACGTTCGGCGGCATTCGCGTGGAAGACGACGTGGTGATCACAAAGACCGGCAGCCGCAGCCTCGGCAAGCCGATCCCGATCGAGATGGCCGACGTGGAAGCGTTAGCGGGGTAGAGCAGAACCGGCTTGCGACTCGAGGCCCCAGGCTTGCGGCCGCAGGCGGTGCCCCTCCGTTCTACGGGGTGAAACGGGCCAGCGCCTTCTGCAGATTCTGCAACTCCCGGACGACGTGGTCACTGCAATCGCAGCAATCGGCCACGTCATCCACACCCAACAGACCGCGAGCGCCAAGGCCTCGGTCCCGGTGGCCGCCACGAGCACCTTGTAGCCGGCATCCGACAGGATCTTGTGTCCGAGCTACCGAACCGGGTCGCTGTCCTCACAGAACAGAATCGTCTCGGAGCCCTTCACCGCGCGCATCGTGGTGGTCCTTCCCCATTTGACGTGAAGATCTGTCCACGTTTCGACGTTCTCGTCAGCAAGGCCGCAGGTCGTCAGCCGCAAGGCGCAAGCCGGATTGGTCCTAGTCCGTTCGATAGTGACACCCGCGGCTCTCTCGCGATTCAATCGCCGCCAGCAGCACCGCCAGCGCGGCCTGAACGCCGTTGCGAAGGCTGATGAGCGCGTCGCTCAGCTCGGCCCGCGCGTAGAACTTTCCGATTTCCAACTGGAGTTCCCGGATGATCTCGTGCGCGCGGTCAAGGCGCCTCCGGTTCCGCACCAGTCCGACATAGTTCCACATGGTCTGCCGGATAGTCAGCCAGTCCTGCGCGACGAGCGCCGGGTCGACCGTCTCGGTTTCGTACTGCCACGGCGCGATGTCCGGGAAGTAGCAGTCCTCGCCGCTCGCGGAGCACCTGGCCGCGTCCGTGCCGGCGCGCGTGCCCCAGACGAGGCACTCGAGCAGGGAGGTGCTCGCCAGCCGGTTGGCCCCGTGGAGCCCCGTGCACGACACCTCGCCAACCGCCCGCAGCCGGCGCATGCTCGACCGGCCTTCGTCGTCCACCGCGATCCCGCCGCAACTGTAATGCGCGGCCGGCACCACTGGAATCGGCTGGGTGGCGAGATCGAACCCCGCCTCCTGGCACCTGGCGGCAATCGTGGGAAACCGCTGCCGAACCCAGTCCGACGGCTTGTGGCTGATGTCCAGGTAGGCGCAGGGCGATCCGGTCTCGTGCATCATCTGGTGGATGCCGCGTGCCACGATGTCGCGCGGCGCCAGCGAGCCGTCCGGGTGATAGTCGAACATGAACTCCCGGCCACCGGCATCCACGAGCCTGGCGCCCTCCCCGCGCAGCGACTCAGACAGCAGGAACCGCTCGCCCCCGTGATAGAGCGTCGTCGGATGGAACTGGACGAACTGCATGTTGAGGCAGCGCGCGCCCGCACGGTACGCCATCGCGACGCCGTCCCCGCAGGCGCCCGCCGGGTTGGTCGTGTGGAGGTAGATGCGGCCCAGTCCGCCCGTCGCGAGAATCGTTTCTTTCGCCAGCCACGATTCGACCTGCCTCGTGGCGTGGTCGAACACGTAGGCGCCCACGCACGTGGGCGCGGCGTAGATGTCGAGCGGGTTCCGGGAGTGGTGCGAGA
>JADGOB010000233.1 GCA_017883185.1 Acidobacteriota bacterium
AGAACATCAGCGGCCGCAGCATCGACATCGCCGTCGTCGCGCCGCGCGGCAAGAACTACACCGTTTACGTGGCCACGGCCTCCGGCGGCCTATGGAAGACCGACAACGAGGCGACCACCTGGCAGGCCATCTTCGACCAGGGGCCGGCAACGACCATCGGGGACGTCACGGTCGCCCCCTCGAACCCCGACATCGTCTGGATCGGCACCGGTGAGGCCAACATCTTCCGGAGCTCGCAGGCGGGCATCGGCGTGTACAAGTCCGTAGACGCCGGCAAGACCTGGCAGCACATGGGGCTCGCCGATACCTATACGATTCCCCGCATCGTCATCCACCCGACCAACCCGGACATCGTCTACGTCGCGGCCTCGGGCCACGAGTGGACGACAAACGCCGAGCGCGGTGTTTACAAGACCGCGGACGGCGGAAAGAGCTGGCAGAAGATCCTGTTCATCGATGACAAGACGGGCGCGATCGATCTGGCGATGGATCCAGCCGACCCGAACACGCTCTACGCGGCCACGTGGCAGCGAACGCGGCTGAAGTGGAACGACCCGCGCAACGTGCCGGACGCGGCCGGCAGCGGCATCCACAAGTCGAGCGACGGCGGAAAGACCTGGACGCCCATCAACACGGGCCTCCCGATCCCGAAGTTCCGCGGCCGCATCGGGTTCGACATCTGCCTGTCGTCGCCCAACGTCCTCTATGCGCTGGTGGACAACTACGAAATCGTCCGCGAGCCGACGGCGGAGGAAAAGGCCGACCCCTACGGCATCCCCTCGAGCGGATACATCAAGGGCGCGACGGTCTATCGCTCCGACGACAAGGGCGAACACTGGGCCCAGGTGAGCGGCCTGACGCCGGACCAGAAGACGTTCATGGAGCGGACCTCGAACACGTACGGCTGGGTGTTCGGGCAGATCCGGGTCGATCCAGGCAACGCCAACACCGTCTACACGATGGGGCTTGCGCTCAACGCGTCCTATGACGGCGGCAAGACGTTCAAGAGCCTCGACACGCCGGGAGGCGACCATCACGGCCTGTGGATCGATCCGCTGAACTCCAGCTACCTGATCAACGTGTTCGACCAGGGGTTCGCGATCTCCTACGACCGGGGCAAGACGTGGAAGGACTCGCGGCTCACCCTGCCCGTCTGCCAGTTCTTCAACATCGCGTACGACATGGACACGCCGTTCCGTGTCTACGGATCGATGCAGGATCACGGGAGCTTCCGCGGCGCGGTCGATCTCAGCCAGGGACGCGACAAGATCCGCCCGGTGGAGTTTGAAGGCGCGCCGGGCGGCGAGGGCTCGACGCACGCCATCGACCCGCTCGACCCGAACATCGTCTACTCGTCTGGGTTCTATGGCACGGTCTCGCGGACCGACCTCGGCAAGCCGCGCGGCGAGCGGAGCAAGGACCTGCTGCCCGCGCGCTACCCCGATGAATCGGCGCTTCGCGGGGAGTGGCTGGCGCCCACCGTCATCTCGCCCCACAGCAACCGCATCCTCTATCACGGCATGCAGTACCTGATGATGTCGCGGGACCGGGGCGATACGTGGGACATCATCAGCCCCGACCTGACCTTTGGCGCGGCCACAGAGAAGGGCGACGTACCCTATCACACGATCTTCGCGATCTCGGAGTCGCCGCTCCGGTTTGGCCTGATCTACGCCGGGACGGACGATGGCCGCGTGCACATCACGAAGGATGGCGGAAAGGCATGAGCCGACATCAGCAGCGGGGCGGCGCCGCGCAAGTGGGTCTCGCGGCTGGCCGCCTCGGCCTTCGACGTCGGCACGGTCTACATGACCCAGAACGGCAAGCGTGACGAGGACTTCACGCCTTACGTGTGGAAGTCCACGGATTTCGGGAAGACCTGGACGAGCATCGCCGCGGGAATCCCGATGGGCCCGGTCAACGTGATCCGCGAGGACCCGGTGGACAAGAACGTGCTCTACGTTGGCACCGATACCGGCGTGTACGTCACGACGGATGCCGGTAAGACGTGGAACGTGCTCGGCACGAACCTGCCCGCCACGTACGTGCACGACCTGATCGTCCATCCGCGCGACAACGTCATCGTCATCGCGACGCACGGCCGGGGCATGTGGGCGATTGACGTGAACGCGGTGAACAAGAAGCCCGAGAAGATGCGGCGGTTCTTCGACGACGAGCAGTAGACATCTTCCAGGGCTGAGACTACCCTGCCAACGCTTCGTGGACCTTGCCCACCATCTTGGCGCCAGGGTTCACCAGGGTCTTGTCTCCTTCGTCCTTCCACTTCGACGGGCAGACCTCATTCGTCTTGCGCCCCATGTACACGTTCGCCTTGAACTTGCGCATGAGCTCGTCGATGTTGCGGCCCATGTTGTAGAAGTTGACCTCGCTATTCAGCAGGACCCCCTCGGGGTTGATGACGAACGTCCCGCGCAGCGCGAGGCCTGTCGCCTCGTCGTAGACGCCAAACGCCTTCGAGACCTTGCCCGTGGGGTCGGCCGCCATCGAATACGTCACGGCGGCCAGCTCTTTTTCGGACTTCTTCCAAGCGAGGTGGACGAACTGGGTGTCCGTGCTCACCGTCACGATGTCGCATCCCATCTTGACGAACCGGTCCTGCTGCTCTGCCAGAGCAGCGAATTCGGTCGCTCAGACGAAGGTGAAGTCGGCCGGGTAGAAGAAGAGGATCGTCCAACGCTTGTTGGCGATCTGCTCGACCAGCGAGACCTTCCCGAAATCATCCCGAACGGGGTCGTAAGTGGTCATCTCGAAGTCGGGGACTCTCTGCCCGAGCTTCACGGATGGCTGTGTCTGTGGCAATTCGCCCATGATCCCTCCTGCCAAATACTATATGCCGGTTTCGACTCGACCGCAGCCGGCTCGCGTAGAATACGGCCTTCGACGTTGTAGCGGGCGGCGGCACGACTTCGCCGGGTGTGACAGCCGTCACAAATTGCTTGCGCGACCTCGCTCAAACCTGAGAGCATTAAAGGCTATGACTCTTTCAATGTCGCGGATATCGCTCATCGTCCTCTTTGTCTTCTCTGCGGTTGCGCTTGGAATTTCCCACGCGGCGCTCGCGCAGTCTGCCTCGCAGTCGATGGCTGCCCAGGTTGAGAATCCGCCTGCGGATGCTCAGAAGACAGCCTCTGGCCTTGCGTATAAGATTGAGACGCCCGGCAGCGGCACAGTACACCCGACCGACACCGACATGGTGAAGATGGCCACATCCTTCTGGACGAAGGAGAGCCAGGAAGGCAAGCCCGGCTCCTTCGGCGTGCCGACCAAGCCCCTGCAGATGAACCGGATCCTGCTCCCGGGCCTCCGCGAGGGGCTGGGCATGATGACGGCTGGCCAGAAGATGCGCCTCTGGTTGCCCGAGAAACTGGCGTTCGCCGGCGCGGCGGACAAGCCCAAGGGGCCCCTGATGGTCGAGGTCGTCCTGCTCAGCATCATCGCGCTGCCCACCACACCGGCCGATGTCGCTGCGCCGCCTGCCGACGCGCTCAAGACCAAGTCGGGCCTGGCGTCGAAGGTGCTCAAGCCTGGAACGGGCACGGTGCACCCGAAGAGCAGCAGCACCGTCATGGTGCACTACTCCGGCTGGACCACCGACGGGAAGATGTTCGACAGCTCGGTGACGAGCGGCGCGCCCATCAGTTTCCCCCTCACCGGGGTCATCAAGGGCTGGACCGAAGGCGTGCAGCTGATGGTCGCCGGCGAGTCGCGGCGCTTCTGGATCCCCGGCAAGCTCGCGTATGACGACAGCGAACGAGCGGGTGTCCCCAAGGGCATGCTGGTGTTCGACATCGAACTGATCGCCGTGGACGGCAACAGGTAGCGCCCACCGGGACGTCAGTTCCCAACCAACCCGGCCGGGAAGGCGTGGACGAACAGCGGCTGGAGCCGCGGTCGTCCGCGCCTTCTCGAAGCGCAATCCGTTGATGCCATTCCTCCCACTCGACTCGCCGACCCGGCAAGACGCGCTCCAGCTGGTGGCGACCATCGGCCCTGCCTCGGTAGACCTGGCCGCGGCCCTGGCCGAAGCCGGGGCGACCGCCTTTCGGCTCAACGCGTCGCATCTGGACGCCGCCTCGCTGGAGATCGCGCTGGCTCGCGTCCGCGAAGAGTGTCCCGGCGCCCCGGTCGTCGTCGATCTTCAAGGCGCGAAGATGCGCCTGGAATTGCGGGAGCCGTGCGAGGTGAGCGAGGGGCAGGCGCTGCGCTTCTCACTCGGCCACGGTGGCGACGTCTCGATCCCGCACCCGGAGTTCTTCAGCCAGGCCGCCGTCGGCGAGACGCTGAGCGTGGATGATGGGCGCGTGCGTTTCGAAGTGGTGAGGGTGTGGCCCGAGGCCCTCGAGGGACGAGCGCTGAACGCCGGCCGCGTGCTGCCGCGGAAAGGCGTCAACGTCGAACAGCACCCGGTGGTGCTCGAACGGACGACCGGGCGCGACGGGGCCGCGTGCCGGATCGCGAAGCAGCACGCCGTCCCGGCGCTGGCGTTTTCGTTCATGACGGACGGGAGCGAGGCGGCGTGGCTGCGCGAGGCCGTGCCCGGATGCGCGGTGATCGGCAAGATCGAACGGCGCGAGGCGACGACACGCCTCGACGAGATCGCGGCAGCGGTTGACGCCATCTGGATCTGCCGCGGCGATCTTGGCGCCCAGCTTGGCCTGCTGGCGCTGGCCCGCTTCGTTGGCGCGTTCGACCCAGCCCGGTGCCCCGTGCCGGTCTTGATGGCCGGCCAGGTGCTCGAGCACCTGACCAGCCACCAGGAAGCGACCCGCTCGGAGGTCTGCCATCTTCACGACCTCATCATCCGCGGATACGCGGGGATCGTGTTGTCCGACGAAACCGCGATTGGGCGCGACCCGGTTCACGCCGTCTCGACCGCCGCCGGCCTCCTCGCCTCGTTCCGCAGGTGACGGGCCTTCCACAGCTTGAAGACCGCCGGGTACACGAGCAACTCGAGCGCGAACGACGTCACCAGGCCGCCGATCATCGGCGCGGCGATCCGTTTCATCACGTCGGCGCCGGCGGACGTGGACCACATGATCGGCAGCAGCCCCATGAACGCGGCGGCGACAGTCATCATCTTCGGTCGTGCCCGCTTCACGGCTCCGTGGAGGATCGCCTCATCGAGCCCTCCTGGCGCGTCAAGCAGCCCCTTCTTCCGGTACTCCTCGTACGACAGGTCGAGGAACAGCAGCATGAACACGCCGGTCTCGGCGTCCAGCCCCATCAGCGCGATCATGCCGACCCACGCGGCGATCGAGACGTTGTACCCCAACAGGTAGAACAGCCAGACGGCGCCGATCGCCGAGAACGGCACCGCGCTCATGACGAGCAGCGCCTTGAAGGTCGACCGTGTGTTGGCGTAGAGCAGCACGAAGATGAGGGCCAGGGTGATGGGGATGATCACCTTC
>JADGOB010000234.1 GCA_017883185.1 Acidobacteriota bacterium
ACGAAGCCGGCCTTGATGAGCGGCACGATCGACGAGCAGCCGAGCCCCGCGGGCGTGAGCGCGCCCGACAGGCTCATGCCGATCGTGACGTCCGCCTCGAGCATCTTCCCCGTGAACAACTGGCACGCCTCGCGGAGCCGCCCCGAGTTGTACGCCAGGAAGGCGTCGTCCACGATGTCCTCGAGCTTCTCCTTGCCGGTCAGGTTCTTCGGCAGGACCCGCTTGCCCGACATGTACTTGTCCCGGTTCGGGCACTTCTTCTTCTTGAGCCACTCGGGCGTTTCCGACAGGTCCGCGCGATACCGACGCTGGGGTGCAATGTGCTTCTTGGCCATGTGATCAGTCCGCTCCACGCATGTGAGTGAATCCTGGCATTATAGCGAAGTTGGAGAGCGACCGTGCCCTCGAGAACCCGCAGACATTGCGCGTCTTTGGTTGACCGACGATCACAGAATCTGCGAGGGCCGCAGGCGGCGATAGCGGCACGGTCGCCGTCTGTCCAATCCCGACTGCAACGGGACGTCGAGCGCCCGCTCCACGCGGTCCGGCTGTTTCGGGTCCGTGGGCTTGAGCGTGAAGACGGTCGAGGAGAAGCCAACGCAACGCCGGAATCGTAGCGTGATTCTGCCGGGAGACTCTGGAATGGGCGCCGGCAGCGCGACCCGGTTGTTGCAGCGACTGCGACAGGGGCCGTGGCCAGGCTGGCAGCAACAGCGCGGCGGCCCTGCGGTTCACTGTCCCGCGTCGCGCCTTCAGGCGCAAGAGGAAGCAGGCTTCCGCCAGCACCGGTTCACAGGTGGAGATCGGCGGCTCGAGTTCGCTCAACCGTGCCTTGGCCCAGAGGTGGAAGCGATCCCGGCGGTTGAGGCTGGCCACGAGAGGCCCAGTATCCATGAGCACCCGTTTCTTCACTTGCCAAACCCCTCGAGGCGCTTCTTGTTGTGCGACAGGTCCGAGGGGCCTTCGACACAACCAATCAGATCGGAGGCAAGCGCCAGGCACGAGTCGGGGTGGGCGGACGCCTCATTGAGAAAACGCTCCAACGCCTCGCGTATCACTTCGGACCGGCTCGCGCCCCGACTCTCCGCCAGACGGGCCAGTCTCCGTTCGAGCACTTCCGGCACTTTCAACGACATGGTGGTCACGGTCGTATTCTCCAGGGTATTACCACTATGCCGCTACGGTATTACGCCGCACCCGTTTCGTCAAGCCAGAGCGTGGTCACCGGCATGGTGACCAACGTGAAGGCGGCCCGCAAGGGCCAGGACCGCAGCGGGAAGATCCAGTTGTCTGGCTGGTCCCAGGGACAGGCGGCCAGCCTGAAGGAGGGGGCCGGCGGACGGTCGGCGACAAGATCCCGCGTGCGTGCGCTGTTGATGGTCTTCCAGCTCTCCTTCTCGGTCGTGCTTCTCAGCGGAGGCGGCCTCCTGTTCCAGACACTGCGCCACTACCAGTCACTGGTCTCAATCTTCAAGCCGGAGCAGGTTCTGCTCCTGTCGCTTCAGCCGTCGCATCAGCAGTACGACGACGCCCGGGCCCGGGATTTCTACCGTCGGCTGCTGGAGCGCGTCGAGCGGTTGCCGGAGGTGCGGTCGGCGAGCCTGGCGCGCGAGGTGAGCGTGCGCGACGCCAGCTTCTTCACCGAGCGCGTGGCCGCTGGGCGGGTCGCGCCGGGTGCCGGCACGTCGTGGACAGACGTGGCGTACGATGCCGTCGCGCCTGGCTTCTTCCGGACCATGGGCGCGGGGCTCGTCCGCGGGCGGGACTTCTCCGATCGGGACCACGAGGGCGCGGGGCCGGTCGTGATCGTCAACGAAACGCTCGCGCGCAGGCTCTGGCCCGGCGCGATTCCTCTCGGCCAACTGCTGTGGATCGACGGCGAACGCTCCGGTCGCGAGGTCGTTGGCGTGGCCAGCGATCGGCCGACCCCGGACGGGCCTCGGCCTTTCCTCTACGAGCCGCTCTTCCAGCGGGATCCGTGGGCCGGCTCCAGGCACGTGCTCCACGTCAGAACCTCGGTCAGCCCTCTGGCGTTCGTCTCCGCCGTTCAGCGCGAGGCCGTGGCCTTGAACGTGAATCTCCCGCTGTTCAATCCGCGGACATTGGACAGGGAGATCGCCGGCGGTCGCTTCTTCGAGCGGCTGGCCGGCGCGGTGGTGGGCGGGTCCGGGCTGCTGGCGCTGCTCCTCGCCGCGATCGGGCTCTACGGCGTGACGAGCTATTGGGCCTCGCAGCGCAGGCATGAGTTCGGCATCCGCGTGGCGATGGGCGCGGGCACGAGCGACGTGCTCCGGCTCGTGGTGGGGCAAGGGATGAAGCTGTCGCTCGTGGGTGTGGCGATTGGGCTTGTGGCAGCGCTGGCGTCGAACCGGGTCTGGGCGAGTCTGCTCTACGGCGTGCGTCCCGTGGATCTGACGGTGCTCGCCGGCGTGTCCCTGCTGCTGATCGCGTCGACGCTCGTGGCCAGCTATCTGCCTGCCCGGCAGGCGACGAAGGTGGACCAGGTGACGGTGATGCGGGCGGAATGACTGATATGACCCCAGCCCGGAGGGGCTGCTTCTTGTCGTGGCGACCATCAGCCGGTTGAACGCCTTCCGCGTCACCGAGTTCACGTGAACTGGTGATCTCGGCCGGGGTCGTGTTCCGGTTCGGCGGACAACACTGACTCCTGAATTCTGCCTGCCTGAATAGTCACCATCGTCTGATGCATGATCGTGAGCCCGACCGAAGGATGCCCGGGCCTTCGTGGTAGGCTTGACGGGACAGCATGAGCGTTGAGTTCGAGTGGGACGCGTCGAAGGCGAGGGGCAACGCCATGAAGCACTTCGTGACGTTCGAGGAAGCGCTCACGGTCTTTCGCGATCCACTGGCCCGCATCTTCGCCGACCCGCCTCACTCCAGCAACGAACCGCGCGAACTGATCATCGGCCATTCGGGCAATCGCCGACTGTTCGTGGTGTCCTTCACCGAACGCGAGGGACGCGTGCGGATCATCAGCGCAAGGCGCGCGACCAAGCGCGAGCAACAGGACTATGAGCAGAACTCGAAGTAGCGCGCCCGCGACAACCGTTCGGGAAATGCAGGCGGAGTACCGCTTCGACTACGGGCAAAGCCGTTCGAACCGATTCGCCGAACGAATGGGCAAGGAGACCGTGACCGTCGTCCTGGATCCGGATGTCGCGGCGGTATTCACCACTTCAGAGTCAGTGAACGAGCTGCTTCGTTCGGTGATCGCGGCGCTGCCGACGCGAGTGCGGACCGGGCGCAAATCGACGGTCCGTCGCAAGGCGGGCTAGCAGCGCGATCCACCCGACGGCGGCCGAAGAAGAACCTATGCGACCCCGATCAGCACGGACGCGACAATCAACTGGATTGTGGATCGCACGGGGACGTCCTCCTTGCTGGTGCCAAGGACGGCATCCGGGCTGGCGCTCACGCAGGGCCGCTCAATCGGCCCAGAATTCCCCGAGGGTGAATTCGATGGCGTCGAAGGGCTCGGCGCGAACCGCCGCCTCGCCGGCGTGGGTCACGATGATGGTCCACCGGCCCGCCTCGAGGCGCAGGATCTCGAGCGTGCGGGCGATCGGATCGATCAACCAGGCGTGGCCGACACCTTCGCGCGCGTAGATCGCGAGCTTCTTTGTGCGGTCGAGCGAAGCGGTCGATGGGGAGAGGACCTCGCAGATCCAGTCGGGAGCCAACGGGAAGTAGGCGGTCTCGGGGACACGCGGCATTCGCGTGCGGCGCCAGCCGGCAAGATCGGGCACCAGCACGTCCCGTCCGAGATGCAGTTCAGGTTCGGCCAGGATCCACCATCCCCCCGGACCGGTTCGGCCAGAGTCGAATGCCGATCCCAGCAGACCCGTCGCCCTGGCGTACGCGACCGCATGACGCGGCGCCGGCCGCGGCGAGGCGTGCAGTTCCCCGTCGATGATCTCCGCCACCAGGTGGTCGGGCAGCTTGACGAGATCCTCGTAGGTCGCCGGACGCTCGAACGGCGGCACCCTCGGCACGACCCGCATTCTACATCGTCCTGCACGGCCGATGCCGGGTCGAGAGGAGCCTACGCAAAGCCGGAATCGGGGCGCAATTCTGGCGGGAGACTTTGGAATGAGCGCCGGCAGCGCGACCCAGTTGTTGCAGCGACGGCGACAGGGGTCGCGGCCAGGCTGGCAGAAACAGCGCGGCGGCCCTGCGGTTCACTGTCCCGCGTCGCGCCTTCAGGCCCGCCTCACTGCGCCCACCAGTGCGCGAAGCCAGCGCTCGGCCACGGAACAAAGGTGACGAGCAACGCCGCCGCGAGCTACACCAACATGAATGGCAGCACGGCGCGCGTGATCTGGGGCATGGGCTTGTTGAACCGGTATGAGGCCAGGAACAGGTTCATCCCGACTGGCGGCGTCAGGTAGCCGAGTTCGAGGTTGATCAGGAAGATCGCGCCCAGGTGGCGCGGATCAATATGGAAGGCGGCCGCCACGGGCAGGATGAGCGGCACCACCACGAAGATCGCCGAGAAGATGTCCATCAGGCATCCGACCACCAACAAGAAGCCGTTCAAGATCAGCAGGAACACCCACGGCGATTTGATGCCGGCCGTCACCCAGGCCGCACCCCTCGCGGGGACTTGGGCGTCAATCAGGTAGTTGGTGAATCCCATCGCGACGCAGAGGATGATGAGCACGCCGCCCACGAGAATGGTGGATTCGGTCAGGACCTTCGGCAGTTCGCGCCGAACACTCACGTCTCGATACACCACGCACTTGATGAACAGCGCGTAGAGCACGGTCAGCGCCGCGGCTTCGACCGTCGTCGCGAACCCGCCGAACAGGCTGACGAACACGACGATGGGGAGCGCAATCTCCCACTTGGCCGCCCACACCGACAAGACGATCTCGCGCGGGTCCACGCGCTTCCAGGTTGCCCCTTCGACAACGCCCTCGCGGACGCAGTACGCCGCCACCAGACCGACCAGGACGAAGCCCGGCAGGATGCATGCGTAGAACATCTCGTTGACCGGCGTGCGGGCTTGCACGCCGTACAGGATGATGGGGAGGCTCGGCGGGAAGAGCAGGCCGATGCTGCCGGAGGCGGTGACCGTGCCTAGCGAGAACGCTTCTGAGTAGCGGTCCTTCATCAGCACCGGCAGGAGCAGGCCGCCGAGCGCCAGGATCGTGACGCCCGATGCACCGGTAAACGTCGTGAAGAAAGCGCACACCAGGACGGCGGCGACGGCCGTGCCACCCGGCAGCCACCCCGCCACGGCTCGGAACACCCGGACCAGCCGTTCGGGGGTGACGCCCCTCGCGAGCAGCGTGCCTGCCAGCGTGAAGAGCGGGATGGTCGGCAGCGTTTCCTGGCTCGCGAGCTGCA
>JADGOB010000235.1 GCA_017883185.1 Acidobacteriota bacterium
CGACCGCACCTGACACGAGTCGGACAGCGCCGCGCTAGCTCTCGCAAGAACTTGCAAGCCGTTCCGAAACAGGCGTCCGCACGATGCCTCGGACGGCCGTGAGGCGGGACAGCCGACCCCGATTTTACGGGGTCGGCTGCGTTCGGCCGGATGTCGTCGCGGCCTTCGAAGCCGCAGGTCGGGGGTTCGAGCCCCTCCGGGCGCACTTCTTCCCGTCCTCCCAAGCAAGCGCCCAGGGCGCCGAAGCAACTCCGTTGCGAAGGCGGCCGGGCGCACCATCCCCGCGCTGATGACCTTCCTCCTGATCCGCGTCTTCGGCGTCGCGCTGCTCGAGCGAAGCCTGGCGACCTCGAACCCGGGTTACGCGGACGACGTCGCCCGAACCTCGGCCTTCTTCCCCTGGTTCCCGCGGCGCTGCCCCGGGAAGGCGCTTGCCGCCCTGTGGAGGTATCATCTGAGAATGTCCGGTCGCCCCAGAGCGACACGGTTCTTGAAGGGATACTCCTCATGTTCCGCAACTTCGCGCTCGTTCTCGCCGGCGCCTTCGTCGTCGGCGCCGTCTCCGTCTCAACTTGGTCGGCAGGTTCCATGACGATCACGCAGACTCCGTCACCGGCGGCGACCGAGAACAACCCGCTCATGTCGCCGAGCCCCCTCCCGTTCGGCGCGCCGCAGTTCGACAAGATCAAGGACGCCGACTTCACTCCTGCGTTCGAGGCTGGCATGAAGGCCCAGATCGCCGAGATCGCGGCCATCGCCGACCGCCCGGCGCCGCCGACGTTCGACAACACGCTGGTCGCGCTCGAGAAGAGCGGCCAGTTGCTGACGCGCGTGCAACTCGTCTTCAACGGGCTGTCGTCGGCCAACACCGACCCGACACTGCAGGCCCTGCAGGAAGAGGTGGCGCCGAAGCTCGCCGCGCACTTGGACGGCATCTTCCTCAACGACAAGCTGTTCAAGCGGATCGCGGCCGTTTACGACAAGCGAGCCTCGCTCTCGCTCGACCCGCAGTCGCTGCGGCTGGTCGAGCACTATCACCAGCGGTTCGTGCACGCGGGGGCCAGGCTGTCGGACGCCGACAAGGCCAAGCTCAAGGAATTCAACAAGGAAGAGGCGTCGCTCGCGGCGAAGTTCATCAACCAGTTGCTGGCCGCCACCAAGGCCGGCGCGCTGGTGACGTCGAACGCGGCCGACCTGGCCGGCCTTTCGAACGACGAGATCCAGGCGGCGACGCTGGCCGCTAAGGGACGGGGCTTCGACGGCCGCTGGCTGATCCCGCTGCAGAACACGACGCAGCAGCCGATGCTGGCCGAGATGACGGCTCGGCCCACGCGCGAGAAGCTGTTCACCGCGTCGTGGACGCGCACCGAGCACGGCGATGCCAACGACACCCGCAACACGATCGCCAAGCTGGCCGCCCTGCGCGCGAAGCGCGCGGCGCTGCTGGGCTTCCCGAACCACGCCGCCTGGTCTCTCGAACTGCAGATGGCCAAGACGCCGGCCGCCGTCGAGCAGTTCCTCGGCCGGCTGGTCCCGCCGTCGGTCGCAAACGCGAAGCGCGAGGCCGGTGACATCCAGTCGCTCATCGACCAGCAGCACGGCGGCTTCACGCTCGCCCCGTGGGACTGGGACTTCTACGCCGAGCAGGTGCGCAAGGCGAAGTACGACCTGAACAGCGCGGATCTCGCCCCCTACTTCGAGCTCGACCGCGTTCTCCAGGACGGCGTCTTCTACGCCGCGCACGAGCTCTACGGCATCACCTTCAAGGAGCGCCACGACCTCCCGGTCTACCAGCCCGACGTACGGGTGTTCGAGGTCTCCGACGCCGACGGCAAGCCGCTCGCGCTCTTCTACTGCGACTACTTCAAACGCGACAACAAGAACGGCGGCGCGTGGATGGACAACTTCACGCAGCAGTCGCGGCTGCTCGGCGCCCGCCCGGTCGTCTACAACGTCGCCAACTTCTCCAAGCCGGCGCCGGGCCAGCCCGCGCTCCTCAGCTACGACGACGTGACGACGATGTTCCACGAGTTCGGGCACGCGCTGCACGGGATCTTCGCCAACTCGACCTACCCGACGCTGTCGGGCGCGAACGTGGCGCGCGACTTCGTCGAGCTTCCCTCGCAGATCAACGAGCACTGGGCGCTCTATCCGAAGGTGCTCTCACACTTCGCCATCCACTACAAGACCGGCCAGCCGATGCCGCAGGCGCTGGCCGATAAGATTCGGAAGGCGGAGACGTTCAACCAGGGCTACTCGCTCACCGAGGTCCTCGGCGCCGCCGAGCTCGACATGATCTGGCACACGCTGCCCGCCACCGCGCCGGTGCAGAGCCCCGACGCGTTCGAGAAGGCCGCGCTCGAGAAGGCGGGCGTCGACTTCGCGCCGGTTCCGCCGCGCTACCGCTCGAGCTACTTCCTGCACATCTGGGCGAACGGGTACGACGCCGGCTACTACGCCTACCTGTGGGCCGAGATGCTGGACAACGACGCGTTCGAGTGGTTCATCGAGAACGGCGGCCTCACGCGGGCCAACGGCGACCGGTTCCGCCAGATGATCCTGTCGCGCGGTAACGTCGGAGACTACGCCGTGCTGTATCGGGGTTTCCGCGGCAAGGATCCGAGCATCGAATGGATGCTGAAGCGGCGCGGGATCGTGACGAAGTAGTCAGCGGGAGGCGGACCACGGTCGGAGGGCTGGACCAGAGTCGCTGGCAGCGGACACCGACAGCAGACGAGGGTCACGTGCGGTCAGACGATCCGCTCTTGCAGGTGTCTCGACTGCTGCAGAACGGCCGGCAAGGATCCCCGAGACGACGCACTCGGGCAGGTTGCAGCCTCCCGGACGCGGGATAACGTGAACCGGGCGCCATGTCTGGAGAACCGGTCATTCAGTCCAGCCCAGGTTTCCGCGAACGCCGAGGCTGCCCCGGTTCCAATCGCGGGTGTGTTCTGCTCGCTGACCGTGATGGCGGCGGCGGCCCCCGACGACGGGACTGATTATCGCCGTCTTCACCACTGGGTGAAGATGGAACCCGTCGGGGACGGCCCGAGCCGGGCGCCCGATGCGCGGGCGACCCGCCTCGCAGAGCCCTGCGAAGCCGTCCGGGCGTACACTGTTCTCGGGCCACCGAAACAGTCCGATCACAGGAGGGAACCGTCATGAGCCGTGCATTCGCGGTCGTGCGGACTCTGGTCGTCGGCACGGTCTTTCTCTCCATCTGGTTCTATTGGCTGCCGCTCTGGTTTGCGCACATCGAGGG
The DNA here is from genome assembly GCA_017883185.1 of Acidobacteriota bacterium. Taxonomy (GTDB): domain Bacteria; phylum Acidobacteriota; class Vicinamibacteria; order Vicinamibacterales; family Fen-181; genus FEN-299. Next base: position 3,263 of record JADGOB010000235.1, read on the forward strand.
GGTCTCGCTCGCTCCGCACCACCCGTGGGCGTGGACCGTGTTTGCGGTCGGAGCGGCGCTTTCGTCATGGTGCGCGATGGAATTCGCGCTTCGCGGAGAGGGGACCCCGGCGCCCTTCGATCCGCCGAGGCGGCTCGTCATCACCGGCCTCTACCGATGGGTGCGCAATCCGATGTACCTCGGCATGGCGCTGATGCTCGTCGGCGAGGCGATCCTGCTTTCGCAGATATGGCGCGAAATGGCCGCGTTGTCGGTGGTGCTGGCAACCGCGGTCGCCGTGATGGTGATCAAGAAGGAAGAGCCCGACCTGCAGCGGCAGTTCGGCGCGGAGTTCGAGGAATACTGCCGGCTGGTGCCGCGGTGGGTCCCTCGGCTGGAGCCGCTCGCCGCCGAAGACCATCCGGCCGTCCGGCGGCGTGGATAGGGGATCGCGGAACCGCGCACGCGGCACCCGGCCGGCGGCGGACCGTTCAGCCTTCTGGCCGAGGGCCGAGCGCTCGGCCAGAAGGCTGAAGCAGCCGGCGTCCCGGGAAGGCGTTGTCTCAGGACGGGTCGCCGATAAGACAGGCAAGGACAGACGGTGTGAAGCTCCGCCTTCTCGCAAGCGCGCTCGTCCTCGCTCCCCTGGTGGCTCGGGGCGCCTCCCCACAGGTGCCGGCCCTCCCGGCCGGCGCCGAAACGCGGTGGATCGTCCAGAAGCCGGAGGAGATCGTGGCCTACGTCGTGTTCGATCCCGCCACGGTGGCAGGCGAGCTCCCGCGGGCATTCAGGTTCATCACTCTCGACGAACTCGCCTCGAATGGCATCGCCTGGGCCGGCGAACACATCGCCGCTCATCCAGCTCGCGGTCGGTGGGCGGCGTCGTTTCTGGAAATCGTCCGCGCAGATACCTTCACCATCGACGGGCGCTCGCCCCGGTGGCCCGCCCACGGGGCGGTCGCGCTGTGGTGCGCCCGCGTCGCCTCGACCGCTCCAGACTCGGAGCTTGGACCGGGCAGACCCTTGCTGGTGCTCCAGTTCTGGATGCCGGACCCGGCGTACGCCGACTACATGCGGACCAAGGGACACCACGCCACCTACGGCGAGGTCGCGCTCGACCGGGCACCTGACGGAACCTGGCGAGGGTCGATCACGGCTGACGGGCTGAATGCCACCGCCCAGTGCACGCCAGCGGGTTCGGTGACTGGCGGGGCAGGTTCCGCGGGAATGCAGGCCTTCTTCCCGCCTGCCTCGTCCACCGTCCGTGACGTCGTCCGCGTCGCGTTTGCCGGCCACCGGGTGCAGGACTGCCGGGCTGATGCCGCCTGGACACTCGCAGGCCGCCATCCCCTGGCAATAGCCGCGGTGCTGTCGCCCTCGAACTTCGAGTTCGGGTACGACTTGGTCGGCGGAGCCTATCGGCAATGACGCCCCGGCGGGAGCACCGCGCGGTGGGCCGGCCGCGCGCCCGCCGACGGCTCAGCCTGTGGTAGACCGAGGGTTCTTCGTATCGCGCGCCCGTAGCTCAGCTGGATAGAGCGTCGGCCTCCGGAGCCGAAGGCCACAGGTTCGAGCCCCACGGGGACGCACTTCGGCGGCTCGGGTCGACCAGGCCGCCGGGGTCGGGTCGCGGTCCGGCCCGACACAGCTCACGGCGCGGCCGTACTCACCTGCGCCAGTGCCTTCGCGCTCATGATCAATGCACGCAGCGCAACTCGCGCTCCGCGATCCCCACTGCGCAGTCCCCTTCGTGGCCATCGACAACCGTGTGCACGTGACAGACGGTGTGGTCCTCCCCCATCGCATCGCGACCTTCGCGGTAGCGGATGCTCCGACCCGCAGCATCCTTGACCTGCCGCAATCCCCCCCGATGCCGCTCTCCACTGTTCAAACGCATCGTTCGGCGTACCCGTCGACCCGTCTTTCTCCCGCCGTATCGGGGTTCTGTTTTCGAGCTACATCAGAGCGTTTTGCTTACGGCTTGTCCCTTCACCAGGTGGCGGACTGATACCGCGGCGCCGCAGCCACCCGCACGGCCAAACCGCACGCAACGTTCGCAAGATCATCGTGCCCGCCGGGGGCATGATCGACGCTGTCGCGCCCGCCCCGTGCCGTCCGTCGCTC
>JADGOB010000236.1 GCA_017883185.1 Acidobacteriota bacterium
TATACTGCCGACCATGGTGGCTCGACGAGGGCACGACGTGCCGCGGAAGACGGTGTCGGCGCGTGAGACGCAGATCGTGGACGTGGCGATGCGGATCATCGCGACCAAGGGTGCCCGCCGCTTCACCGCCCAGCTCCTCGCGACCGAGATCGGGGTAACCGCGGGAGCCATCTTCCGGCACTTCGAGAGCATGGAGGCCATTGTCGACGCCGTCGTGGAGCGGATGGGCGCCATCCTCTTCGAGGGCTTTCCCCCGAAGGCCCCCGACCCGATCGAGCGGCTCGGGCTCTTCTTCCAGCACCGCACGCGGACCATCCGCGCCAACCCACACCTCTCGCGCATGCTGCTCTCGGACCATCTGTCCCAGGCTGCCGGTCCGGCTCAGGCAGCGCGGCTGGAGGAGTTCAAGCGACGCTCGCGGGCGTTCGTGGTCGGTTGCCTGCGAGAGGCTGAGCATGACGGTACGCTTTCGAAAGAGATCAGCCCGGAAGTGGGTGCCGTCATCATGCTCGGATCGATCCTCTCTCTGGCCCACGCCACCGCGCGGATCACGAGTGGAGCGGGGCTCGAGCGGCTTGCAGACGAGGTGTGGGCGGCGATCGAGCGCACGCTCCGGGCTCCGATCATGTCCGGAGCGCCGATGGAACCATCGAAGCGGCGGCAACCCCGCCGAGCGATCACGAAGGAGTAGGTCATGGGAAGCCCGAAGACAAAGGCGGTTCGTGTCGGTGACGTTCTGGAACCTGGTGGGCGCGGGCATCTTCGGTTTCCTGATCAACCCGCCGATCGTCCTCTACTACATCCAGGGCATCAACACGACGCCGCTCCATGCCCACACCGCGCTGTTCGGCGTCTACGGGTTGCTCGCCATCTCGCTCATGCTCTTCTCGATGCGGCACACGGTTGCCAAGGCTGCCTGGTCGGATCGACTGCTCGAGTGGAGCTTCTGGGGCCTCAACGGTGGGCTGGCCCTGATGACGGTGGTCAGCCTCGCTCCCTCCGCGTTCTACCAGTTCTACTACGCGGTCAAGGACGGCCTGTGGTACGCGCGCAGCCCCGAGATCACCTCGGGCGAGGTCTTCCGCGCCCTGGCGTGGACTCGGATCGGGCCGGACCTCATCTTCGACGCGGGCGCGCTGCTGCTCTTCGCGTTCGCGGGCGGGCCATCTGGCTCAGCCGCGGACGCACGGCCTGAAGGACCTCTACGAGGTCGCATAACCCAGAGAAAGGACGAGGACCCATGAAGATCACGAACGCACTGGCCGCCGAGGACAAGCCCAACCCCCACGGCGTGAGCGCCAAGCCGATCTACGACAGCCCCCACGCCATGGCGGTGCACATCACCCTGCAGCCCGGGCAGTCGCTCAAGAGGCATGCGACGCCGGTCGACGTCTTCTTCTACGTTCTGGAGGGGAACGGCATCGTCGAGATCGGCGAGGAGAAAGAGAGGGTCTCGCGGGACATGATCATCGAGAGTCCAGCGCGTATCCCGCACCGGCTCGTCAACGACGGTGAGCAGGTATTCCGCGTGCTCGTCGTGAAGGTGCCCAAGCCCACCGAGTCGACCAAGGTCCTCTGATCTGAACGACACCGGGTGGTCAGCTATGGGCGCGGCGGCGCCCGGGCGTCAGCGACACACCCCAGCAGGCGAATACTGGCGAGACGGTGTGGAACTGACAAACATGGTAGTCGCCGCCAACTCGTTCAAGGCGACCATCCCCGTGGTTCGCTTCATTACGGCGTTGCCGAGTAGAGCAATCCTCCGGGCCGTCGGTCGGAACGGACTAGAATGCTCCGATTATGTCCCTCCCCGGTTCCCGCGAGGCCGCCGTTCGCGCTGTCCCGCATCCGTCGGTGTGGATGGTGCTCTACTTCCCGCTCGGCCTGGCGATCGGGTTTCCCTCCGTCGCGCTCGGGTACCTCGGTAGCCGCGCCGGCCTCGACGTCTCCGCCGTCGCCGGCCTCGTCGGCATGACGTTCGTGGCGGGTGGATGGAAGTTCCTCTGGGCGCCGGTTGGCGACTACACGCTGTCGCGCAAGACGTGGTACGTCGTCTCCATTGCCGCGGTCGCGATCGGCCTGCTCGCGATGACGGCCATCCCGCTGTCGAAGGCGACCGTGCCGCTGCTATCGGCGCTGATCCTGGTCACGACAGTTGCCGCGACGTTCAGTGCGTTCGCGACCGAAGGGTTGATGGCGCACAATACGACGCCGGCCACGCGCGGCCGCGCCGCGGGATGGTTCCAGTCGGGCAACCAGTTCGGGCAGACGGCCGGGGGCGGGATCGGGCTCTGGCTCGTCGTGCATGCCCCGGCCCCGTGGGTGGGCGGGCTGGCACTGGCCGCCATCCTGTTTGCGTGCGCGCTCCCGCTGATCGGCCTGGAAGACCCACCGCGCGCACTGGCGAACGCGTCCGTCGGGGCGCGCATTCGCGAGGCCTGGCGCGAGCTGGCAGACGTGCTGCGCTCTCGCGCGGGCCGGATCGCGCTGATTCTGGCGATCCTGCCCATCGGCACCGGCGCGGCGATGTTCCTCTTCAGTGCGATTGCCCGGGAGTTCCACGCGTCGGTCGATGTCGTGTCTTCCGTCCTCGGGCTGGGCGGCGGCGTGGCCATCGTGGCCGGCTGCTTCGTCGGCGGCAGGCTGGCGGATCGCGTCGCCAAGCCGACCGCCTACGCGATGTCCTGCGGCCTCGGCTTGGTGGCGTGCGTCGTGATGGCATTGTCGCCGCGCACGTCGGGGAGCTACGCGGCGACGACCTTGTTCTACACGTTCACGCTGGGCATGGTGACCGCGTCGTTCACGGGGCTGGTCCTGGCGATCATCGGGGAGACGGCGGCCGCGACGAAGATCAACCTGTTCTTCGCGATCAACACCCTCTTCAGCCTGGGCATGCTGCGCGCCGCCGGCTGGGCGCACGACGCGTGGTCCACCAACGGCATGCTGCTCACCGAGGCCCTGACGGGGGTGGCGGCGCTCGCGGCCTTCGTCCTGCTGGCCCGTCGTGTCCGCGGCCGCGGCTGAGCACCCATCGTCAGCCGCAGGTGACCCGGAACGCGCTGCCCAATGACCAGGCCGACGTCCTGCTCGCCGACTTTCACGACATCGTGCGCAAGGGGCAGATACTGGCCCGACGCGCCGTGCGCGGGCCAGTGTGCGTTCGACATGGGATTCCGGCGAGACTGCTGGCCCGCCTCGGAGGGGCCAGCGGCCGCACCCGCATCGGGGGGGTGTAGAATACTGTCGACCGCTCTGGGCCTGGTCATGCAGGACGCCATTCATCCGCTCCTCGATCGCTTGCGCGCACGCTGCCAGCAGCACTATGGCGACCGCCTGATCTCGGTCGTCGTGTTTGGTTCTGTGGCTCGCGGTACGGCTGGCCCGGAATCCGACCTCGACATGCTCGTGGTCGCCGACGGGCTGCCCGATGGTCGGGTGGCGCGCGGGCGGGACTTCCTGGCGGTCGAGCGCGAGATGGCATCGGACCTGGCTGCCGCACGGCGCGCCGGGTGGTTCGTGGAGCTGTCCCCGGTCTTCAAGAGCCCGGATGAAGTGCGGGCCGGCAGCCCGCTCTTCCTGGACATGGTCGAAGACGCCCTCTACCTGGAGGACCGCGACGGCTTCGTGCACAGAGCCCTCGACGCACTTCGCGGCCGCCTGGCGGCCCTCGGCGCCCGCCGGGTCTGGCGCGCGAACGCGTGGTTCTGGGACCTGAAACCGGACTACCAGCCGGGCGAGGTGTTCGAGATATGACGAACAGCTCGCTTGCGCAGAGCTACCTGATCAAAAGCCGACACCGCCTGAAGGTGCTCGATCTCCTCCTCGCGGACGGCGCGTTTTCCGACGTGGTGCGCGAAGCGCAGGAAGTCGTCGAACTCACCTTGAAGGCGATGCTGCGGCAGGTAGGCATCGAGCCTCCCAAGTGGCACGACGTCGGCCAGTTGCTCGACGAGCACCGGGACCGGTTTCCCGCTGGCGTCCTCGCCAACCTGCCTGCGCTCATCGAGGCGTCGTCCTGGCTGCGCAAGGAGCGCGAGTTTTCGTTCTACGGGGAGATCGACTTCATCCCCACCGAACGCTACACCCGCGACGATGCCGAACGCGCGCTCGCTGCCGCGCGCCTGGCGGTGAAGACCGCCACGTCGGTGGTCCCCCTGCCGGAGTGAGTCCACGCCGAGTGACGCCAGTCGAGCGTCTGATTGGGAACCACGCCGCCGCCCGGCGGACCGGGGCCGCGGTAGGAAGGCATCGGCCCGAGCGGCGTGTGGTAGGCTCCGCCGATGCTGGACCTCACGGCCGAATTCGGCCAGATCGACATCTATCTCTTCGACAGTCGTCATCAGCAGCGCGGTGCTGCATTTTGCCGGCGACCACGATCACTTCGCGGCAATGCTCGGCGAAACGCGGCGCGTCCTGCGCCCTGGCGGCCTGTTCTTCTGCCGCCTGGCGTCGTCGATCGGGATGGCCGATCGGATGCGGCCGCTCGGCGGGGGCCGCTACCGGATGCCGGATGGCACCGATCGCTACCTGGTTGACGAAGCCGCGTTGACGACGTGGACGGCCGACCTCGGCTGTAGCCTGCTGGACCCGCTCAAGACGACCATCGTGCAGGACCAGCGGTGCATGACGACCTGGGTGGTGCGGAAGGGCGGTGCTGGCGGGCTTTGATGCCCTGATGGAAACCGCTGCGGCTCGAGGCAACGCGTGCGTCGAGCCGCAGCGGGCAAAGGTCGATCGACTTTGGCGCATTGGGGTAACATGCACGGCGGGCGAACGCCTCGAAGAAGGACACCGTGTGACGGCCACCAAACGGTTCCACGCCGGGCGGTCCTGTTCAATCGCGCCCCTGTTCGAGAGCCGAGCGGATGATTGTGAATGTGGCCGTCTTCGCGTCGTGCCTGTCGGTATTCCTCCTGGCGTTCCGTCAGCTGCGAGCCGGGCAGCATCGCACCTCCCTGATCCTGATCCTCGCGGCAGGGCTCATGCTCCGGATGTTCGCGGCGTCCGACCCCTACCTGCACCCGTGGGACGAGAGGTACCACGCGCTGGTGGCCCGGAACCTCATCGCCCACCCGCTGACGCCGACGCTCATCGACCAACCGGCGCTGCCGTACGACCCGACGAACTGGAAGGCCAATCACGTCTGGCTGGAAAAGGGCCCCGTCCCGCTGTGGGCCATGTCGTGTTCCCTGGCACTGTTCGGGACGACCGAATTCGCCCTGCGGGTCCCGTCGGTCCTGGTGTCGCTGATCTCGGTCTACCTGACGTTTCTGATTGGGTC
>JADGOB010000025.1 GCA_017883185.1 Acidobacteriota bacterium
ATCCGTGCGGCCAAGCAGGTCGGCGACCGGCTGGCCGGCCCCGGCCCCCTGCAGGCCCAGGAGCCGTGCCGCAGCGCTGTTGATCGTCGTCACCCGCCCGGCGGCATCCACCGAGACCACGCCGGTGGTGATGCGCTCGAGCACGGTCTCGATGTAGCGACGCCGCGCCTCCACCTCCTGGTGCTGCCGCTGGAGATCCTGGGCCGAACGCTCGAGGTCCTGCCGGCTATTCGACAGTTCGCCCGTCATCGCGTTGAACGCTTCGACCAGCGCCCCGAACTCGTCGGAGGTCTCTGGCTCGAGACGGTGATCCAGGTGCCCTGCGCCAATGTCACGCGCCGCCGCGGCCAGCATCTGGATGGGCCGCGTGATCCGCTTGGCCAGGTAGAAGCCAATCCACGTCGCGCCCACGAGGATCATCAGCGTCACCATCAGGAAGAACGAGATGTAGACGCCGAACATGTTGCTCTTGAGCACCTTGAGCTTGCTGTACTGCTCGTAGGCATCCGTCATCCGTCGCGACCGGTCTGCCATCTCGCCCGTGAGGTAGTCCGAGGCGACGACCACCCCCGCCAGCCTGCCGTCCCGGCCGAGAACCGGCGCGGCAGAACGCAGCAGTTCGCCGCCGCCCCCCAGCGGCTCGAAGCCGTGCGTCTCTGCGCTTCCCGACGCGACGCGTTCGGCCAGGCGATCGGCCGAGACCCTGTTGTAGTCGGGAGGGAACGACGGGACGCGCACCTCCGCCACCGCCGAGACGTCCGGCCGGGGCCCGCGGCCAAGCACCACGCGGTAGACCTCCACCATGCTGGTGCGCAGCGGCGCGACCTCGGGCTTGATGACCTCGAACACCCTCGTCACGTCGGCGTCCGGAAAGCCCAGCGGCGCGAGGGCGAGCGCGATGCGCTGCGAGGTGTCACTCACCAGCTTCTGCCGCTCGCGGTAGTAGTCCCCGGCCGTCCGGTTGGCCGACGCGACAATCTCCTCCATCGGCGCGTTGAACCAACGGTCGAGATTGGTCCGAATCAGCTCGCTCCCGACGAACAGGACGAGCACCGACGGGATGAGCGTCATGCCGAGCAGGACGCCGACCAGCTTCGACCGGAACCTGGCGAACGGCAGGCCGCGCCGACGCTCGACCATCAGCTTGAGGATGTTCCGCGCGAGGACGAACACCAGCGCGAGGATCATCGCCAGGTCGGCGGCCGACAGGGCGTAGAGCACGAACTCGGTGAGGAAGTCCGGCGAAAACCGCGACGACCGCGATCCGAAGCTGAGCGTCGCGGCGAGCGCCGTCACCAGCAGCGCGATCCCGACGACAATGAGCAGCGGGTTGTCGCGGAACGGGCGCCGCTCGGAGGCCTGCCGCCGCGGCCGCGGCCGGGCCGGGGAAGGCGCCGGGGAAGTGTCCCGCAGGGTAAGCATCTACTGGATCAGCGTGAAGCGCGCTTCGCCGGTCGGCGCGCCATGTTCCCAGGGCCAGAACAGGAGCCAGTTGACCCGCGGCCGCGTGCGGGCCCGCACGCGGACGTAGTACTCGGCGTTCTCTTCGAGCTGTTTCGTGCTGAACAGCGGCAACTGCTTGAACACCGTCATCCACTCCCGCACCTGCTCCTCGTCCTCGGTCAGCCGCGGTTCCTCGCCGCGGCCATCCACGGTGCGAGAGAGCTGGTGCTGACGGGTGAGGTTGTCGTACCGCGCGGTCGCCGTCACCGTCGTCGTGGCCAGCGTGCGGTCGAACCAGAGCGTGCCGCCCCGCCGCAACTCGATCTCATATGCGATCGTCGCGGTCAGGCCGCTCCGGATCGTTGCCTGCAGTTCGCGCGTGAACCCATGGGTCAGCGTGAACGAGACGTGCACGTGGCCGTCCTTCGCCAGCGACTTCACCTGCAGGTCCACCTCGTTCGCCGCGCGCACGGGTCCGCCTATCGCGGCCAACAGCACCAGGCTGGCCACGAGGGGGAGCAGCACGCCGGCGAGCAGTGGCTTCATCATTCGCTCGCGTTCAACAGCTCTTCCAGTTGCTTCCGGAATTCGCCCACGTCGCGGAAGTTGCGGTAGACCGACGCGAACCGGACGTAGGCCACCTCGTCGAGCCCCTTGAGCGCCTGCATGACGAAGAGACCCACCTCAGCGGTGGCGATCTCCTTCTCGGGCCGCTCCTGGAGCGTCGCCTCGACACGGTCGGCCACCTTCTCGAGGGCGGAGACGCTGACCGGCCGTTTCTCGCACGCCTTCAGCATGCCGGCAATGAGCTTCTGCCGCTCGAACCGCTCGCGGCTTCCGTCCTTCTTCACCACCATGTAGGGGATCTCGTCGATCCGCTCGTAGCTGGTGAACCGCCGCCCGCAATCCAGGCACTCCCGGCGCCGGCGAATCACCTCGCCTTCCTTGCTCTCGCGCGAATCGACGACCTTGTCGCCCAGATGACCGCAATACGGGCACTTCACTTGGCTTCCTCCTTCGACGCTCCACCCTCGCTCGCGAGTCGGCGCATGCCGCCAAGCGTCAGTCCTTCCTGCAGCATGAAGAAGATTCCCAACAGCGTCACCGGCACGAACGAGATCGCGTGCAGCACGACCGCGGCGCCGATCGCCTTCTCGGTGGAGGCGTGGTAGAACGACACCACGGCGATCTGGTAGAACTTGTGAAACCCGCCAATCGCGCCCGGCGTGGGCATCGCGACGCCCACGACGAGCAGCGCCATGACCAGGAACGAGCCGACGAACGGCACCTCGACCGAAAACGCCCGGGACACCAGCCAGATCCCGCCCGCGATCGACAACCACAACGGGAACGACCAGGCGAACACCAGGAACAGTTGTTGCGGACGCCGGACGGCACCCAGGCCCAGGGCGAATGTCTGCGCCATCCCGTCCACCAACCGGGCCAACCGCGGCGGCAGCCGACGCTCGACGCGCGCGGACAGGCGGCCAGTCGCCTCCGGGTGCCCCGCCAGGAAGTAGAAGACGGCCAGGATCGCCACCGTGGCCGCCGCGGCCGTCAACCCGCCCGCCTGCACCGCCCTGAACACCGCGGGGTCCAACCTGGCGAGCGCGGGATCGGCGGTTAGCAGGAAGACCGCGAACAAGACCAGCACCGTCGCCATGTCGAACACGCGTTCGAGGACCACCGTCGCGAACGCGGCCGTGGCGTTGAGGCCTTCGTGCTGCGCGAGCAGGTAGGGGCGCAGGAACTCCCCGGCCCGGGCCGGCAGCAGAAAACTGGCGGCGAACCCGACGACGGTTGCGCGAAACGCGATCAAGAACCGCGTCGGCCCCAACCCCGCGAGCAGGTACTGCCACCGCATCGCCCTCAGCGCATAGGTCGTCATCGTGGTGACCAGTGCGAGCAGGAGCAGGTCCACCCGCCCCCGGGTCATCTCGGCCCACACCTTGGATAGATCCGCCCCGCGGAGGAACCATGCGAGCAGAGCGACAGCCAGCGCAACGACGACAGCGGTACGAAGATGGGCGCGCATGTCGGGGCAAGGCACTTTACTATAAGATCGCGTCCAAGTCTATGGTGCGCCACTACTTACTGTCCGTGTCCGGCCGGGTGTCAGTGGCCTGAGGCCTGTGGCCAACCCGATCAAGAGGGGCGGACACCGCCGACACCGCCCGCCCACTTGCGAGTCCCCCCGGCAGACCTGTAACATAACCAGCCCTGCGTCTCAACCATGACCGCCAGGCTGAGCCTGGTCCATCGTGAGGTCCCCATGGCGCTCGCTGCTCCGCTCCTCAGCACCTCGTTTCCCGAACTCACGCCCACGCGGCGCGGCAAGGTTCGCGACTTGTACGAGGCCGATGGCGATCTGCTCATCGTGGCCACCGACCGGATTTCCGCGTTCGACTACGTGCTCGGATCGGGGATTCCCGACAAGGGCAAGGTGCTGACGCAGTTGTCCACGTTCTGGTTCAACCTGACGGCCAACGTGGTCCCGAACCACTTGCGGTCGGTGAACCCTGACGAGTTCCCGCCAGCGCTGCGCCGTCACGCCGACGTCTTGCGGGGACGGTCGATGCTGGTGCGCCGAACCGACCCGGTGCCGATCGAGTGCGTGGTTCGCGGCTACCTGGTCGGGTCAGGCTGGGCGGAATACCGCAAGACCGGAACGGTATGCGGCATCGCGCTTCCGCCGGGACTGCGCGAGGCGGACCGACTCCCCGAGCCGATCTTCACGCCGTCCACGAAGGCCGACAGCGGCCACGACATCAACATCAGCGAAGACGAGGCCGCACGCCTGGTGGGGCGCGAGTTGGTGACGACGCTGAAACGGCTGTCCCTCCAGGTGTACTCGACGGGCGCCGCCCACGCCGAAACCAGGGGCATCATCGTCGCGGACACGAAATTCGAGTTCGGCATCGTCGGCGACGACGGGCGGGAGCAGGTCCTGCTGATCGACGAAGTGCTGACGCCCGATTCGTCACGGTTCTGGCCCGCCGACGCCTACAAGCCGGGTGGCAGCCAGCCGAGCTTCGACAAGCAGTACGTCCGCGACTACCTCGAGCAGATCAAGTGGGACAAGCAACCGCCCGTGCCCTCGCTCCCAGACGAGGTCATCGCACGCACCAGGGAAAAATACGTGGAGGCACTGCGGCGCCTGGCGGGCCACGGCGTGGACGAGCGGAGCTGACGTGCACGAACAGCTGGAACGGCTGGTCGATGAGATGGTCGAGCGGGGCATCCTGTTCGACGACGCGGTGGGCGCGTTCGAGCGCAGCTTCATCGCGAAGGTACTCGAGCGCACGGACGGCAACCTCACCTCCGCCGCGCGGGAGCTGCGCATCCACCGCAACACGCTCAGCCGGAAAATGACGGAGCTGAAGATCCGGCGGTAGCCCGCCTCCACCGCACCGTCCCGTCCTTGCGGTCTTCGAGCAGAATCTCCATCTCTTTGAGCTGGTCGCGGAGACGGTCTGCCTCTTTCCAGTTCCTGGCCGCCTTCGCGGCCGAGCGGGCGGCGATGAGCGCCTCGATCTCTTCGTCCAGATTCTCACGCTGCTCGCGGGGCCAGGCGGCGAAGAGGCGATCGGTCTCGTCCAGGAACGCCACCACGAGGTCGCGATCCTCGCGTGTCAGCGCCCGAGAGTCGTCCCGGGCGTTGATGTCGGTCACCAGCGTCAGGAGCGCAGCCAGCGCCTCGGGCGTATTCAGGTCGTCGGCGAGCGACTGCCAGAACTCGTCGCGTGCACGCTCCACGCGCTCCCGCGGATCGATCCCGACGTCCGGCGCCCCTTCCCGGGCCGGTCCAGGTTCCTCCTCCATCCGCCGCCGGAATGTCCGGATGCGGTCGAGCGTCGACCGGGCCGCCCTCAACCCTTCGAAGCTGAAGTTGTACAGCTTGCGGTAGTGGTTGCCCTGGATGGCAAAGCGGAAGGAGATCGGGTCCACTCCCTTGGCCACGAGATCCCGCAAGGTGAAGAAGTTGCCCAGGCTCTTGGACATCTTCTCGCCCTCGACCATGAGGAAGTCGCCGTGGACCCAGTGGTTCACCCACCCGTGACCCAGCGCGCCCTCGCTCTGCGCGATCTCGTTCTCGTGGTGAGGGAAGATGAGATCGACGCCGCCCGTGTGGATGTCGAGCCGCTGACCGAGGAGGCTCAGCGCCATCGCTGAGCACTCGATGTGCCATCCCGGGCGCCCCTTGCCCCACGGGCTTTCCCACCACGGCTCTCCCGGCTTGGTCCCCTTCCACAGGACGAAGTCGCTCACCGAATCTCGGTCGTACTCGTCCGAGTCCACGCTGGTGCCGAGTTGCATCCCCTCGCGGTCGATGTGCGACAGGCAACCGTACTGCGGCAGGTCGTTGACGCGGAAGTACACGCTGCCGTCGCGCTCGTACGCGAGGCCGCGCGTCTCCAGCGCCGTCACCAGCCGGATCATCTCGGTGATATAGCTGGTGGCGCGGGGCATGATCGTCGGCCGCTCGATCCGCAGGGCGTCCAGGTCCTCGAGGAACGCACGCTCGTAGGTGTCGGTGAACGTCCGCATCACCTGCAGGCGGGTCTCGTTGTCGGCGTCGGCCGGCAGCCCCTTCTGGCTGTCGCGGATGATCTTGTCCTCGACGTCCGTCAGGTTCATGCAGAACGTGACCCGGTAGCCGGCGGCCTCGAACGTCCGTCTCAGGAGGTCCTGGAACAGGAACGTCCGCAGGTTCCCGATGTGGGCGTAGTTGTAGATGGTCGGGCCGCAGTTGTAGATCTTGACTTCGCCGGCCGCCAGAGGCGTCACCGGTTCCACCTTGCGGGTCAGCGTGTTGAACAGCGAGATGGCGCGCAGGTCGGTCATGACATCAGCTTCTCATTTTTTCGGGCACTCATGCCACCGGCTGGCCATTGCGTCCGGCCGGCGCGGCGCGGGCGCGACGATTGGACGCGCGCGAAAGAGGCCGCCGCGTCGATCGCCGCCGACCTGGTTGGCCGGCGGTGAGCGCGTGCCCAGGCGACCATCTGCCAGACGATTCGCGGTCTGGGCCCCCCGCAGGCAGGCAGCCTCGGTTCCGGTTCATCCCCCGCACTCACGCATCGTCTTCAGGGGGCCCCAGTGATCGGGCAGTGGCTCTTCTCCGGGAGTGGTGTCGAGGGCGGCCTTGACACGCCCGTGCGACGGGCTATAATTAGCAGTCGAGCACAATGAGTGCTAACAGTCTCGCGGAGTCGGTTGCTAACGACCGCTCTGTGCGAGTGCCAAACCGCCTCGCGGCTCCCGGGCCGGGGGCACGTCAACTGCCAGTAAGTGGGGGTGACATCGATGAAAGCCAGACCGCTACACGATCGGATCCTCGTCAAGCGCATCGAAGAGGGCGAACAGAAGATCGGGGGAATCATCGTTCCCGATAGCGCCAAAGAAAAGCCGCAGCAGGGCAAAGTGGTGGCCGTCGGCGGCGGCAAGGTCAAGGACGACGGGGGGCGCATCGCCTTGGATGTCAAGGCCGGCGACACGATCCTCTTCGGGAAGTACTCGGGTCAGGAAATCAAGCTCGATGGCGATGAGTTCCTGATCATGCGTGAAGAGGAAGTCCTGGCGATCCTCGACTAGTCTCGTCCCTGATTTCACCAAGTCCTGAACGGAGCAGACAACGATGGCAAAACAGATTATCTACGGCGAGCAGTCACGCCAGGCAATTCTCCGCGGGGTGAACGCCCTCGCGGACGCGGTAAAGGTCACCCTCGGTCCCAAGGGCCGCAACGTGGTTCTCGACAAGAAGTTCGGGTCGCCGCTCATCACCAAGGACGGCGTGACGGTCGCCAAGGAAATCGAACTCAAGAACCCGCTCGAGAACATGGGCGCGCAGATGGTGCGCGAGGTCGCGAGCAAGACGTCGGACATCGCGGGCGACGGCACGACGACCGCCACGGTGCTCGCGCAGGCGATCTACCGTGAGGGCTCGAAGAACGTGGCCGCCGGCGCCAACCCGATGGAACTGAAGCGCGGGATCGAGCACGCGGTCACCGTCGTGATCGAGTCGATCAAGAAGCTCTCCAAGCCGGTCAAGGGCAACATGATCGCGCAGGTCGGCACGATCTCCGCGAACAACGACCGGGCGATCGGCACGATCATCGCCGAGGCGATGGAGAAGGTGGGCAAGGACGGCGTCATCACGGTGGAAGAGGCCAAGACGCTCGAGACCTCGCTCGAGGTCGTCGAGGGGATGCAGTTCGACCGCGGCTACCTGTCGCCCTACTTCGTGACGGATCCCGAGCGGATGGAAGTGGTGCTCGAGAACCCGATCATCCTGATCCACGAGAAGAAGATCAGCTCGATGAAGGACCTGCTCCCGGTCCTCGAGCAGGTCGCCCGCATGGGCCGGCCGCTGCTCATCATCGCGGAGGACGTGGACGGCGAAGCGCTGGCCACCCTCGTGGTGAACAAGCTGCGCGGCACGCTGTCGGCCGCCGCGGTGAAGGCGCCGGGCTTCGGTGACCGCCGGAAGGCCATGCTCGAGGACATCGCGATCCTCACGGGCGGCCGCGCGATTACCGAGGACCTCGGGATCAAGCTCGAGAACATCAAGGTCGAGGACCTCGGCCAGGCCAAGAAGATCACGATCGACAAGGACACCACGACGATCGTGGAAGGCAACGGCACGAGCCAGGCGATCGAGGGCCGCGTGAAGCAGCTCCGCGCGCAGGTCGAGGACACGACCTCGGACTACGACCGCGAGAAGCTGCAGGAGCGGCTGGCGAAGATCGTCGGCGGCGTGGCGGTGATCAAGGTTGGCGCCGCGACCGAGACCGAGATGAAGGAGAAGAAGGCGCGCGTCGAGGACGCGATGCACGCGACCAAGGCGGCCGTGGAAGAGGGGATCGTGCCCGGCGGCGGCGTGGCGCTGCTCCGCGGCGTGAAGGCCCTCAACAGCGTGAAGCTCGAAGGCGACCAGCAGATCGGCGTCAACCTGGTCAAGCGCGCCATCGAGGATCCGATGCGCTGGATCGCCAACAACGCCGGCGTCGAGGGCTCGATCGTCGTCCAGAAGGTGCTCGAGAGCAAGGACGAGGAGTGGGGCTTCAACGCGCAGGAAGAGCGGTACGAGAACCTGGTGCACGCGGGCGTCATCGACCCCGCAAAGGTCGTGCGCACGGCGCTCCAGAACGCCTCGTCGATCGCGTCGCTCCTGCTGACCACCGAGGCGATGGTGGCCGAGATCCCCGAAGAGAAGAAGGAATCCCCGATGCCGGGCGGCGGCGGCATGGGCGGGATGTACTAGAGATCGGATCAGTCGGTGAGCTCGGTCAGTCGGTGAGTTCAGTCAGTCGGTGAGTTCAGTCAGTCGATGAGCCCGGTCAGTCGACGGATCGGGTCAGTCGAAAACTGCGGTCGCCAAGACATGAAGGCCCGGTGGGCTTGCGCCTGCCGGGCCTTTTCTTTCGGCACGCCACACGCGGGAGAGGTGCGCCAGCAAACCTTTCCACGGGATGAAGGGAACGATGCAGGAGGGCGGGAGCCGCGTGGCGCTCATCGCCAACTGGCCCGGCACGACACCGGCTGGCGTGGTCAATCACGACCTGACGGACTTCAGCGACTTCTTCCCCACGTTTGCCGACCTGGGCCGGGCCAAGCTGCCCGCGAACCTGACGATCGACGGCCACAGCTTTGCCGCGCCGCTGACGGGACGGAAAGGCGCGCTCGGCGCGAAGCCGGCTCCAGGCGGTCCTCGATCAGCATCCCGCCGCCAAGGGCAAGGGCAAGCGCGCGACGCGCAAGGGACCGCAACAGCAGGCGCAGAAGAAGAAGAAAAAGAAGGTCGCGTAGCTCCCTGGCCACGACGCGACCTCGCGGCGCAGTGAGGCGTGCCGTCTACCGGTAGGCCGCGTGGAAGGCGGCCAGGCGCTCCACCACCTGCTCGATCTCTCTCGTCGGCGGCAGGATGGTGGTCCGGAAGTGCGCGGTGCCCGGGATCTGCCCGAACCCGGTGCCTGGCACCACGCAGATGCCGGTCTGTTCGAGCAGCGTCATGCAGTACTCCTCGTCCTTGCGCCCCGCCGGCAGCGTGATGCGCGGGAAGGCATACATCGCGCCGGCCACGGCGTTGCACTGAATGCCCGGGATCCGGTTCAGCCCGTCGGCCAGCAACGTGGCCCTGGTCTTCAACTCGCCGAGGATGCCGTCGCGTTCCTGCGCGTAGCGATCGTACGACGGCTCGCCGGGTTTCGGCGGACGCACCATGCAATAGGTGGCCACCTGGCCGGTGAGATTCGCACAGAGCGACACCGACTGCAGCTTGGTGATCTGTGCCACGACGTCGGCCGGCACGTTCCGCACTTCCATGTAGCCGCCGCGCTGTCCGCACTCGCCCAGGAATCCCTTGGAGCACGAGTGGAAGCTGAAGAGGCTGACGTCGGCCTCGCCCGTCTCCGTCATCACGCGCGCAAACGACACGAAGCGATCGCCTTGCAGGTACACGTTCTCCTGGTAGACCTCGTCGGCGAGAATCGCCAGGCCGTGCGTCTTCGCGAAGTCGATCAGCATCTCGATGTTGTCCCGATCGAGCACAGAGCCGGTCGGGTTCCCTGGGTTCAGCGCGCAAATCGCCTTCACCCTCACGCCGTAGCGACGCGCCTCCTGGAGGCTCTCCGCCAGCATCGACTGACTCAACTTCCAATCGTGGCCCTCGTCGAGGTAGTAGCCAACCTGCTTCCCCTCGTAGAGCGTGATGGTGGCGCTATACAGCGGGTACTGCGGGATCGGAATCATGATCCCGTCCTGCGGACCGCTGATCAGCATCCGCAGCGCGGTCTGAACGCCCTTTGACGCGCCGTCGGTCAGGTAGATCGCCTCGGGATCGGCTTCGATGGCGTCGCGCTCGCGGATGAACTCGGCCACCGCCTCCCGGATGAACCGCACGCCCTTGCTCTCCGAATACGCGCCGAGCCCGTACCTGGTGCCCTTCAAGATCCTCCCGGCCGTCTCAATGACGTCGGGCGGAAACAGGTCGCCGGCCCGATGCATGAGGTCCGGGTACTGGCACAGCGCGAGCACCTGCCGCAGATACGTCAACGGGCGCTGCTCGAGCGCCTGCGGGTTCCCGATGTTGCAGTAGATGATCTCCTGTCCCTGGCGCTCCAGTTCCTGCGCGCGGGCGACGATGGGTCCACGAACGGCGTACTCCGTTTCGAGGACGGCCTTGCCGATCTCCTTCAGCTGGATGGTCATGATGGTCCTTTCGGGAGGAGCCAGGGGGGCGCGTGTGGACGACCGGCGACCTCGCACTGCAGATTCTTGCGGAAACACGCGACGGAATCAACGTGAGCGGGAAAACGGCGTAAAAACGGTTCACTCGAGGCGCAGAGCACCCAGGTAGACGTGCGTTGGCTCCACAAGCCGATATGCAAACAGGATCACGCCGCGAATTCGCCGTAGGTCCATCTCCCGGCGATCGGGCGCCATTCGAATCTCGTCGATCGGAATCGCCACGCGGTTGATGCCCGGGTGGATGACAAGCGATCGATTGAAGCGATCGGCCGTGCGCTGATCGTGGGCAGCATCGTGGACGCGGAGCACCAGCCACAGCGGCCGGTCGAGGTCCGAGACGACCGCGAACACCAGGCGGCGATACCCGCGCCAGTCGGGATACGGCTCATCGAAGGCGATGCCAGGATAGGTGCCCGGCTCGAGGTCGAGGCGCGCGAGCAGCTCGCCGGTCGCCGCCAGCCCTCGAGGCACCATGGAGGCGGGCGTCAGCGTGCTGCCGCTCGCCTCCACGAGACGGCGCTCCCACCATGAACCGTCCAGGGCGAACAGCGTCGGGAAGGCCCGATCCCTGGCCGCATACAACGCCGCGGTCATGGCCAGGTGCGCGCCCGCTGCCGCCAGGAGCACCAGGGCGACAGCCACCGCCGACAACCGGCCGCGCCGAGTGTGAATCGGTCCGGCGCCCGGCGCGCCCCACGGCACGGCCGCGGCAAGCAGCAGGAACGCCCCCGCACCCGCGATGTCTCGAAGGAAATCCTCGATCGACGCCTCGCGGTTCGCCTGGAAGACCTGGAGGCACTCGGTCGCCGCGCCGACCACCAGCGTGACGACAAACGCCGTCCACCACGTCCGCGAACCATGATCCGGCCGAGTGCGTATTCGCAGGAGCCCGAGGAGAGAGAGCGCCACGAGGCCGAACAGCGGCGTGTGGCCCGCGTCGAAGAGCGCGTCCCAGAAACGCGTGCGCTCCGGGGCGTCACCGAGGATCAGGAACAGCAGGAGACCAACCAGCAGGAGGATCCAGGCACCCGCGTGCACGAGAGGCCCTCGTGGGTGGCCATCGCGTCCCGCCGTCGTGAGCGCTTGCGGTTCTTGCACTCAGCGGAGGGTGAACGTCAGCTCGATCGAGACGAGGACGGCGACCGGCTGGCCCTGTCTCTTGCCGGGGACGAAACGCCACTGCTTGGCGGCTTTGATCGCCTCCTGGTCGAGCCCGAAGACAGGGTCCAGCGACTTGACAATCGACACCTGGCCGACCGTGCCGTCGGGAAGAACCACGCACTCCAGGACAACCGTGCCCTGGATCTTGGCGCGCATGGCGTCGGCGGTGTACTGCGGCTTGACCTCGCGCAACACGGCGGGGCTTTCGATGCCGCTGCCGGGACGATAGGGGCCACCTCCGGTGCCGCCGCCCCACCCCGGGCCAAGCCCGGACCCTGTGCCAGAGCCTATTCCGGTCCCCGTGCCGGTTCCCGATCCGCCGCCACTTCCCGGCCCCTGCGACAGCGCCGACGCCAGGCCATCGAGCGATCCAGGCACCCTCAGCGACGCGTCGGCCATCGTCTTGGCCGGGATCTCGAACGCCGGCGGTGGCGGGGGGGTGTCGCTTGGCTTGACCTGGGGCATCGGCAGGGCGACCGGCTTGGTGACCGGAACCGTGATCTTGTCCCGGCCCGGCAATTCGGCCTTGCGCGGCGGCGCCGGCATCCGGTTGCCGCCACCACCGCCGCCACCACCCGGGCCGGGCTGGTTCAGCCAGACGATATCGTGGAACGGCATCATGTCCGCCGGTAACGCCGTCATGCCACCGGCGGGCGCGTATCGGAGGAACGCCAGCACAAGGGCGACAGCGACGAGGTGTACCACCACCGAGAAGGCGGTGCGTTCCCAGACGGCCTGGACGGTATCCGGACCGGTTCCGGCGTACTGCCGGGAAAACAGTTCTGGCAGGCTCGGGGTCTCCACGGCGGTAGACACGTGCCCGACAGGCGCGTCGTCGCCGTTCTTACTTGTCGCGGTGTCAGGCATCGGTCGAGGCCGTCACTTCCTTCCAACAATGATCCGGCACCAAGCCTCCACGGGCAAATGCAAATCGAATGCCTTCAGCCCGGTCGTCGATACCCAAGAAATTGGATGGGGCCGGGAACGTCACGCAGCAGCCACGTCCGGACACGACCTCTCAACAGGACATCGACAGCGCCGCCCGTCGAATCAACCGTGCCCTACTCCTCTATTACGACGCGAAGTCAGCTGCGTTTCTGTTCAGAGCCGGCCAGTCCACGCGCCGATAGCGGCGTTGCCGCCTCCGTAGCAGTGCAGCGTCGACAACGCGTCCGCGGCCCTCGGCTCGCTTCGGACCGCCACCAGGACGCCGCCGCGCACGGTCAGCGTCTCGAAGATGCGACCGTCGTGCGGCTGGAATCCGACCCGTTTCAGGCTTGATGCCAGGCCGACCTTCGCCAGGTTGCCGGCACCAGCGTCCAGCGCCGACAGCAGGCTGCCCGCGCCGACGGCCGGGCCGATCCCCTGCAGGTCCATCTTGTCGGGCGTCCTGCCAAACACCTTCTGAAGCAGTCCGGACGTGTCGGGGCTCTCCTTGGCCAGCACCGTCAGCGCCTCAGCTGGAAATCCCTGGCGCTTCAGCGCGTCGATCCCGCGCTCCGCCGAGGCCACATCCTTGAAGACCCCAATCGTGAATCGACCGGTTTCCACATCAGCCACTCAGCACCTCGTCGAAAAGGCCATCGTCGAACCCAACATTGGCACGTCGCCAATCAGACGGCATGACCTTACTGTAAGCTTGATGGCGACATGCTTCAAGCCCGCGGCTTCGATTCCAGTACAATGGCACGATCCAACGGGTGGTCGCGGGTGAGACCGGAAGGACCTGACACATGGGACAGCTTGGATTTCCTGAACTGCTGCTGATCGCGGCCATCCTGGCGCTGGTCTTCGGCGCCAATCGCCTGCCGGAACTCGGCCGTGGCCTGGGTAAGGCCATCCGCGGTTTCAAGGAGGCCACCAGGACCGACGACCACCGCAGCCCACCCGCCTAGTACAACGTCCAACAACTTCGCTTCGAACTTCGGGTCAGGGGTGAATGTGAAGCTGCGGGCGTGATGGGGCTGCAATCCCGATTCGACCAGGACCTCGTGAACGGTCGCAGCCGGCAACGCCAGATCGCGGGCCAGCGTCCGGTCGGTCCACCGGCTATGGGCCTCGGGCTGCTGACAGACGCGGGTTTGGATCCGCTGCCACACATCCGGGCCGTGCTTGGGCGGACGGCCCGGACGTGGCGCATCCAGCAAGACGGTTGACGCTAGCGCCGGTCCCGCGGCGCCGAACAAGACAGGTACGACTCCAGCATCGTCACCAGTTCGTCGACGAAGCTTGTCCGGGAGATGATTTGCTGATCCGGATGGGCCGCGAACCGATGGGTCAAGCTCTCGACGGTCTGCACGACCACGAAGCCGGCCTGTTCCAGGTGTACGCGCCGGACCTCGGAGTACAAGCGCAGAAGGCCAGCCAAGGTCTTGGCGGCGGCTCGTTCGGCCTCGAGCAGCGCCTGGTGGACGCGATCGGGCAACGGCGTGTCCTCGAGCAGGATGTGCTGCAATTTTGGCCGCTCGGAGTGCATCTCCAACATCCCCGTCACGTAGTCGTGGAGTGCCGCGCGCAGTCCATGCTGTTCAGCAACCATGTGGTCCACCCATTCGTGGAGGCGGTGGTCGGTCTCGGCGATGTGCCGCTCGAGTAACGCCACGGCGATCGCCTCCTTGCTCGGGAAATACTGATACAGCGTTCCGATGGACACTCCCGCCCGCTCGGCGATGCGGTTGGTGGTCCCAGCCGCGTACCCATGTGCCTCGAAGACCTGAGCCGCGGCAGAGAGGATTCCGTCTACCGTCGCCCTCGATCGCTTCTGGACCGGCGGTTTTCTGGGCTCGAGGCGCTGTTTATGAGCCGTCATGGGCACCAGTCTGAATGCGAGTAGACTGAACGTGAATAATTGCTCACAATAGCTGTGCCGTCAACCATCCAGTTTGGTTGGCCTTCCTGGAGGAATCGTGAGCGAGCCAAACCGGAACACGAGCGAAACGCCCAACACTGGCACGCGGACCACCAGCGCCGTGCTGAATCTCAGCGGGCTGCCAGGGCTCGGCGAAGAGGACGCCCGGGCGCGGTTGCAGCAGGAGGGGCCGAACGAGCTTCCCGCGCAGAAGAAGCGGAGCGTGTGGTCCATCGCTTTCGACGTGGCTCGTGAGCCCATGTTCCTCATGCTCGTCGCTGCGGGCAGCTTGTACCTCCTCATGGGCGAGCCAGCCGATGCCCTGATGCTGCTCGGCTTCGTGTTCGTGGTCATGGCCATCACCATCATCCAGGAGCGGCGCACGGAACGAGCCCTGGAGGCGCTGCGAGATCTGTCGAGCCCCCGAGCCCTCGTCATTCGTGATGGCGTGCATCGGCGCATTGCAGGCCGCGAAGTGGTGCGGGGTGACCTCGTCGTCCTGTGCGAGGGCGACCGCGTCCCCGCGGATGGTCTTCTGCGACGAGCGATCAACCTGGCTTCGGATGAGTCGCTGCTGACCGGAGAGTCCGTTCCCGTCAGGAAGGTCCCGTCGGTCGACGCCCTGGCACTCGACAGGCCTGGTGGCGACGATCTGCCCTCGGTGTTCTCTGGAACCCTGGTCACCGCCGGGCAAGGCATTGCCGAGATTGCGGCCACGGGCCTGCGCTCAGAACTCGGCAAGATCGGCAAGGCGCTGGAGCAGGTCGAACCGGAGCCGACCCTCCTGCAGAAAGAGACGGGGCGCCTGGTGCGCACCTTCGCCACCGTGGGGCTCATGGCGTGCGCGCTGGTGGTGGTGGCCTTCGCGTTCACGCGCGGAGGCGGTGCCGACGTCTGGAAGCAGGGCTTCCTCGCCGGCATTGCGATGGCGATGGCCACGCTTCCCGAAGAGTTTCCGGTCGTGCTGACGGTCTTCCTGGCGCTGGGCGCCTGGCGGATCTCTCGCAGTCACGTGCTCACGCGGCGGATGCCGGCGGTCGAGACGCTGGGGGCTGCCACGGTCCTGTGCGTCGACAAGACGGGCACGCTCACGCAGAACCAGATGACCCTGCGACAGCTCGGCGTGTCCAGCAGCGCCTTCGACCTCGCGACGCTCCGTGGCGCGCTCCCGGAGGATCTGCACGGCCTCCTCGAGCACGCGATCCTGGCAAGCAAGCGCGACCCCTTCGACCCGATGGAGCGGGCGCTGCACGAGGCGGGAGACCGGCAGATCAAGGACACAGAGCATCTGCATCCGGGCTGGTCGCTCACACGGGAATATCCGTTGACCCCAGGCCTGCTTGCGGTGAGCCATGCCTGGTGCACCGGGAACGACGACGAGGTGGTGGTGGCGGCGAAGGGCGCGCCCGAGGCCATCGCCGATCTCTGCCACCTGACACCGGCGCAACATGAGTCGCTGTCGCGGGACGTGGCGACCCTAGCGTCCAAGGGCCTTCGAGTTCTTGGCGTCGCGCGAGGCGTCACGTGCATGGGAAGCCTCCCCGAGGAGCATCACGACCTGTCGCTCCAGTTCGTCGGATTGCTTGGGTTCGAGGACCCGTTGCGGCCAACCGTCCCTGCCGCGGTCGCCGAATGCCAGGCCGCCGGAGTGCGCGTGGTGATGATCACGGGTGACTATCCCACGACCGCCCAGAGCATCGCCCGCCAGGCGGGGCTTGCGAACTGCGAGACGGTCATCTCCGGACCCGAGCTCGACCGAATGTCGGACGAGGATCTGGCCCGGCGTATTCGGGACGTGCAGGTCTTTGCCCGCGTGGTTCCCGAGCAGAAACTGCGCATCGTCACCGCATTGAAGGCAAACAAGGAGGTCGTCGCCATGACCGGCGACGGGGTCAACGACGCCCCGGCGCTGAAGGCCGCGCACATCGGCATCGCCATGGGCGGTCGCGGCACGGACGTGGCCCGCGAGTCCGCGGCCCTTGTGCTGCTGGACGATGACTTCTCGTCCATCGTCGCCGCCATCCGTCTCGGCCGGCGCATCTTCGACAATATCAAGAAGGCGATCGCCTTCATCCTGGCGGTGCATGTGCCCATCGCGGGCCTGTCGATGCTGCCGGTCTTCTTCGCCGACTGGCCCCTCCTCCTGCTGCCGGTCCATATCGTGTTCCTGGAGCTGATCATCGACCCCTCGTGCTCCCTCATCTTCGAGGCCGAGGATGCCGAGGCCAACGTGATGCACCGGCCGCCCAGGAGAACGGATGAGCGGCTGTTCTCGACGCGGACCATCGGAATCGCCGTGATGCAGGGGGTCAGCGCTCTCGTGGTCTGCCTGGGGGTCTTCCTGCTCGCTCGGGCCGACCATTCCGCGGACGCCGCCCGCGCACTGACGTTCGCGACCCTGGTCGTGGCTTCCATCGTCATCATCCTCGTCAACCGGTCTTGGACACGCTCCGTCTTTGCGATGCTGCGTGTCCCCAACGCCGCGCTGTGCTGGGTCGTGCTCGGCGCCAGCGTCTTCCTCGCGGTGGTTCTTGTGGTCCCGTTCGCACAGCGACTGTTTCACTTCGCACCGCTTCACGCGACGGACCTCGTCCTCAGCCTCGGGGCCGGGTTGGTCTGCGTCCTGTGGTTCGAATTGGTGAAGCTCGCAGGATGGCACGAGCGGGTTCACGCATGAGCCCGAACCGTCGGAAACCGCGTAGCAACCGCCCCACAGCGGCCACCACGATGCTGAACTCCTCGATCTCTCGCACCTGGCGCATCGTCTGCTCGCCAACAAGAAGCTTCTGATTCTGGCAGGCGTCGTGCTCCTGTCGGTCATTGCGCTTGTCGCCATCTTCGTGCTGTCGCTGCTTGGCCAGGTCGTCGACTACGTCGGCAAGAGCGGGCTCAACGGCGTGATCGACCGCGTGTGGCAAGGGATGGGTGGTGGCAAGTAGGTACGCCTGATTCAGATCAGCGTACGCACGTCGCCGACGCGCCGGGTGATCCGCTCACGGTCCAGGTATTCGAGCAGCGGGATCGCGTATTTTCGCGAAATCCCGTAGCGCTCCTTGAACGTCGCCACATCGATGCGCGCCTGGCTGCTCCCTGCCCCGTCCTTCAACGCCGCCATCTCCTGCCTGAGCTGCTCGAGCGCCTGCTGGTGGAAGAAGATGACATCGAGCTTCACCAGCACCTTCTGACGGACCAGCAGCTTGACGATGCGGTCCATGACCTCGGCGCTGACGCCGTGCGCCTGCGCCACGTCGCGCGGGGCCGGACTCTTCAAGCCGGCGGCGAGGAACGCGGCCTCAGTGGCCTGACGCGCGTGCTCCTCCTCGTCCGTCAGCGACACGCGATGGGAGGCCAGCGCCAGGCGCTCCCGGCCGGTGACCTTGCGCGCCTGCTGGAGGTCGGACAGGACGCGATCGAACACGCCCTCCCCCGCCTTCGCACACACGCGTTCCCGCACTTCCTCGCGCGGCATCCCCTCGGACAGCGGCTCGGCGCGGTGGTGGTCGCCCAGCCGTGTCAACACGGCGCGCGTGAGCGTCTCGAGGACCGCGGGTGACACGAGCACGTCTCCGGCCCTGACCGCCATGCCGGCACGCGAGAGGCGTTCGATCGCGTCGCCGGTCTGCTCCGGCTCGAACCCGGCCCGGCTGACCAGCGCGGCCACGCTCAACCCGACCGCGCCGCGTTCGGTGACCATCACCGCCACCGCCCGGTCCGCCGCCTCGGTCGGCGCGAGGCCACCCGGGTCGAGCTTCTCGAACCGGTCGCGCGCCACCGCTGTGCGGATGGCGCTACGCGCCGGGTGCGGGTCGAGCACCAGGCCGCCGGCGATCGTGATCGGCGGGGAATACGCGCGCAGGATGAACCGGTCGCCGCGGGACAGCACGGCGGGCGCCTCGAGGCGCACGCGAACGTAGGCGTCCTCGCCCCCGGGGACTTCGGCCCCCGGCAGGAGCGTGACATCCGTGTGTCCGGCGGGGCGGCCTGACGGCAGGACTGCCGCGATCGCCACGCGCCCGAGGATCTCGCTCGTGCCCTGGTGGAAACGCACACGCGACCCGTGGCGCAGCGCGCGGACGCTGGACACCACCTGCAGCCGGGCGTCGATCATGCGCGTGGGCTCCAGCGTCCCCGGCGTCAGGAGCGAATCGCCCCGCCCGATCTCCTCGAGCTCGATGCCTCCGAGGTTCAAGGCCACGCGCTGCCCGGCCTCGGCGGCAGGCACCGGCTCGCCGTGCACCTGCACGCCCCGGACCTTGACCCGCCGGTGCCCCGGCAGCATCGCCAATTCGTCGTCCAGGTGCACGCGCCCGGACAGCAGCGTCCCGGTCGCGACGGTCCCGAACCCCTTGACGGAGAACGCGCGGTCGATCGGCATCCGGACAGCTCCGGACGCCGACCGTCGCCGCGCGCGTCGCCCGAGGTCCACGAGCGCCTGCTTGAACGCCTCGAGTCCTTCACCGCTCCGGGCGGACACGGCCACGATGGGAGCCTCCGCGAGAAAGGAGCCCGCGACCAGGTCCCGCGTCTCCATCTGCACGAGCTCGATGGTGTCCGGGTCGGCGAGATCCGCCTTGGTGATCGCGATGAGGCCGTCGGGCACGGCGAGGAGACGGCAGATCTCGAAGTGTTCCCGCGTCTGCGGCATCACCGACTCGTCGGCGGCCACGACGAGCACCACCGCGTCGATGCCCCCGACGCCCGCGAGCATGTTCTTGACGAACCGCTCGTGGCCAGGCACGTCCACGAACGAGAAGGCGAACTCGCCCGTCGTCCAGTGAGCGAACCCAAGATCGATCGTGATCCCGCGCGCCTTCTCCTCCTTCAGGCGGTCGGGATCGGTTCCCGTCAGCGCGAGCACGAGGGCGCTCTTGCCGTGGTCGATGTGGCCTGCGGTACCGATGATGACGTGGCGTATGGGCATGACTTGGTCGGAGGACAGAAGACGGAATCCAGAGTCCGGAACTTGGTCCCTGATGCGCGAAGTCTTCGACGTCGGGGAAAAGAAATCGTGGTTGTCCGCCGAAGGCCGGGAGCCGGATCACCGCCGGCCGCGACGACGGGCGTTTTGTCCGGGACGCGGCCGCTTGCGCAGCGCTTCCCGCTTCGGGGCCACCTGGCTGCGCCGCGGTCCACGTCGCCGCTCGTCCTGCCGGACCGCCTCGAGGATCTCGACGAGCCCCAGCTCGATCTGCCGCTTTCCGAGATCCACGCGAACCAGGCGCACCCGCACCAGGTCGCCCAGCCTGTACACCTTGTGCGTGTTCTCGCCCCGCAGGGTGTGCGTCGTCTCGAGGAAGCGGTAGTAGTCGTCCGCCATGGTGGACACGTGCACCAGCCCCTCGACGACGTGCTCGACCAACTCGATGAACAGGCCGAACGAGGCGACGCCGGTGATGTAGCCGTCGAACTCGTCGCCGACTTTGTCGCTCATGAAGCGGACTTTCTTCCACTGCACGAGCTCGCGCTCGGCTTCGTCCGCCCGCCGTTCACGGTCGGAGGTGTGGCGCGCGATCTCGGGCAGGTCCTCCTGGAGTTCCTCGCGTTCGGCCTCGTCCAGGGTCGCCTGGCGCGCCGCGCGAAGCAGCCGGTGCACGACGAGGTCCGGGTAGCGCCGGATGGGTGAGGTGAAGTGCGTGTAGCTCGAAAAGGCCAGGCCGAAGTGCCCCAGGTTGGCCGGCGCGTACCGCGCCTTCTGCATCGTGCGGAGCATCAGCACCGCGATGGGCCGCTCCTCGGGCTTGCCATGGATCTTCTGCAGCAGCGCCTGGAAATGGCGTGGCCGAACGGTGTGCGGAGGGACGGCGAGGCTGTACCCCAGGCTCGAGACGAACTCCTCGAACTTCTCGACCTTCAGCGGGTCGGGCTGCTCGTGAACGCGGTACAGTCCCGGCACCACGCTGGTGTCCAGGAACTCCGCCACCGTCTCATTGGCGAGGAGCATGAACTCCTCGATGATCCGGTGCGCGATGTTCCGCTCGGAGGCGACGATCGCCTCCACCCGGCCCGCGTCGTCGAGCACCACCTCGGCCTCGTCGAAGTCGAAGTCGATCGAGCCGAGGCGATGGCGCCGCTCGTTCAGGACCTGGAACAACTCGCGCATCAGTTCGAACAGCGGCACGAGCGGCTCGTATCGGGCCGCGATGGCGGGATCGGCGCCGGTCAGGATCGCGTTGACGTCGGAATACGTCATCCGCTCACGGGTCCGGATGATCCCGTCGTGGAATTCGTGGCGCACGACCGTGCCGCGGCGATCGACTTCCATGAGGCACGATTGCACGAGCCGATCGACGCGGGGGTTCAGGCTGCACAGGCCGGTGGCCAGCTCTTCCGGGAACATGTGCAGCGCGCGGTCAGGGAAGTACACGGACGTGCCGCGCTCGTACGCCTCTCTGTCGAGCGCGCTCCCCTCGAGGACATAGTGCGAGACGTCCGCGATGTGGACACCGAGCCAGAAGTGTCCATTGTCCAGCCGCTCGATCGAGATCGCGTCGTCGAAATCCCGCGCGTGCTCACCGTCGATCGTCACGATGTCGAGGTGACGAAAATCGGTGCGCCCGGCCAGGTCCTGCTTGCGGGCGTGCATGGTCCGCGGCGACCCGCGGCCCTCGAGCATGCGGCGGGCCTCAGCCACCGCTTCCTGGCCGTGCTGGTCGGGCAATCCGTACTTGCGGGTGATAATGGTGGCGTCCACGCCCGGGTCATCGATGTTCCCCAGGACTTCCGTCACGCGCCCGATCGGCCCGCGCGTGGCCGTGGGCCAGCTGGTGATCTCGACCGTCACCATCTGGCCGGCCCGCGCGCCGCCCGATTCGGCGGGCGGAACCGCCACCTCGGTCAGCAACCGCTGGTCGAACGGCGCGACGAAGCCGAGGCCAGCCTGGTCGGTGTCGAATCGACCGACCACCGTCGCGTTCGCGCGGTCGAGGATCTTGACGATGCGTCCCTCGGGCCGGTCGCCGCCGCGGCAGCGTTCGATCCGCGCCACGACGCGGTCACCGTGCATCGCCTCCTTCATGTTCGGAGCGGCGATGAAGACGTCACGTTCGGCCGGGTCCTTCGACCGCTCCGGAATCACGAACGCGTACCCGCCGGCGTGGGATTGGAGGCGGCCGACGACCAGGTCCATCTTGTCGGCGAGGCCGTAGCGTTTGCCGCGAACCTCGATCAGATCGCCGTCTGCGACGAGCGACTCGAGCTGCCGACGGAACCCCGGACGCTCCTCGCGGGGCACCTGGAGAAGCTGCATCAGCTCGCGGGACGACGCAGGGTGCTGCGCGCGTTCGCGAACCAGCCGAAGAACGTCGTCTCGTGTGAGCACGCGCGGCCTACTTTCCGGAAGCGGCGCCAGCCCGGGCGAGCGCCTTCAGCGCGTCGCCGACGCGCGAGTTCGCGGCCTGGTCAACGCCGCCCGTCAGTTGCTGCGCCTCGCCGGCCTTCACGAGCGCCTCGCGCACGGCCGCGGTCTCATCGGCACGCCCCGCCTGCTCCAGCAGTCCCTCCGCGATGCCCATCGACTTCTTGGCCCGCTCGATGTTCGCGCTCGCCCGGCCGAAGTTCAACTCGAACACGTCTACGCGCGCCTGCCAGAGCGACGCGCGCGCTTCGGCCAGCTGCGCGTGCAACTCGGCCGCGCGCGCATGTTCTTCGGCCGCCCAACGGCCCGCCGCGCCCCACAGCCACCCCGCGCCGATTGCCACCACCAGAGCGAGCAGTGCCAGCAGCGTCATCTTCATCTTGCTCATCGAGCCCCTCCTAACTTCGACGTCGCGACTGCATCCGAGACCATTATCTGACAGATCCGACCACGGCTGTCCAAGCCGGCGGACGACGTTCTTGACCAGGACTGAGATCCGACGAGGCATGACAGGGCCGCAGGCTCCGCCCGCGGCTGCCGCCTGGCGCCAGCAACAGAACCTGGATGTCGCCGACGTTGGTATCGGTGGGACCGGTGATCACCAGGTCGCCGAGCGCCTGGAAGTAGGTGTAGGCGTCGTTGTTGCGGAGGTAGGCATCGACGGCGCCGATGCCCGCCTCCTCGCTCCGGCGAAACGTGCTCTCGTCGGCCATGGCCCCGGCAGCGTCCGTTGGACCATCCACGCCATCCGTGCCGCCGCTGAGCAAGGCGGCGGGTCTCCCGAGACCCGCCAGCGCACCGACAACCGACAGGACCAGTTCCTGGTTCCGGCCGCCCCGGCCGAAGCCAGTCACGCGAACCGTGGTTTCGCCCGTCGCGATGACGCATGTTTCCGCGCTCGCGTTGTCGGCCAGGCGCACCGACTCCTCCACGAACCTGGGACCCGCGACACGAGCCTCGCCGACCACCGGCTCCGGCAGGACCATGGCGCGGTATCCCATGGCCTCGGCGGCCCTCGCAGCGCCGGCGGCGGCATCCGTGCGGGAGCCGATGACCCGCGTGGTGACGTGGCCCAGACGCGGATCGGCGGGCTTGGGTGTTTCCGGCAGCACACCGTTCGCGCCGCGCCGCAGAAGCGTCACGACCGCCTGCGGGTAAGCCTCGACGCCGCCAAAGCGCGCCAGAATGTCGAGGGCCTCCGCGAACGTGCCGGGGTCGGGAACCGTCGGCCCGGAACCGATGATGCTGAGGTCGTCATCAACCACGTCGGAAATCGCGAACGCCAGCGTCGGCGCGACGGCTGCGGCCGCCAGTTGTCCGCCCTTGATGGCGGAGAGGTGCTTCCGCACGGTGTTCAGCGCGTGGATGTCGGCACCAGCCAGGAGCAACCGCCGCGTCGTCGCCTGTTTATCCTGGAGCGTGATGCCGGGGCGCGGGAGCGCCACCAGCGATGAGGCCCCGCCCGACAGGAGCACGAGCAGGAGATGATCGGCGGGGACACTCCGCGCCAGTGCCAGCGCGCGCTCGCCGGCCGCGACGCTTCGCGTGTCAGGAACCGGGTGGCTGCTCTCCAGCCAGACGAGCGGCGACGTCAGGTCGGCCGGGCCGTGAGTCCCGACGGCGATGCCGGCGACGATGCGAGCGGCGCCGGTCCATCGACCGAGCGCGGTGGCCATGTGGGCCGACGCCTTGCCGAGAAGAAGGACATGGACCGGACGGTCCAGCAGGTGGCGGTGTCCGGGGAAAGCAAGAGCCGATTCGAGCAAGCGCGGCGCGCTCGACGCCTCCACGGCCGCTCGAAAGATTGCGAGAAGGTCCCGACGAAAACGTGTGAGGAGGGGGCTCAGTTCACCTTCTTCGGGTCGGACCAGGCCGACAGATTCGTCACGACATCGAATTGTCTCAGCAGGTGGCCCATCAACTGGTCAGCGTCCTTCGACCGGCAAAGTTGATCAAGGCGAGCGAGCAATCGGCCGAGTGCCTGCTCGGCCGATGAATACGCGCGCTCCGAATAGTACTCGCGCTGGCGACGGAGGCAGCGCTGATGCTTGATCAGTTCCTCGCGGTAGAAATCAATCTGGATACCCGGACGCTGAACGCTTGATGGCCACTGGTCGGTCACGAAGCCATGCATGCGACTCCTTAAGCAGTCAGGGAAATCACGGTAGGCACTTTCCAGTCTAGTGGTGGCCCGAGTACCTGTCAACGGCGACCAAATCACTCCGGGCACTCGGTCGTCATCGCAGACGTCGCGCGGCCACGAGACCGCCGACGCAGCCGACGAGCATCCCGCCCAGCAGGATCAGCGCGACCGCACCGGCCGAGAGGAACTGGATCGCGTTCCCGTCCACCAGGCCCGAGGCGACGGCCGCCAGAGGTGGCCGCGCCAGATCGAGGCCGGCGCGAAGGAGCACGAGGGCCAGGATCGCGCCCGAGCCGCCCTGGATGATCCCCTCGCACACAAAGGGGCCGCGGATGTACGACATCGGCGCGCCCACCAGTTCCATGATCTCCACCTCGTCGCGACGCGCGTAGAGCGCGAGCCGGACGACGTTGGTGACGGTCAGCCCGGCGGCGAGAACCAGCACCGCCGCCAGCGAGAGGCCCGCCCACCGGATGAACACGATGAGCGACGCGAACCGGTCCAGCCATTGGCGGTCGTATCGAACGTCAGCCACGCCGGACATCGTCCGCAGGCGTGTCGCGAGCGTCTCGAGGGCAGAGGCGTTGACCGCGGACGAACCCAGCCTGACCTCGAACGACGCCGGAAACGGATTGCCCGGAGCGCCGGCCGTCGCGGGCGCCAGTTCGGGGAAATCGCGCCTGAACCTGGCGAGCGCCGCCTCTTTCGTTACGACGTCCACACCGGCGATTGAGGCATCGGCCCGGAGCGCCCGTTCGACCGCGCCGCGCTCGACCGGCGTGGCTTCGTCGCGGAGGTAGACGGAGAACTCGGCCGATCGGCTCCACTCGCTCACCGTGCGCTCGAGGTTCGCGCTGAGGAGCAGGAACAAGCCGAGCACGAAAAGCGCGATCGTGATCGTGAGGATGGACAGGACGCTGGAACGGCGACCGCGCCACAGGCTGAGACACGCCTCGGAGAGGAAGTACTTCAGGCCGCCGATCACGCGCCACCCCCGCCGGTCATGCCGTCTCCACGAGTCGGCCGTGGTCGAGCGTGATCGCCCGGCGTCCGACGTGCCGAATCAATTCAC
This sequence comes from Acidobacteriota bacterium, assembly GCA_017883185.1. Classification (GTDB taxonomy): domain Bacteria; phylum Acidobacteriota; class Vicinamibacteria; order Vicinamibacterales; family Fen-181; genus FEN-299. Next base: position 25,271 of record JADGOB010000025.1, read on the forward strand.
GGTCATGCGTCGCCACGAGGACGGTCGTGCCCGTGCCGTTGATCTCCCGGAACAGGTTCATGATGTCGAGCGCGAGGTCGGGGTCGAGGTTCCCCGTCGGCTCATCCGCGAGCACCAGCACCGGCTCGTTCACCAGCGCCCGCGCGATGCCCACGCGCTGCTGCTCGCCGCCCGACAGTTCGACGGGATAGGCGTTGGCGCGGTGCTGCAGGCCCACCCACTTGAGCACCTGGAACGTCCGCCGGCGCTGCTGCACGTCGGGTACGCCGAGGATGCGCAGGGCGAACATCACATTCTCGAACACGGTCTTGCGCGGAATGAGCTTGAAGTCCTGGAAGACGAACCCCACCGCCCGGCGGTAGGCCTGGACGTCGGCCGGCGCGAGCGCGGCCAGGTCGCGGCCGTCTACCTTGACGTGCCCGCCGGTCGGCATTTCCTGCCGCAGCAAGATGCGGAGCAGCGTCGTCTTCCCCGCGCCGCTGGCGCCCGTCAGGAAGGCGAACTCTCCCCGGTCGACATGAAGGGTGATGTCGTCGAGCGCAAAGACGTCGCGAGCGTAGAGCTTCGAGAGCCCTTCGATTTCGATCACGGTGGCTCGTTCGACTGCCGCCCCGGGCATGCCCGGGACAACGACATGCAGGCGCCGCCGAGTATAGCACGGCGTCACGGACCGGCCGGCCTGCAGGCGGCCTGGCGCTCGGTGCCTACCTGGCCTCGTACCGATCGAGTTCGGCCCGGAACAATCCGAAACCGGTCTCGATCTCCAGTACCAGCGGAACTCGCCGCGCGTCGGCACTGATCCACAGCGTCGTCCGCACGCTGGGAGCACGGCCGCCCGAGGACGACAGGCGCGGGCTGACACGGAACGCGTCCACCTGGCCACCCGCGTGCGCAATCTGTTCCACGCGTTCGACAGTCAACTCCACCACGTAACTACGGCTGCCTTCGACCACCGGGAACCGGGCGGTGTACCCGGCCGCGAGCGGTAGCGCCCGCGCGTAGTAGAACGCGCTCAGCCCGTCGCGCGCGCCGCGAGGCAGCGGCAGCGCCGGCCCTTCGCCGATCGTGACGGTTCGGGCCGCCGGGTCGAACCGCGTGGCCCGATCCACGACGCGGCGCCCCTCGCGCAAGTGCTGTTCCTGTCGGACCGGGAGCAGCGAGGCGTCCGTCCAGGTCTCGATGCGGTCGCGCGCTTCGAAGAAGCGGGCTACCCAGTTCGCGGTCTCGACCTCCACCGCGAAGTGGCGCGCGGCGTCGGCGGACGGGAGTGGGAGCCCGGTGTCGCCGGCTGTCGAGGCGGTGAACGTGGCCTGCCCCGCGGCCACCCCCACGGCGGCCCCGCTGAGCCACATCACCCGATAGACCGCTCTCTCACGCGATGGAAACGGCAGCGGCCCGGCGGCGGGCGGCGCCGGCAGTTCGGGACGCGGCATCGCCGCTTCAGCGTCGGGCGTCCAGCGCAGTTCGTAGATCGTCTCCCCTCCAAGCCTCGCACGCTCCACGAGGGGACCGTCGGCCGACATGGCCAGAGGGCTCGGAGTCACGACGAATCGCACGTTGAGATCCCGCAGCGTCCACAGCGCGTCCGCAGAGGGCACCTGGTTCAGCGTGTCCACGAGGCCCATGAAGAAGGCGGGGCGCTGGCCGCTGTAGCCGTTGACGATCGGCCGCCGATGCTCGAGGGAGCGCACCATCGCCGGCGTGTTGCCCAGATCCGGGTCGAGCGGCAGGTGAAGGACCGCGCCGGCACCCGGCTCGCCGGCCAGCCACTGCCCCACCGCCGTCGCCCGCGGCGGGGCCGCGACGGTCGGGAGCGGGACGTTGACGTATTCGAGCCCGGCGAGCGCGATCATGGCGAACGGCCAGGCCGTCAAGACGCCACGGCGCGCCGGCACGACGGCGGTTCGGCGACGAAGCCCTTCGATGCACAAACACGGCGACGTATTTGTGCCCTCAGGACTTCGTGCTGAGCGAGCACAACCGGCCACGTGCGCCGAAAACCGATCGTGGCCGTAATGGCGAGTCGAAGTACGAAGGAGTTCACCGACTCCGAGCGCCGCGAGGACACTGAGGCCGAACGTGACGAGCACGCCGAAGCGCGCAGGCGCACGCACCGCCTGGAATCCGAACACGAAGCGGTGCAGCAGGGAGTACAACCAGCGGACGCCGTCCGGGCCCAGCGACAGGATGCCGCCGGCCAGGATGACCGCCGCCATCGCCAGCACCAGCGGCCGGCTGTCGCGACGCCAACCGAACCATGCCCCGACGATCGCGAGCCCCGTCAGCACGAACCCCGGGAACAACTCCTGCTCGGGCCCCTCGTGCCGGCTGGAACTGGCGGCAGACTCGGCGGGCGGCCGCAGCAGGCCGGTCCTCCCGTAGAGCAGATTCCCCGGCGGCACGCGCAGGTAGCTGGCCGCGAGGGCTTCATGTTGCGACGCCTCGTAGAGGTTCCTCGCAAACCCCTCCCGCTGCTGAACCTGCCAGTACGGCCAGGCAAACGGCGCGACGAGCACGCTGCCAACGACCCCGGCGAGCACCAGGCGCCGCCATGTCGCCCCGCTTCTCCACCGCCCGATGCCCGCGGCAAGCGCGCACGCGCCCAGGACGAGCGCGAGCGCGCCGATGACGCCCCAGTAGACGGACGAGATCGCCTGCAGCGCGGCGACCAGGCCGAGCCACACCGCGTCCCGCCGTCGGCGCCCCGCCATCAGGCGGTGCAGGCACAGAAACGTGAGCGGCATCCAGTAGAGCGACTGTAACTGGAGGTGCAGCAGGTGCGCGAAGTGGAAGGGCATGAAGCCCCAGGCCGTCCCGGCCAGCAGCGCCCCGGCGGGCGACCCGGTCACCGCGCGCGCGAACGCGTACATCGCCACCACGCCCCCGGCGAGCGATCCGAACAGCAGCGCGTTGTAACAGAACGTCAGGCTGCCCGTGACGAGGGAGACCGGCACCAGTAGGAGCGCCTGCAGGATCAGGTGATCGGAGTACGCGAGGGTGCGTTCCGCGGGGAAAAAAATGTTCGCGTTGAAGATTCGACCGGTGAACAGCGCGATCGGATCGCGGGTGATCGTGCCGAGGTCCCACCCGAGAATCCACAGGTTGAGATACGGATCACCGGGCCCCGTCGGCGCGACGAGGCGGGTGAACGGATGGAGCGCCAGCGGCCACGTCAGCACGGTCGCCGCGATCGCGGCCCACAGGACGACCACGACACCCTCACGCCACCTCACTGCCGCTCCAACTCGCGCTGGAGCAGCGCGTTGACGACGGCCGGGTTCGCCGTTCCGCGAGTGGCCTTCATCACCTGCCCGACGAAGAAGCCGAACACCAGCGTCTTCCCCGCCTTGAACTGCGCGACCGGCTTCGGGTTGGCGGCCACGACGTCGCGCACGATCGCGGCCAGGGTCTCCCGGTCATCGATCTGCGCAAGACCCTCGCCACGCACGACGTCGTCGGCGGTGCGCCCGCTGCCCCACATCTTCTCGAACACCTCCTTGGCCATGCTCCCGCTGATCGTCCCCGCCTCGACCACCGCGATCAGCCCGGCCAGCGCCTCGGGCGTCACACCCGCCTCTTCGATCCCGGCGCCCGACTCCTTGAGCTTCCGCGGCACCTCTCCGGTCATCCAGTTGGCTGCTGCCTTCGGACGACCCGATGACTTCGCCACGGACTCGAAGAACCGCGAAACGGCCGCCGAGCCGGCCAGCAGCGCGGCGTCGTAGTCCGAGAGGCCGAACTCGACCATCAGTCGCTGTCGCCTGGCGTCCGGCAACTCGGGCATCCTCGCCCGCGCCGCCTCAATCCGATCGGCAGCGATGGCGAGAGGCGGAAGATCCGGTTCCGGGAGGTAGCGGTAGTCGTGCGCCTGTTCCTTGCTGCGCATCACCACGGTGCGGCCGGTGGCGACGTCCCAGAGTCGCGTCTCGTGCTCGACCCGCATCCCCTTCTCCAGCACCGCCTCCTGACGCACGATCTCGTAGTCCAGCGCCCGTTCGAGGTAGCGGAACGAGTTCAGGTTCTTGACCTCGACCCTCGTCCCGAGCGTCCCGTCGCCGGCCCGCCGGAGCGAGACGTTCGCGTCGCAGCGCACGTGCCCTTCTTCGAGGTTGCCCCCGTTGACGCCCAACTCCACGAGGATCGCCCGCAACCGCTCGAAGAACTCCGCCGCGTCGGCCGCGCTCCGCAGATCCGGGCGGGTGACGATCTCGATGAGCGGCACGCCGCTCCGGTTGAAGTCCACGTAGCTGTGTCGGTCGGAGTCGGCAAAACCGTCGTGCATCGATTTCCCGGCGTCCTCCTCGAGGTGCACGCGGATGATCCCCACTCGCGTCGTGGTCTCCCCGGTCGTCCACTCGAGCGCGCCGTCGAGTGCGAGCGGCCGGTCGTACTGCGAAATCTGATATCCCTTCGGAAGATCCGGGTAGAAGTAGTTCTTGCGGGCGAACACCGACACGGGCTGCACCCGGCACCCGAGCGCGAGCGCGGCGAGGATGGCGAACTCGACGGCCCGCGCGTTCAACACCGGCAAGGCGCCCGGCAGGCCAAGGCACACCGGGCAGACGAGCGTGTTGGGCGGGTCCCCCGCGCGAACCGCGCAGCCGCAGAAGATTTTCGTGTCGGTGGCAAGCTGGGCGTGAATCTCCAGCCCGATGACCGGCTCCCAAGTCATGCCGGTATGGTAACAGAGGGGCAGACGTTCAGGCGCGGCCGTCCCGCGAGGCGCCACCGGGTGTCTCGAGCAGGATATCCGCGACGCCTGGGTCGCACGGCGCTTCCTCGAGCGTCCTGACCGCCTGCTCGGCGTTCGCCGCCTCCACCGCGGCACACCCCAACCCCTCGACCCACTGGGCCACCAGGCCCCTGATGCCGGTTTCATCATCGACGACGAGCACGCGGTCCATGTCCCCTCCGCGCCGACGCGGTCCCACTACGCACGCCCTGGAAGAAGGGGCGCCCCCTTGGTTCCCGCAGTCAGTCCGCCTTCACCAGCTCAGTCGGCTTCCGGCGGATGATCGTCCCATCCAGCTGATGCCGTTCGAGGCGGCGATATAGCGCCCGTCAGCTCAGGCCGAGCATCTTGGCGGCCACCTTCTTGTTGCCGCACGCGCGCCTCGGGGTGCGCGTGATGTGGTCGCGCTCGATGCTCGCCAGCGACTCCGTGTCGTCGTCAGCGGGGACCTGCTCGGCGGTCACCTGCACCATCGCGTTGGAAAAGCTCGGCGGCGCCAGCTGAAGGGGCGGGTCGATCGTGGCGGGCAGGGTGACCGCGAGATCCTGCTCGGTGATCAGGTCGCCCTCAGCCAGGATGCACGCGCGCTCGACGACGTTTCGAAGCTCGCGGACGTTGCCCTCCCAGGCGCTGTCGATGCCGGCGTAGCCCGTCATCAGGATGACTTCGCACCCGGGGACCGTCTCACGAATCGCACGCAGGACGTCGAGACCGTTGACGTCGGGCATGCGCAGGTCCACCATGGCGAGGTCAGCGGGCTGGCGGCGCAGCTGCTCGAGGGCCTGCCGGCCTCCGGCGCAGGTGACGACGTCGAACCCCGCGCGCCGGGCAAAGCGGGCCACGACGTCGAGAATCCGATCGTTGTCGTCCACGAGCAGAAGCAGCGGATGCTGGGAAGTCATTGAACTCTCCACCCTCGCACGCTGGTGTGCGCGTGCGTCGCGCAGGGAAATGGGTACACCACTTGCCAACAGGGAAATCGGCGGCGTGGATGGAAGCTTGAAGAAACAGGCGCCTTGTTCGATGCGGTGGGTCGCGGCTATCGCGTTCGCCGCCCTGCTGTATGCGTGCGCCTTCCGCCCACCGGCCCGGCCGCCGACGACCGTTCCCGCTCGTCCGCCGACGGCGAGCACACTCCGTGTGCGGTCAGGTCGCGGCGTCGAGCGTGTGGCCACGGAGGATTACGTGGCGGGCTGCGTGGCGGCCGAGCTGGGCTCGATCGACGCCGACCCACCCTCAGCAGCACGGGCCCGCGACGTACAAGCGATCCTCTGCCGCAGCTTCGCCCTCGCCAGTATCGGACGTCATCGTGACGAGGGCTTCGACCTCTGTGCCACCACCCACTGCCAGGTCTACCGTCCCTTGCCCGCCACGGTGATCGGACGGTTGGCCCGCGAAGCGACGACGCGGACCACCGGCCTCGTCCTCCTGGTGGATGGGTGGCCGGTTCTCCCGGTCTATCACGCCGATTGCGGCGGCCACACGAGCGGGGCGGAGGATGTGTGGGGCGGGACCGGGGTGAGTTTCCTGGTCGGGGCGAGAGACGAGGCGTGTCCGCGCCGGCCGGCGTGGCGCCTCGAGGTGTGGTTGGCCCGCCTCGAGGACATTCTCGCTGAAGACCCGCACACCGCCGTCAACGGGCCGCTTCGGGGCGTGGCGATCGAGCGGCACGACGCGGCCGGCCGGGCGGCGTTCGTCCGGCTCGATGCCCGGCCGCCGCGAGTCGTCCGCGGTGCCGACTTCCGGACGGCGCTGCTGCGCGCCCTCGGCCCGACGTCACTCCGGAGCACGCTGTTCGCCGTCTCCCGGCGCGGCAATGCGCTGGTGTTCGAGGGACACGGAAACGGGCACGGCGTGGGGCTCTGCCAGGCCGGGGCTATCGCCCGCGCGGCCGGGGGCGACCAGCCCGCGGCCATCCTTGCGCACTATTTCCCCGGCGCCACGGTCGGCTCCAGGTAGGAGGCCTGGTCTGGTCAGGAACGGGGCACCAGGGTCTGATCCGTGCGCGAGAGCGCACGCCTGTGTTCAAGTTCGCTCACGATCCGCCGATTGACGTTGGAGCGGGTGGTAGCGACACCCAAGATGGCATGGTGGCGATGACAAGTGTGCTCCTGGCCGAAGACGACCCGTTCATCCGGCGCGTGTCGGAGGTGTCGTTGAAGCGCGCGGGCTTCACCGTGCGGTCGGTCGGAGACGGGACCGAGGCGCTGCAGTTGCTCGAGGACGGTCTCGTGGACCTCGTGATCCTCGACGGCCTGATGCCGACGATGGATGGCCTCGAAGCCTGTCGTCGCCTGAAAGCGAACCCCCGGACTGCCGCCATCCTCATGCGGATCATCGACGACACCAGCGAGTTGAAGTCCCTCGAGCACCTCGGGTACGATCAGGCCACCGTCGAGCGGTTGACGCGCGTGCTCAAGCTCCCCGACGGGCTGATACTCTTCACCGGGCCCACAGCATCGGGCAAGACGACGGGACTCTACGCGAGCCTGAACCAGCTTCGCGACGGCCGCACGAACATCGTCGCGTGCTGGAGCTTGGCGCCGACGACTACCTGATCAAACCCTTCGAACCGGGAGTCCTCGTCTCCCGTGTGCGGGCGGCGTTCCGGCGCGCTAGCCGGCACGTGGCATAGCATGAGCGACCAGGCTGACGAACTCGAAGCGATGCTCGCGGGGATGCGGCCGCAGTTCCTCGACACGGCCGCCGAGCGGGTCTCTGTCATCTCCGAGGAAGCGTCAGGTCTTGCCATTGCGGTCGACCCGGTGGCGTCGCTCACGCGGCTGGTGCGGGAGGCGCACACCCTCAAGAGCGGCGGCGCCATGTTCGGTTTTTCTTCGCTCGGCGATGCCGGCGGCCGAGTCGAACAGATCGGCAAGGCACTCCTCGCCGGCGGCGTGCCTCTCCCCGGGATCGAGCCTCTTCACGAGGCCGTCGCTGCCCTTCAGGGCATTCTCTCGGCCGCCCGCAACGGCTAACAGCCCGTGGTGTGCGCAAGTCGCGCCCGGAATCGTTCGGCGCTCCCTCGCCATTCCCGTACAATGAGCGAAGAACCGCCGAGCGTTCCCCCGGCACCCGGCGGTTCTTCGCTCAACCCGGACGAGCCTCTTTGGTTCCGACTCGACCGGGTTATGAAGACAGGCGGTAAACGTTTTGCCGGGCGCATCGTAGTTCATGGCAGGAGAGAACCGGGGACCGAGAGATCCGCGCATGCAGAATGCACCAGAGGAAACCGCGCTGTCGGATGTGCCGGTGGAAACGCTGCCGGTGTCCCTGCCCGCTCTGACCCGCCCCGACGAGGATTCGCGGATTGCCGCCGAGGTCAAGGCGTTCGTGCGCGACGGGAACCTGGCGGCCGCCCGAGACCATTTCGCGGCCCTGGTCGTGCGACAGCAACGGCGGGCGTCGAGGATCGCCTATCACTTCCTGCGGGACGCCGCGGACGCGGACGAGGCGGTGCAGGATGCCTTCGTGAAGGTGTTCTCGCACATCGAGTCGTTCAGGGAGGACCTCCCGTTCGAGGTCTGGTTCACCCGGATCCTGATCAATGGCTGCCTGGATCGGCAGAAAGCCCGCCGGCGCCGTGCGCGGTGGATGATCCCGTCGCTCGACGTCGAACAAGGAGAACGGTCGCGGACCGAGTCGGTCCCGAGCCACGGTCCCTCGCCCGAAGAATTGTTGCTCTTGCGTGAGCGTCGTACGCAGATCGCGTCGGCCGTCGGCAAGTTGCCCGAGAGGCAACGTACGATCTTCCTCTTGTGCCACTACCAAGGGTGCTCGTCGAAAGAGGTCAGCACGATCACGGGGCTGAACGAATCGACCGTTCGCGTGCACCTGTTTCGCGCCGTCCGCAAGCTGCGCTCGTTGCTCGGAGGGAACCTATGAAAATGGATCGCTTTCATCCCGCTGATGACCGGCTCATCGCCCTCTACTTCGGCGACGGAGAGGCCAATGCCGAGGAACGGCGAGCCGTGCGACAGCACCTGCATGGATGCGAGACGTGCACGTGGCGGTACACCGAATTGACCGCCCCGCTCGAGCGGTTGCGCCAGGATGCAGCCAGCGAGGCGGACGAAGTGTTCACACCGTCCCGGCTCGACGCGCAGCGGGCCCGGATCCTCGACACGCTGGCCGAAACCGCCCACGCGTCCCGCGTGATCCCGTTCCCCGCGGGCACGACCCGTCTCGACCGGTCGGTGGTTCGTCGTCCGATCGCCCGCTGGGTGGCGGCGGCGGCCGCAGCCGGGCTCCTCGTCGGTGTCATGGCTGGCCGGCTCCTCGACACTGGAACCGGCCCGTCGGTGTCCCCCGCGCCGGTCGTTCGCTCCACCAAGGCGACGATCGCGGCTCCGACCCTCATCAGCGACAGCCCGATGCCAACGTTGACCGGAGAACGTGATGAGGCGATGTTGAGCGAGATCGATCAGGCGGTGTACAGCCAGCGCATCGCCGCGCTCTCGGCGCTCGACCAGCTGACGCCTCACATCCGCCAGGAGACCGTTCTCGCCAGGGCCATCCGCTGACGTATACTGAATAGATAGAATTCAGAAGTCAGAAGTCAGAAGTCAGAATCCGGACGGCGGAAGTCTGGAGGCAGAAGACTTCTGGATTCTGACTTCTGTCTGTCCCCCATGCCTGAACTGATCTATCGCAAAGGGTTCTCGCTGAAGCACGAGGTTGCCGGCGAACTGGAAGCCGACTACCACAGTACGCTCGTCCAGGCGATCAAGACCGCCGACTTCCGGTATCAGCGCGGCCGCCTCACGGTCCACCTGGCCCGGGAGTTCGGGTTCTGCTACGGCGTGGATCGCGCGGTGGATTACGCCTACCAGACGCGGCGCCGGTTCCCCGATCAGGCCGTTTACCTCACGGGCGAGATCATCCACAACCCGCACGTCAACGAGAAGTTGCGGGCGCTGGGCATCAAGTTTCTTTCGGATCCTGGCTGCGCGATCGAGGCGCTCGGCGCCGGCGACGTCGTCATCCTCCCGGCATTCGGCGTGACGGTGCGCCTGCTCGAGCAGTTGCAGCACCAGGGGTGCACGCTGGTCGATACCACCTGCGGGTCGGTGCTGAATGTCTGGAAGAACGTCCGGCAATACGCCCGCGACGGCCAGACGGCGGTGATCCACGGGAAGATTCACCACGAGGAGACGCAGGCGACGGCGTCGCAGGCCACCGAGCAGCCGAACGGGAAGTACCTGGTCGTGTTGAATCGGGCGGAAGCGGCGGAGGTGTGCGACTACATCCGGAACGGCGGCGACAGCGGCGCCTTCCTCGAGCGGTTCGGGGCGGCGGCATCGAAGGGCTTCCACCCCGAGCGCGACCTGGGCCGTATCGGTCTCGCGAACCAGACGACGATGCTGATGTCCGAGTCGCTCGAGATCGCGGAGATGTTCCGGAATGCGATGGTCGATCGCTACGGAGCGGAGCGCCTGGACGAGCGGTTCCGCGCGTTCGAAACGATCTGCAGCGCCACGCAGGACCGGCAGGATGCGGTGGTGGCGCTGCTCGATGAGCACGCCCTCGACCTGATGCTCGTGATTGGCGGCTACAACAGCAGCAACACCACCAACCTGGCGAAGATCTGCGCCCACCGGCTGCCGACGTATCACATCGCGGACGTGCCGGCGCTGATATCGGCCGCAACGATCAGGCACAAATCGGTCAAGGAACGCGCCGAAATCGTCCAGACCGACTGGCTGCCGCCAACGGGCCCCGTGTCCGTCGGCATGACGGCCGGCGCCTCCACGCCGGACAACATCGTCGGCATGGTCGTGGAACGGCTCTCGCGGTTGGTGAATTCTGACCCCGCGTCCTCTGTTTGCCCGCTGCCCTCCGGGTAAACGTCCCTCCCCCTCCTGTCGTAATTGTCAATGAGGTGCAGGAGTGTGTCGGGGGTGTTCATGAAGCGAGTGGTCACAGCGGTGCTGTTGGGCCTGTTGCTGACGCCGTTCGCTGCGGCAGACCCGCATCGGACTGGCGTCCAGCGTCCGTCCCAGCCCGAACCCCAGGTGCGGGACGGGCAGCGGGGTGACCAGCGGGGCGGGCCGCCGGGAGGCGCGCAGCGGTCCAAATGGTGGCAGGACGAGAAGATCAAGGCCGACCTTCGGCTGGCGCCCGAGCAGACGGCGCGAATCGAGGAGATTTTCGAAACGGCGTTCCCGAAGATGAAGGACATATTCGACGACCTGCGCCGTCGCGAGGAGCAGCTCTCGAACCTGATTAGCGGCAACGACGTCACTGAAGTCCAGGTCCTGAAGCAGGCCGACCAGGTGGAAGCGGTCCGGAGTTCGATGAGCAAGGCCCGCACCCTGATGCTGTTCCGCATGCGCCGGGTGCTGTCGGCCGACCAGCGGACGAAGCTGGCGGAAATCGAGAAGGCGCACGACAAGGAGCGCGGCCCGGGGCGTCTCCCGGAGCGGACCCCGACCGATCGATAGAATGCGCTACGCCCTCATTCAATTCCCGAAGGTGGGAGGCAGATCCGTGAAGAAGTTGTTCAGCCCGATTCGAACCTTGTGTGTCGCAGCGTGTGCCGTGCTGGCGGTTGAGGGAACCCCCCACGCCCAGTCGGTCACACAGGCGACGGTTTCCGACCTGTTGGCGCAGGCCAAGACCCAGTCGCAGACCATGCCACCAGCCCAGACCGGTGCCGTGACTCCCAACGCACCGGGCCTGGAACTGACGATGGATGAGGCGGTGGCCAAGGCGCTGCAGTTGAACATCGATCTCAGCGTGGCGCGGCTCAACCCGGAGCTCCAGGATTGGGCGCTGGCGCAGGCATACGGCGTGTACGCCCCGACGCTCTCGTCGACGATCGGCGAACAGAGTCTGACCAGGGCGCCGGGCAGCCAGATCGGTGGCGGAGCGAAGGTCAAGACGAAGACGACGACGTACAACTTCGGCGCCACCCAGGCCCTGAAATGGACGGGCGCGACGGCCAGCGTCAACTGGACCAACTCCCGCCAGGCCACCGACAACAATTTGACGACGCTCAATCCCCGGTTCGACGCCGGCCTGCAGGCGTCGATCACACAGCCCCTCGTGCGCAACCGGTCGATCGACGCCAACCGCCAGGCCCTGGTGACGGCTGAGATCAATCGCCGTATCGCCGACATCTCGCTGAGGGCCACGACCATCAACACCGTGGCCAACACCAAGGACGCTTACTGGGATCTCGTCTACAACATCCAGGCGGTGGAAGCGGCGAAGACCTCCCTGGCGCTCGCGCAGAAGCTGGTCGAGGACAACAAGATCCGCGTTGAGATCGGCACACTGGCGCCGCTCGACATCGTGTCGGCGCAGGCCGAAGCAGCCACGCGTCAGCAGACCCTGGTGACGGCGCAAGGCAACCTGCAAACGTCGGAACTCGCGCTCAAGCGGATGATCGTCAACGGCACGAGCGACCCGCTCTGGAACGCCCGGCTGAATCCTGTCGACCGACCGCCTACCAATGTCGAAGAGAAGATCGACCTGGAGGCAGCGCTGCGCACGGCCCTCGAGAACCGGACCGACATGGTCATCGCGAGGAGGAACCTCGAAATCAGCGACATCGGCCTGAGGTACCAGCACAACCAGACCCTGCCGGGCGTCGATCTCATCGGCTCGTACCAGACGGCCGGCACAGGCGGCGTCCAGCTCAATCCCCCGCCCCCCGTTTACGGCGGCTACGCAGATGCGCTGAGCCAGCTGGCCAAGTTCCAGCTCCCC
>JADGOB010000237.1 GCA_017883185.1 Acidobacteriota bacterium
GAGGCCGCAGTACATCGTGGGGAAGTTCGAAAAGGACTCGATCTCGTTCGGGAAGCCGCCGAGAGTCTTCTTCCAGAGCGCGAGCGTACGCTTCACGATCGCCATGGCCGCGGGCAACTCGGCAAGCGTCTTCTCTCGCGCCTCCGGGTCGAGCTGGGCGTTGACGCCGCCGGCCACGATCCACGAGGGGTGGATGCGCTCCTTGGCGAGCCGCTCGATCACCTGCTGGCCGAACTTGCGCAGCGCGATCCCGTCGCGCAGCGCGTCGGGGTGTTCCTCGAGCAGCCCCGCGATGTTGCGCTTGGCGGGATCGGAGTCCATGCCGAGCAGCAGGTCGGGCGCCGAGAGATGGAAGAAGGACAGCGCGTGCGACTGCACGACCTGCGCACAGTGGACCAGCTCGCGCAGATGCTCCGCGGCGGCCGGGATGCGCACGGCCATGATGGCGTCGCACGCCTTTGACGAGGCAAGCAGGTGGCTCACCGGACAGATGCCGCAGATGCGCGACGTGATCGACGGCATCTCGTAGTACGGCCGTCCCTCGACGAACTTCTCGAACCCGCGGATCTGGGTCACGTGGAACTGCGTGTCGGTCACCTGCCCCGCGTCGTCGAGCTTGATCGTGATCCGCGCGTGACCCTCGATGCGCGACACGTGCTCGATCATGATCTTCTTCATGGCTGGTCTCCTGGCCTCGGCCGGCTGCGCTGCGGGCGCATATGCCACGACCTCCCGACCCATTGGGGCGCGCGATGTCGCTTTCCTGGTCGCCATGCCCTGCCCTACCCGAACCGCAGCTTGGAGCCGAGGTCCGGCTCGCGGCCTTCGAGCAGCTCACTCAGCACAAACAGGATCGCGTTGGGCTTCGGGGGGCAGCCGGGGACGTGGATGTCGACCTTGATCGCCGAGTGCAGCGGCTCCGCCTGCTTGAGCAGCGCGGGCACGCCGTCCGTCGGCACGACCGATGGCACGGTCGCGCCCTCGACGTAGACGCGTTCGAGCAGCTTGCGGACGGGGATGCCGTTACGCATCGACGGCACGTTGCCAGTCACCGCGCAGTCGCCGAGCGCCACGACGACCTTGCTGCGCGCCCGAGCGGTCTGCGCAAGCTTGAGGTCGTCCTGGCTGCTGACTGCGCCCTCGATCACGGCCACGTCGACGCCCTCGGGCCATTCCTGCGCGTCAACCAGCGGGCCGAACACGATGTCGGCCTTCTCGAGCACGGCGACGATGCCTTCGTCTATGTCGAGCAGCGACATATGGCAGCCCGAGCAGCCGTCGAGCCAGCAGGTGCCAATCTTCACCTTATCCATCACTGGCCCTCGCGCATCGAGGTCAGACGGGTTACGACGGTCCGCTGCTTGGCCATCTCCTCGACCCCCCATCCCTTCTCGGCCATCGCGCCGGTAGGGCAGGCCTGCACGCACTTGCCGCAGCTGGTGCAGGACGCGGCCTCGCCCCACGGCCGCTTCAACTCGGAAACGAGCCGCGTTTGGATGCCTCGACCGGCCATGTCCCACACGTGCGCGCCCTCGATCTCGGCGCAGGTGCGGACGCAGCGCGAGCACAGCACGCAGCGGTTGTGGTCGAGCACGTAGCGCGGGTGCGTGGTGTCGACCGTAAGTCGCGGGTAGTTGTATGGGTAGCGGACGAACGTCACGCCGTGGTCCTGCGCCAGCGTCTGCAACTCGCAGTGACCCGAGGCGACGCACACGGCACAGATGTGGTTGCGCTCGGCCAACAGCAGTTCGAGGACGATCTTGCGGTAAGACTGGAGCTGCGGCGAGTTGGTGGCGACCGCCAGGCCTTCTTGCGCGGGAGTGGTGCAGGCCGGCACCAGGCGCGCCACGCCGGAAACTTCGACCATGCACAGCCGGCATGCGCCGACCGCGCTGAGACCCTCCATGTAGCAGAGGGCCGGGATGTACTTGTCATTGGCCCGCGCGACCTCGAGGATCGTCTGGCCGGCGGTCGCCGCGATCACCTCGCCGTCGATGCGGACCTTCACCTTCTCGGTCAAGGCGATCTCCTATCTCTCGCCGCTGCGGACGTCGCAGCGCAAGCATCGGTAGGTTTCTTCAAGCGCCGCCACCGCCGTTAGGCCGACCGATACCTCGGCGTAGGTCTGCACTCGCTTGGCGGCGGGCATCTCGCCGGGGACGTGACGGGCGAACTCGCTCGGCGTCTCGGGTGGCTTCATCTCATAGTCAAAGGCGGGGAGAAGGTTGGGGAAGCGCTCCAGCTCCATCAATCGCTTGTGGATGTTGCGGGCGGCCTTCTTGCCGATTCCCATGGCGTTGGAAACGTTGGAGGCTCCGGTGATGAGGTCGCCACCGGCGTAGAAGCGGTCACGGCTCGTCTCGAGAGAGTAGCGTTCGACCTCTAGCGTGCCGGCTTCCTTAACCGTGAGTCCGGAGGCCTTGCAGAAGTCCAGGTCCACCTTTTCGCCAACCGCGAGAACGACGCTGTCGCACTTCATGCGGATCACTTCGTCCGTTGGCACCGGGCGGCGACGGCCGGAGGTATCGAACTCCCCGAGCTTGGTCCTGACGGCCTCGATCGCGCAGACCCGGCCGTCCTTGTCGCCCACGATGCGGTGCGGTGCGGCGAGATAGGCGAACTTGACGCCTTCGCGCTCGGCCGCCTCGATTTCTTCTGGAATGGCCGGCATGTCGTTGCGCTCGCGGCGGTAGACGATCGTCACGTCCGCGCCGAGCCGGCGGGCGGTGCGTGCGGAATCGACGGCGGCGTTGCCTCCGCCGATCACCACGACATTCTTCCCAGTCGGCACCTTCTCGTCGCGCGAAACGGCTTCCAGGAACGGTAGCGCCGGGATCACGCCGGTTAGCTCCGTGCCGGGGATGTAGACCCAGGCCTCTTTCCAGGTGCCGATCGCGAGGAAAACGGCGTCGTACTGGTGCGCGATGTCGTTGAGGATCAGGTCCTCGCCGACGTTCACGTTGAACTGGAACTTGACGCCCACGCGCTCGATCAGCTCGATTTCCTTGTCCAGCACGGCCTTTGGCAAACGGTATTCAGGCAGCGCATAGCGCAGCATGCCGCCGGCTGCGGGGCGCGAGTCGTAGACGGTTACGTTGTGACCTAGGAGGGCCAGGTAGTAGGCGCACGTTAGGCCCGTTGGGCCGGCGCCGACAATCGCGACCTGATGCCCGGACGGCTCGAGCTTGCACGCGAGCACGCGGCCGACCATGGTCTCGAACTTGTCGGACAGGAAGACTTCGTCCGCGATCCGGCGGTGCACGTCGCGCATGTTCACGGGTTCGTCTATGGCGGCGCGGCGGCAGCGGTTGTCGCACGGGTGCTGGCAGACGCGTCCCGTCGAGGCGGGCAGCGGGTTGTCCAGGATGACCGAGAGGAACGCATCCTCGACCCGCTCTTCCTTGTAGAGCTGTAGGAAGCGCGGGATGTTCATGTGCAGCGGGCAGGAGTTCTCGCAGGGCGAGAGCGCCAGGTCCTCGCACACGCCGGCGCGGCAGCGCTTGGCCACGATGTGGTCTTCGAACTCGTGCCGGAAGTGGCGCAGGCTCGTGAGGACAGGATTTGGGGCGCTCGTGCCGAGAGCGCACAGCGAAGTGTCGCGGACCATGCGGCACAACTCGTCGAGGGTCTCGAGATCCTCGTGCGTGGCCGTGCCGAGCGTGCAGTCATTCAGGATTCGCAGCGCTTTGTCGAGGCCCACGCGGCACGGGACGCACTTGCCGCAGCTCTCCGAGTGTGTGAACTCGATGAAGTAGCGGGCGACGTCCACCATGCAGTTGTCTTCATCCATGACGACCATGCCGCCCGAGCCCATGATCGAGCCGATCTGCGCGAGCGTCTCGTAGTCGACCGGCGTGTCGAACATCTCCGCCGGGATGCAACCGCCCGACGGACCGCCGGTCTGCACGGCCTTGATGTCGCGGCCGCCGGAGTCTCCGCCGCCGATGTCGTAGATGAACTTGGCCAGCGGCGTGCCGAGCGGCATCTCCACGAGGCCGGAGTTACGGACTTTGCCGACCAGCGAAAACACCTTTGTTCCCGCGCTCTTGGCGCTGCCGGTCTCGGTGAACCAGGCCGGGCCCTTGGAGACGATCGGCGCGATGTTGTACCAGGTCTCGACGTTGTTGATGTTGGTCGGCCTGCCGTACAGGCCCTTCTGTGCCGGGAAAGGCGGGCGCGGCCGCGGCCGGCCCGACTGGTTTTCCAGCGACGCGATGAGGGCGGTCTCTTCACCGCACACAAAGGCGCCTGCGCCCTCGACCATCTGGATGTCGAAATCGAAGCCGCGCCCAAGCACGTTGTCGCCGAGGACGCCGTACGTCCGCGCCTGCTCGATGGCGCGCTCGAGGCGCAGGATCGCCAGGGGGTATTCCGCGCGCACGTAGATGATCCCCTTGGGCGCGCCGGTGACGTAGCCCGCGATCATCATGCCCTCGAGGAGCGCATGCGGGTCCGACTCGATCTCGTTGCGGTTCATGTATGCGCCCGGGTCGCCCTCGTCCGCGTTGCAGATGAGGTACTTCTCCGGCCCAGGCGCCTTCGCCAGGAACTCCCACTTGCTCCCGGTCAGGAACCCGGCCCCGCCTCGTCCGCGAAGCTTGGCAGCCTTGACCTGCTCGATGACGGCGGCGGGGTTCTGATCGATCAGGACCTTGTACAGGGCCTGATATCCGCCGATCGCGATGTACTCCTCGATGTCGTCCGGGTTGATCAGTCCGCAGTTGCGCAGGACGATCTTGACCTGGCCATCGAAGAACGGGATCTCGTTCCAGTTCGGAACGCCCGGGTAGCCGGTGCCGTACTTCACGTTGCCGGTGAGGTGGTCCCAGGCCTCGATCTTGCACAGGATCGTTTCCGCCGGCGGAAGACGATCGTGGCCGAGGCCGTTGAGGATCTCGTCGACGTGGTTCGTCTGCACACGATGCAGCATCAGCAGCGGGCGACCGGGAACCCAGACGGTGACGAGCGGCTCCTCGGCGCAGAAGCCGAAGCATCCGACCGGCACCAGCTGCACCGCGAGGCCGCGGGCGTCTATTTCCGACGAGAAGGCATGGAAGACGGCCTCAGCGCCGTTGCCGGAACCGCAGGTGCCCATGCCGACGGTGATGCGCGGCTTGCCGGGAAGCAGCTTCGCGAGGCCGGCCTCGCGCACGGCGGAGAACGCGGCGAAGTCCTGGATCATCATCGCGCGCTCTCCTTGCGCAGCGCGTCGACCTCGCGCA
>JADGOB010000238.1 GCA_017883185.1 Acidobacteriota bacterium
ATCGTGCTTGGCCCGGACGCGCCGGCGGGGTGCGGGACAGGTGTGTTCATCGTGCCACGGGGCGGCGGCCCGCCCACGCCGCTCCTCGGGCCCGAGTACAACTACGCCACGTTCTCGCCCGACGGGAAGAAGCTCCTGGCCTGCCGGTGCGCGCCCTCGGTGGCCATCGAGCTCATGGACGCCGATGGCACCCACGTGACGTGGACCATGCCGGGGGCGGACTGGGCGGCCTGGCGTCCCTGAAGGGCGTGCAGCGCGCCGGTGCCCGGGGCGGCGTCCCGCCACGCGCGCCGCGCGGCGCGCGCTTCGGCGCCGGAGCCAGACGGACCGCACCGACTGGCAGCGTATCACACGCCTTGCGGACCGCTGGCTACCCAAGGCCCGTATTCAACATCCCTGGCCAAACGACCGCTTTGACGCCAGGACCCGAGGTGGGAGCCCGGTGCGGTAGTTCCGCACGCCGGGTTCTGTGCGGGGGGCCCCGGGTAACCGGGGTCCCTACCGCGACGTCGCACGGGTAGATGCGGCAGGACATGGTCGGTGAGGTGGGCGGCGAGCTCGGCCCCGGGGTCCCCGCGCAACGTGCGTTGCGTGGGGTGGGGCTATGCGCCGGGTGTTGCACGAGGGGCAGATCCCCTGCCCTTGCAGGAGAACCGGAAGTTCGCCCGCGTCCCCGATCTCCCGGTGGAGGACTGGACGAGGTGAGCGGGGTGAGGGACGACGGCCTCCCGCAGCGGCGGGAATGCAGGAGGGTCGCGACCCGTTACGGACCTTCCACTTCCCGTGCCAGGAGCCCGGTCGTGGACACGCGGATCTCGAACCGGGCGGGGCGCGTCACCTCCACGTAGGTGGCGGAGCCGTACTCGGTATCCACGAGGAGGGCGAGGAGGGTGTAGCGCTGGGCCAGAAGGAAGAGATCCCGCGGCTTAGCGGTCTTGAGTGAGTGGACCGTGCGAGGCATGGACCGCTCGTCGCCGATGTCCACGTAGCGTCCGGACAGCCGGTCCAACTCGTACCAGGTGTGGACGCCGAGCACGTTGGCCAGCGGGCGCCACTTCAGTATGTGGGCGTCCACCAGGAGCTGATCGCCGAGCACGTGCAGCGTGGTGTCGCGCCCGTCGGCGAACTCGACGAAGGCCTGGAAGGCGCGAGGGCCCGTCGGGACGGTGGTGATGGTGGCGGCGACCTCCTCCAGCGTGAGCGCCCTGTACCCCTGGGTGGAGACGCCGAGGGTGGCGGCGAGGGCCGCCAGGGAAAGGAAGAGCGCCCCGGTCCCGGCGCTTCCAAGGGAGCCGAGCCAACGGCGACCGCGAAAGGCCCGGATCGCCACCACGAGGAACACGAGGCTCAGCGCGGCGAGGGCGCCGGCGACGTAGTAGAGGACGGTACCGATCACGGGTCCCTCCTTCTCGGGACGCCGAGGGGCGGGAGGGGCGAAGCAGACGGCCCGCCCGCAAAGGGGTGTCGGAGTCCGCCCTCTCCCTCCTGCAAAGCTAACGCAGCGCCACCCTCGGCCGAGGCTTCGTCGCTACACGAGCCCTTGCAAGCGCTGGTCCGTGGGGCGGGCAACACGCCCCCGAGCCACCCGAAGTGGAAGAGCAGACCCTGGCTCGGCAAGTCGGCGTTGCCCGCAGGCTGTACGAAGCGGCTCCGCTGAGGTCAAGGCCGGAATCGCGCCGTGCTGCCGCACGCGTTTCCTGTGGGTCCGTATGCGTACGCCCCGAGATCGGGCGCGCCGACGCGCTGATTGCAGGCCAAGTCCGTCGTCGGAGCCCCAATCGCTGTGCCCGCGCCAATAGCGGGACTGCCGGCCTGCAGGTGAAAATCGCCTGCGTCCGGCGCGACGAATCGCGGATCCGCCACGAAGTTGCCGTTGACTCCCGTGTAGCCCGCCATGCTCGTAATAGTGAACGAAACCACGCTTGGGACCACCCCCCCGTAGGGGAAGTCACTATTGGGCGCAGCCGCGGGCGGCCAGAAAATGGTATTGCGCACATCGAACCCCACAACGGAATTGCCGCTCGAGCCACTGCCATCGACGCCCAACGTCACGCCGCCGCTCCGGTAGAGCGTATTGTTGACGATGCGGACGTCGGAGATCTGATTCCCAGTTGCTCCCTGGTTGCCGCCGAGGATTCCGAGCCCGCCGGTGCTGCGGTCTACGATGTTGTTCGCAAACCACAGCGTAGAGATCCTGTTGCCCACGGACCCCGTCTCACCAGCAATGGCTAGCAAGCTCCAGTTGAGGTCGCCGGCAAAACGGTTGCCGAAAATAGACGTGGAGTCGATGACGTTACCCGTTCCTGCGTAGGTGGCCATGTCTATCGACGGGCTCAACGAACCGCTAAACGAGTTCCCAAAGATGCGGGTGCCACGGATCACGTTGTTTGAGCCGCGTGCGTGGGCTAGTTCAACGCCCAGGTTGCAGTCGACGAATGTGTTGTAGGAGATATCCACGCCGTCAACCACTCCGTCACTCGCGACGAGGATCGCGTCACCGTCGCCTTGGAGATGGAGAAACGTATTTCCCGTAATAGTCACTCTGGCGAGTAGACCGGGCGTGAAGGCGTCATAGACTCCGCTGGTCAGGTATATCGCCGTTGCCTTCGACGCGCTCGGGCGATTGTCAAAGACGTTCCCCTCGAAGCGCAGGTCTGTCAACGTTAGCCGATAAGGTCCGACGACAACCTTTAGGGCTTGGCCTTGGTCGGTCAGGTGGGCGAATCGAAGTCCTGAGACAGTGATTCCAGACCCTCCAACGCGCATCATGGCTTCGCAGCAGGCGGCGCTGCCGTCGAGCGTTACACCCGGCGCGCCATTCGAGTTAAGCTCGCCGATAACACGGGTACTGTCGCGCTCAATGATGGGCAAGGGACCCAGCAGGCCGATGCTCTGGCCTGCGAGGATGGGCGAAAACGTGATGTCCCACGGCTGTAGTGCTTCGTTCGCCGCGAGCACCGCCTCGCGAAGCGAAATACCATCAGGGCCGGGCGACGCGATGAGCTGCGCCGGGCTGTTCACGTTGCCGTTGACGATGTCGGCGTTGTTGCTCACGATGATTGCCCTCGCCGTCGCCGTGGCTGTGAAGGTGACTGGAGACCCAGTCAGTCCAGCGGCCGTCGCGGTCAACAGATTGGTGCCGGCTGATGCGCCGACCGTCCAGGCTCCTGCGACAGCAATACCTGATGCGTTCGTTGTCTGATTGGTACCGGAAATCACGCCCCCGCCACCCGTCACGGAAAACGTCACCGGCACGCCGCCCACAGGATTGCCGCCCAAGTCACGCACGATGACGCTCGGTTGAATCGCCACCACTGTGCCAACGGTTGCCGACTGACCGTTGCCGGCGTTCTGCGCGATCGATGCCGCCGGGCCCGCAATGCCCGTTGCGGTGAATGTGACCGGGCTTCCGCTAAGCCTTCCGCTCGTCGCCGCGAGGGAGTTGGCGCCAACCGAACCAAGCGTCCAGCTCCCGACGGTCGCCGTGCCGCTGCCATCGGTCGTTGCCGCCCCGCCCGTGAGGGACCCGCCGCCGGACGCAACGGCAAACGTCACGGACACGCCGCTGATTGCATTGTTTTGCGCGTCCCTGACGATAACGCTCGGAGGTGTCGCGACTGCCGTACCGGCGATGGCCGATTGTCCGTTTCCGGAACTGGCCTCAATTGACGTCGCGACCGGACCGTTGGAGGCTGATGGTCCCGTGTTGTCTCCACCACCGCACGCACACCCCAGCAGCGCGGCCAGGAGCGCGCAAGCAGCCACGAAGCGCGGGTGGAGCGGCCGAGACGAACAAGAAAAATGGTGATGGATCGTCGTCATCACGCATCTCCCGAGCCGACGGTGCAATACCACCGATGCTACGGCTGGTCGACACGCTTAGCAACTCCACGCCACCGGCAGCGACTGCCTAACCAAGCGTTGCTGCAGTCGAACTGTGCAAGACGCCATCAGAAGTGAATACGCCTCTCCCGTTCATGAGAACTCCTACATGCTCATAGCCTATGTCGCCGCCGCACTCGCATCGCTCCCCTCAGCGTCGCAACGGATCGAACGGCTTGTCGCGCTCGCGCGCCTCGACGCGGCAGTACACTACTTCCATCCCGCCGTCGCAACTCGCGCGTCAACGTGGGATTCCCTGTTTGCCGCAAATGCCGTCCGGGTAGCCGATGCGCCGACGACCGCAGAGTATCGTCGCCGCGTGGCGGCGTTGATGGACGCCCTGCACGACGAGGCGCCGGTTGCCACGTCGCCGCAACGGGCGCTCGAGTACAACGGCTTTCCGTCGCCGACGATGCCAACCTCTGGAGCGTATAGCCTCCGCTGGCGCAGCGCCGGAGCCGGCGAGTCGTACCGCGTGGAGATGGGCGAGCACGTGCACGTGGATGTGCGCCTTTCCGAGACGTCCAGTGACACCTCGGCGATGCAGAAAGTGCCTGCGGTGCCAACGGCGGTGGAGTGGCGCACTTCCTATCCGTCCGCGGGCTATCGGATTCTGGCTGCCGCAAGAGTGTGGAGCACCATCCGGTTCTTCTATCCGTACAAGGCCCTCATTGGCGAGAACTGGGACGATCAACTCCGGGCCGCACTGCCGAAGGTGGAGCAGGCTCACGATGCGCTCGAGTACGCCCGGGCGATCGCTGCCTTTGCCGCCCACAGCCACGACACCCATGTGACCGTCGGCAGCACGGCGCTCTACGCATTCACCGGCATGGCGCCGATCGGCGCCGGCGCGCGCCTCATCGAGAACCAGCTCGTCATCACCCGCATCGTCGATTCGAGCGCAACAAGGGCTGGTCTGCGCATCGGCGACGTCGTTGTCTCGGTTGATGGCACACCGATTGACCAACGGATCGATCAGCTGACGCCGCTGTTTGCAGCAAGCACCCCGCAATCGATGCATTTTCGCCTGCAATCGACCTTGCTCAGCGGCGCAGATGCCACACTTGCTCAGCTTGATGTGCGAGGCGCGGATGGCGGTGATCGCAAGCTTGCGGTCCCGCGGTCGGCTTCCTTCGCGACGCGGCTACAAAAGCACCGCCCCGAGCCCGTCCCGGACTTCGACTTCGATCAGAGCCGCGGCGCCTGAAGCGCGGCCGCGCCCGCAGAGGCGTTTCTGCTGCCGCCGCCCTCCCCCTCACGCCCCTGCCGCACGCGCCCGAACCGACCCGCCGCCGAGCCGACTCGGCCAACCTGACCCGCTATGGCTGCGCACCCACC
>JADGOB010000086.1 GCA_017883185.1 Acidobacteriota bacterium
TGGGATTGGGCGCTGGGAAGCGCGCGGGGGCCCGCCGGCTCGCTACTTCTGAGGAACCATCGCTTCGAGAGTCGACAAGAGGTTCTCTCCACGGAGACTGTGGTTGGCTCCTACCGAACACGGCGCCGCGTTCGTCCCGTACGAATTCACGACGGCCTACCTGGCCGGCCTCGATGCACGCGCCTACTTCTCGAAGGAACTCCGGCGGGTCGTCGAGCCTGCGCTTCGGAGGCTCGAGGAGGATCCCGTCGCCGCAGAGATGATTGCGGCGGAAGTCGATTGGCGCACCGCAGAGGGCGAGAGCCTCCATCCCATTGGCGGCGCGTTTCGCTGGTTCCGTGCAGGGCTTGGGGTGTGAACTGATTGCGGCACGTGTAGGCCGTCGACCAGGGAGAACAAGGATGGCGCGAACGTCCAAGACGGCACGGGGCAACACGAAACGGCCGAAGCCCGCATCAACGGCCAGGCTCGACGAACTGATTGAGGAGGCTCTTGTCGATGCCTACGGCGAGGACGAGAAGGCGAGTGCGTTCCACTGCATGCTCGAGGACCATCTGGCACTGCCCTTTGCGACCGAGATTCTCGGAGTCGAGGTGGTCGTCGAGCGCGTCGAACTGACTGTCGATGGACGCATCGTTGCCGTTTGCAGCCGCGCGGGTTATCGTCAGCGTGTCTCGATTCTCGATCTTCCATTCCCGGACCCGGCGCCGGACGGCGTCGAATGGATTGAGGCGTACAGGCGGTGGGCGGGCGGTACTCAGCGGTGAGCGTTGTCCATGCGAATCCCAGCGACCAGAGGTGAGTGCGGGCGGTGCGGATACCGAGCGACCCGAGCGGCGGTCAGGAAACACCTAAGTGTGTGCACGCAGCCGATACCCGAGGCGAAACGCGCGGCCAGCCGGCGGTTGCCGGACGTCCCAGGCCTTCTAATCGAGGTCGTCGGCCGGCCCAAGGCCTATTGGCTGTTCCTCGCCATCGCCCACGACGCCAAGCTGTCCGACGTCGACGCGCTCCTGCGCGCCACGTGGCTCGAGTGCTGCGATCACCTGAGTGAATTCGCCATCGGGTCAACCCGGCATACCTCCCAGCCAGAGCCGCCACCGATCTTCTCGTCTCGTCCGCGAGCGCAATCAATGCACATCGAGGTGGGCAAGTTGCGGCTGGCGACTGGTACTGCCTTCGAACACCGCTACGACTTCGGCAGCACGACCGTGTCGGACCTGTCTCTCGTCGGGCCTCTTCCGTTCGCCGTGCCCAGCAAGTCGGCCATCGTGCTGGCCCACAATGAAGCACCTGGCTTCGCCTGCACGGCATGCGAAGCGCCGGCCGCATGGGTATGCCTCGAGTGTGACGGGCCGGACGGAGAGGGCTTCCTCTGCGCGGCGTGCGCCGAGTCCCACGAGTGCGACGAATACCTACAGCGGCCCATCGTCAACTCTCCGCGGATGGGGATCTGCGGCTACGCGGGCCCCGGTGCGGGGTAGATTCCATCCAAGCCTTTCTCCTTCACCTCCTACAAGCCTGGAGCGGACGATCCGCCACAGCGGCGGCAGCGACATCGGGAGCCTGGTTGACTCGCGCACACACGAGAATCCTGTTATAGTCATATTGACTATATTGACTATTACCCGGAGGACACGACATGACTCCACGCCCATCCGCCGCCTGGCCCCTCGCTGACGCCAAAGCCCGGCTGAGCGAGGTGATCGATCGGGCCATCGAATCGGGCCCACAGTTCATCACGCGCTATGGTCGCCCTACGGCCGTGCTCGTCTCGACCGAAGAGTGGGACCGAAAAGCGAAGCGCACAGGCAATCTCGCGGAGTTCTTCGCAGCGTCTCCCCTTCGTGGTTCGAACGTCAAGATCCGGCGATCCAAGGACCGGCCACGGGACATCGGCCTGTGAACTATCTGCTCGACACCAACGTGGTGTCCGAGTGGGCGAAACCCCACCCGGAACCTGGCGTCGTTCGGTGGTTGGCCGACGTCGACGAGGATCGCGTGTTCCTCAGTGTGATCACCATCGCTGAACTGCAGCGAGGAATCGATCTGCTGGCTGCTGGTCCGAAACGGGACAGGCTGAACACGTGGCTGGCCGGCGACGTGCTCACGCGGTTCGAAGGCCGCATCCTTGATGTCACGCGCGACGTGGCCCACCGGTGGGGCACACTGTGTGCCGAGGCACAGCGGAAGGGCCGCATCCTCAGCGCGATGGACGCCTTCTTCGCCGCCACTGCCGCGGTTCACGGGCTCACGCTCGTGACACGAAACAGCAGCGACTTCGAGGCGACCGGAATAACGTTGTTCGATCCCTGGACAGTCGAGCCGTAGATGTCGTTCGCTCGCACATCTGCGTGCTCCACGACATCGGGTCGGAGGGCGGCACCCCACAGGCGTTCGTGCTACCCTTCTCACACCGTGCGCAAGATGCTCATCGGCGCGATCCTTGGCGTCGCGGCTGCCCTGATTGCCGCGCTCGCCGGACTGACCCCGTTCGTCGAGACGATCGAGCGCAAGACCTACGACTGGCGCATCCAGTGGACCGCCGACCCCGCCTCGGCCCGTCGTGACATCGTCCTGGTCGCCATCGACCAGTCGAGCCTGCGGAACCTCGAGCCGCTCGTCGGTCGCTGGCCGTGGCCGCGCATGGTCCACGCGACACTGCTGGATTTCCTCGCGCGCGCGTCTGCCAGGGTGATCGTGTACGACGTCATCTTCGCCGAGCGCGACCGGCGGTCGTTCACGGTTGGCGAGGACGAGTGGAGCGGCGAGGAATCGGACCGCGCACTGGTGGACGCCACCTCGCGTGCCGGCAACGTGGTCCACGTGGTGGACGTTGCGGGCGAGGCCGGCGGCGCCGCGCAGGAGGCACTGCCGGTGCAGGCGCCTTTCCGGCTGGACGACCGCGTCGAGGCGCGGCCGGTCCTCACGCCACCCTTCCCGGAGCTGGCGAAAGCCAGCCGCGCGCTGGGCCACAATCTGGTGGTGCTGGATTCCGACGGCCCGGTTCGCCGGGCGGTACCCTTCGTTCGAGGCGCCGGTCAGTACCTGCCCTCGCTGCCGTTTGCCGCGGCGATCATCGCGAACGCGGTTCCGCCGGCCGCCGTCAGGACCGACGACGCGGCATTGCACATTGGCGACCGGGCCGTGCCGTTGATCGACGCCGAGCTTCCGAGCTACGACGGGCGCGCTCATCCAAGCCGTCGCACCCTGATCCGGTATCCCGGGGGCCTCCTCGACCCGAAGACGCGGCGGCCCACCTATGTCGACTACTCATTCTACGACCTGTTCTACTCCGAGAAACAAATCGAAGCCGGGGAGAAACCGCTGGTCGATCCGGCGCGCTTCCGCAACGCGATCGTGATCGTGGGCACGACGGCGCCAGGCCTGTTCGACCTGATCCCGGTGCCGTTTGCGCAGGGCAAGATGCCCGGCATGCAGATACACGCCAGCGTGCTCGACAACGTGCTCTCCGGCCGCTTCATGCAGCCGGCCTCCGCATGGGCCGGGGCCTCGGCGTTGCTGCTGTGCGCGCTCGCGGCCGGGATCTCTCTCGTGCGGTTCGGCGTCTGGCCTGGCCTGGCGGTGGCCGTGGCGACGGCCGTCGTGCTGGCGGCCGCGGCCATCGGTCTCTTCCAGCAGGGCGCGTGGCTTCGTGTCGTCGAACCCGCGCTGGCCCTCTCGCTGGCCGCGTTCGGCGGCGTGTCCTATCAGTACTTCGTCGAAGGGCGCGAGAAGCGGCAGGTGAAGCGGCTCTTCGCGCGATACGTGTCGAAGGACGTGTTCGACCAGTTGATGATCGACCCGACGAGGGCGAGGCTGGGCGGCCAGCGCCGCGAGATGACCGTGCTGTTCTCGGACATCCGCGGCTTCACCACCTTCTCGGAGCAGGGCCAGCCCGAGGAGATCGTCCAGCAGCTGAACGAGTACTTCTCGCGGATGGTGCACGTCCTGTTCGAGCATCGCGGTACGCTCGACAAGTTCGTGGGTGACGCGGTGATGGCGCTGTTTGGGGCGCCGCTCGAGGACCCGAAGCACGCGGAGCACGCCGTGCAGGCGGCGCTGGCCATGCTGAAGGAGCTCGAGGCGCTCAACCAGGCGTGGGCGGCGCAAGGCCGTCCGACGCTGGCGATCGGTGTGGGCGTCAACACCGGGGAGATGGTTGCCGGCAACATCGGGTCCGAGACGATCATGAGTTACACGGTGATCGGCGACGCCGTGAACCTCGGCTCGCGGCTCGAGTCGCTGAACAAGCAGTACGGGACGACGATTATCATCAGCGAAGCGACGCGTGGGCGACTCGAGGGGCGGTATGATATTCGTCCGTTGGGCGACGTCGTGGTCAAGGGGAAGACCCAGGCTGTCGCCATCTTCGAAGTCAGGGAAGCGCCACCCACGGCCCGGGCGGTCGCGACCGAATCGTGAACCGGGGATTGATCGCGAGAGCGAGGAGCCTATGACACGCAACTTTCTCGTCGGCATGGCCGTGCTGGTTGCCACCTGCGGAGTGGTGGCTGCGGCTCCCGCGGGCGCGGGCGGCGGCGATGCCCGCCAGCTCCAGAGCATCCTGAAGCGCGCGCAGCAGGCGCGGGATCTCGTGATTACCGAGGGCGACGAGATTCGCCTCGGCCAGGCGGTCAGCGACAAGGTCCGTGCGCGCTATGGTGTCGTGCAGGACGGGGCCGTCCACCGTTACGTGACGCTCGTCGGCGCCGTGCTGGCCATCTCCAGCTCGCGCCCCGGCCTCCCGTGGAAGTTCATCGTCCTCGACACCGACGGCGTCAACGCGTTTGCGGCGCCGGGTGGCTTCATCCACATCACGCGCGGCGCGCTCGCTCTCCTCGGCAGCGAGGCGGAGCTGGCGGGCGTGCTCGCGCACGAGATCATCCACGTCACCGAGAAGCACACGGTCAAGGCGATCCAGAAGGGGAAGATGGTGCAGATGGGCGCCGAAGAGACGCTGGGCAACCAGTCCGTGTTCAACAAGCTCGTCGAGAAGACGAGCGAACTGGTGATGGCCGGCTTCGGCCGCGCCGAGGAACTCGAGGCGGACCGCGCGGGCCTGCGCCTGTCGAACCAGGTCGGATACGCCCCGGCAGGACTGGAGGCGTTCCTGCAGCGGCTATCCGACCGCAACAAGGCGGCAACCGAGAAGCAGGGCCTGTTCGCGTCGCACCCCGAGATGAAGGAGCGCCTGGACCTCCTGGCAAAGCAGGTCGCCGCGGAAAAGCTGGCCTCCGCCGCGACGCTCGAGCTACGCTACCGCAAGTTCATCACCTTCAAGCCCAAGGCGCAGACGGACATTGCCGCCGTCGAGGCCGGCTCGGCCGGGCTCGCGGGTGGCAGCAAGTCGAACAAGTCTGCCAAGGAAGAAGAGAAGACCGAAGCGCCCAAGAAGAAGGGATTCGGCCTCGGCAGCCTGCTCAAGCCAACCGGGACGGAGGCGAAATCGGCGGAGGTCACCGGGTCGGGCGCCTCGCGCGGCGTGGACACCGAGCGCAATGCGAAGGGCGGATCGAATCCGGCCATCGTCGTGGTGAACGTGCAGATGGCCGACATCGACGCCTTCAAGAAGGAAGGGAACCTGAAATAGCAGGATTCAGGAGCCAGAATTCAGGAGACACGCCTGTAGGGGCGACCGGCTGGTCGCCCTCGCAGCGACCAGGGGGGCGGGGTGATCCACTCACAGGAATTGCTCGTCGGCGTGGCAGGGCTGGCGGTGACGCTCGCGGTGAGGGTGATCACCGTCAACCGCCTGATCCGCAGCAAGCTGCGCCTCGCCCTGCTGTCGTTCGCGGTGTATCTCGCGCTCGGCGGGATGCTGCGCTCCGGCCTCCTCGCACCCGACACGAACGCCCAGTTCCTCTCGATTGCCCACCTGCTCCTCGCCCTCGGCATCGTCACCCTGCTGGTGGTCACCGCCGTCAACCCCTTGCGGGTGGACCGCACGCCCGAGCACTTCCCGAACATCGTGCAGGACACGATCATCATCGGGGTTTTCCTGGTCGCGGGCACCGGCGTGATGCAGGAGAAGTTCCTGACGACGTCCGCGGTGGGCGCGGTCGTCATCGGATTCGCGCTGCAGGACACGCTGGGCAATACGTTTGCGGGTCTCGCGCTCCAGGTCGAGAAGCCGTTCCGGACCGGACACTGGGTGCGGATCGGTTCGTTCGAGGGGCGGGTCGTGGCGATTACCTGGCGCGCCACGAGGCTCCAGACGAAGAACGGCGATGCGGTCAGCGTCCCGAACAACATCGTCTCGAAGGAAGCGATTACCAACTACTCGGAGCCGGGCAGTTCGACGCGCCTCTTCGTCGAGGTCGGCGCCAGTTACCTGGTGCCGCCAAACGACGTGAAGGCGGTGGTTGCGGTTGCGCTGCGCGACGCCTCGTTGGTCCTGAAGGAGCCGGCGCCGGAAGTGGTGGTTGTGGATTTTGGTTCGTCCTCGATCACGTACCGAATCAAGTTCTGGGTGGCCGACTACACAGTCGACGACCTGGCCCGTGACCAGGTCCGCAGTTGCGTCTACTATGCGTTCCGTCGGGACGGTATCGAGATCCCGTATCCGATCCAGGTGAACTACCGCGCGCCTGAGACGACGCCCGTTCTCTCTTCGCAGGCAGAGCGGGCCGGGTACATCGACGCGGTGGACCTGTTCGCGCCGTTGTCCACGGAGGACCGCGAGCAGTTACTGAGCGCCGCGCGCGAACGGCTCTACGGCGCGGGTCAGACCATCGTCAGGCAGAACGATGAGGGCGACTCGATGTTCGTCATCGGCCGCGGCAGAGCCCGGGTCGCGATCCAGCCGTCGGAAACCGAGGTAGCCGTTATTTCTGCGGGCGGGTACTTCGGCGAGATGTCGCTCCTGACCGGCCAGCCGCGAACCGCGACCGTCACGGCGGTCACCGATTGCCTGTTGCTGGAGATCTCGGCCGGCGACTTCCGGCGCATTGCCCTGGCGCAGCCCGCTGTCGTCGAGCAGGTGACCGCGGCGGTCGCGGAGCGCTCGGCGGGGCTGGCGCGGAGCCGCGAGGGTGTTGCCGCGGCCGCGGTGGTGGCGGAAGCGCCGCGGGGCTTCCTGCTGAAAGTCAGGGACTTTCTGAAGATCTGAAGACCTGCTACTCGGTCCAGACCAGCAGGCGCTCGCCGTGCGGGCTCTTATGGTCCAGGATGAGTCCCGGGCCGCGGCGGTCGATTTCTTCCGGCGTGACGCTCAACGTCAACTGGCGAAACGACCCGGCGTTGAGCGTGATCGACTTGTTGCCGGTGAGCCGCATCATCCAGAACGGCAGGTCCACGTGGATCAGCCGCTTCTCCCGTGGCACCCAGACCCGCAGGTGGAGCGTCGAGATGGACCCCGTGTCCCTGGTCGCCATCTCGCGGTGGACAACGGCCTCGCCATCAGAGTTGTCGGCGGGAAGTTCGATGAATGGTTTCTGACCTGCCATGCTGGCGAGGCATCGCTCGAACTCCTGCTCGCCTCCCGACGCCGAAAGCGTCTCGACCTTGACCTGCCGAGAGACCACGTAGATCAGTCCCCCGACCAGGCCCACGCCTACGACCATCACGAAGATGACGATCCCGACGACAATCGGGATCCATTTTCTGGCTGCCATACTCACCCGACTGCAACGGAACGGGATCCGTTAGACATCTTCCAGGGCTGAGATTACAACGGTTGACGCAAGTTTCTGTAGGTCCCCTGGAATCTGTCTTAGGCGGAGTTTCGCTGGGAACCCTGGCGCTACTGTCTGTACGGCTGGGCCAGCAGGCGCGTCGCCTCGGCTGCCGCCTCGCGGTCTGGCGACGTCCTGATCAGCGCCAGCGCCGCCCGGTACTCGCCCTGCGCCTTCGCCCGGTCGCCGCGCAGGTCGGCCAGCTTGCCAAGCTCGACGCGAACGCGCGCGAGCACCCAGCCGCGCATGTCCTTCACGCCGAGGGCCAGCGTGAGGTCTTCTTCGGCCTCTGCCAGCTTGCCCAGCTGAAGCCGGGCCATGCCGCGCTTGTAGTGCCAGCGGCCGTCCTCGCCGGGCATGCGCAGCCGCGTGTCCTGTCGCAACCGGACGACGCCTTCGTCGAGCGCTTTCTCGGCCTCGGCAGGCCGCCCCGCCCGCAGCAACGTCGAAGCCTCTTCCAGGACGAGTAGACGATTGCGCGGATAGGATCGTTCAAGGCCGCGGACGACGTTGACGGCGTCGGCGTAGCGGTGCTCGCGGTTGTAGAGCAACACGAGCGCGAAACGCGCGTCAGTCTGGATGTCGCTCGGGTGGGCGGCGGCCTGTTCGATGAGCTTGATGCCTTCTTCCTTCCCGCCGCCGAACCCCACGATGTAGGCCATCCACCGGACCGGCATCGGCAGGGTCGAGACCAGGTAGCGGTACGTGCCGAGCACCAGCCCCGCTTCCTTCTTGCGGGGATCGAGGTCGAGCACCATCTCGTTCTCGCTGAACGACCGGCGCGCCATGCGCATCGCCCCGAAGACCCGGCCTTCGACCGTGCCCGAATACGAGGCATACAGTCCCAGCCCTGCGCCGAGATCGTAGTGGGAGGACGCGTCGTTGTAATGCTTTGCGACTTCCTTCTCTCCCAGCGCGATCGCGCGATCGATGTCCTGGTGGAAGGCGGTGTCGAGCGCGGCCGGCGGGGCGGGCATCTCGACGTTGGACGAGGACGTGATGTGACCGAGATAGTCCTCGACGAGAACCGTGCAGCGCAGGAACAGCACTCGGAGCCAGTTGACGGCAGCCGCCCCGCGATAGGCGGCGGCATCAGTCGGGTCCGCCGCAATCGCCTGCCGGAACAAGTCGTTCGCGCGGTCGTGGTCGAGGTTGTAAGCGGCCGCGTACGCCTCGCGACGCAGCGCTTCGGAGCGCTCGTTGGCGGCGACAGTAGCGCCGGTCACGACCGTGAAGGCCAGGGCCAGTGCAAGAAAACCAGTCCCGCGCATAGTGTCCATTCTACCCCACCATGATCCATCACCTTCAGACCATCGCTGCCCACACGGCCGGCGCCGATCTCCGCAATGTCACGATCTTCGCGGCCTCCGTGGTTAATCCCTGGACACAGGTCAGTACCCGATCGCCAGGCCGTCCTTGCGTGGATCGGAGCCGCCCATCAGCACGCCCGACTCGGGGTCGATCAGGATGCCCTGGAAGCCCCCGAACACGCCGGGCGTGTCGATCACGAGGTGACCTCGCGCCACGAGGCCTGTCCGCGCCTCATCCGGCACTCCAGGTTCCACGGCGATGCCGGAGGGTGAATGGCGGATGCGCGCTGCCTCGCCTGCTTCCTGCACGTTCATGCCGAATTCCAGCAGGTTGACCAGTACCTGCACGTGCCCCTGCGGCTGCAGGTCGCCGCCCATCACGCCGAACGAGAGAAAGAGACGGCCGCCGCGCAGGACCATCGCTGGGATCAGCGTGTGGAGCGGCCGCTTGCCGGCGCCGAGGTGATTCGGGTGCGTCGGATCGAGCACGAACAGGCTGCCACGGTTGTGCAGAACGATCCCCGTGCCCGGCGGGACGACCGCCGATCCGAAGGATTCGAACAGCGACTGGATCAGCGACACCGCGTTGCCGGCGTCGTCCACCGCCGTGAGGTAGACCGTGTCTCCCGCGCCGACCGGCGGAGTCCGCGACCCTGGCCGACCGACCGCCGCAAGGCCGATCGATCCGGCGTGCACCTCCAGGGCGGCCCGCGCCGGGTCGATCGCGCGCCGCCTCGCGGCCGCGTAGTCCTTCGAGGTCAGCGTCGCCAGGACCGAACGCGGGACATGATCGGCGTCGGCCAGGCGCTCGTCGCGATCGGCGAAGGCCAGCCGCTTGGCTTCCACCAGCAGGTGCAGGTACTCGGCCGAGTTGTGCCCGAGCGCGCGAAGATCGAAGGCCTCGAGGATATTGAGCATCTCGAGCACCACGAACCCCTGCGTATTCGGCGGCAGCTCGCAGATGTCGCAGCCGCGAAACGTCGTGCGGAGCGGCTCCACCCACTCGGCGCGACAGGCCGCGAAATCGTCCTCGTCGATCAACCCGCCAGACGAGCGAAGGTGCCGGCAGATGGCGCGCGCGATCGGGCCGCGGTAGAAGGCGTCCGTCCCGCCGGCCGCAACCTGTTCCAGGGTTCGGCCGAGGGCCGGATTCCGGAAGACCTCACCCGCCCGCGGCGCCCGGCCGTTGGGCAGGAAGACCGCCGCGGCGGCCTGATCCTGCGACAGTGCCGGTTCAACGTCGTGCCATTGGCCCGCGACGATCTCGCACACAGGGAACCCGTCGCGTGCGAACGCGATCGCGGGCTGAAGCGCGCGGTCGATGCCGATCGTGCCGAAGCGCGCCAGCAGTTCCGCCCAGCCGTCCACCGCGCCCGGCACGGTCACCGAGAGCGCCCCGCGTGCGGGAATCTGCTCGTGCCCGATCCTCAGTAGTGCCTCGCACGACGCGGCACGCCCCGTCCTGCCGCTCGCATTCAGCCCGTGCACGCGGCCGTTCTGGCCTTCCCACACCAGTGCGAACAGGTCGCCGCCCATCCCGGTCATCGTCGGTTCGACCACAGAGAGAACGGCCGCCGCGGTGACGGCGGCATCGACGGCATTGCCGCCGTGTCGAAGGACGTCGAGACCGGCCGAGGAGGCAAGCGGCTGGCTCGTCGCGATCATGCCGTGGCGGGCCATGGCCACCGACCTCGTGCCGCGGGCATTGCCGTACGGCCGGTCGCCTGAAGGGACGATTCGGGCGGGGTTCATTCGACCAAGGATCTTACCAGAGCGGTGGTCCGTGACTTCACCGCGGTTTCGTTGTATACCGTGGGAGAGCGAGGGGCGACCGCGATCGCCTTCTCCAGAGAGAACCGGGAGGAACCGATGAGCTGGGTGCTACCGCCAATCGTCGTTGCCATCGTTCTCATGGCCGCGTGGCTCGGCCGCCGCTACTTCGCGCTGCGAGGCACGCGGATCGTGGAATGCCCCGAAACGAAGGCGCCGGCCGCCGTGGACATTCACGCCGCGCAGGCGGCGATAGGCCAACACTTCTCGCTCTCCGACTGCTCGCGTTGGCCCGAGAAGCAGTCGTGCGCCCGCGAGTGCCTGGCACAGATCGAGCGCGCGCCCGCCGAGTGCCTGGTGCACACCGTCGTCACGAAGTGGTACGTCGGCAAGGACTGCGTCGTCTGCCACAAGCCGCTCGGCGAAATCGACTGGCTCGAGCGAAAGCCTGGTCTCGTGGAGGCGTCCGGCCGAGCCCGGCCGTGGCCTGACGTTCCGGCCGAGCAACTTCCCCAGGCGTTAGCTCACGAGCAGCCGATCTGCTTCGATTGCTATGTCGCCGCGACGTTTCGTCGCGAGCACCCGGAGTTGGTGCTCGACAACCCCTGGAAACCCTGAAAGCGAACCAACCGGTATCTCCTTCCGTCTATCACCTCTTCGGTCTGCGCGCGGTCGAGAATCGTCCAGCGCAAACCCTCAGCGGTTCTCGGGCGACCATTGGCCATCGTTCGCCGTATACTGTTGCGGCCCTGCGACCGCCCCCAAGACAAGGAGCCTTCGATGACCGACGCACGTCCGCCGCTCGTGGCTACGTTGGAATGGGACGGCGAGCAGCAGTTCACCGGCCAGGTCGGGAAGCACGAGGTGGGCATGGACGGCTCTGCGAATGCCGCGCCGACGCCGGTCCACCTGCTGGCGCTGTCGCTGGCCGGGTGCATGGCCATCGATCTCGTCCACATCCTCACGCGCGGCCGTCACACGGTCACGTCGCTTCGTACCACCTTCACCGGTCACCGCGCCGCCGACGATCCCAAGCGGTTCACGCGCATTCGCCTCGAGTTCGTCCTCGCCGGTCAGATGCTGCCCGAACACGTCGAGCGCGCCATCCAGCTGTCCCGCGAGAAGTACTGCTCCGTCTGGAACACCTTCCGCCAGGACATCGAACTCGAGGTGGGCTTCACCATCGAGGTGTAGCGTGAAGCGGCCACCGGTCGCGCGCTGTGATGAGCGGGCCTCTTCCGTTTCCAGGCGTACATCCTCAACCCCAGGGCGATGCTGGCCGGGATGCTCGAGGTCGACATCCTCAACATCATACGGATTGCGTTCGGACGGCCAGTGATCGCCGGGACCCGCATTCCGACGGCAGAGGTCGCGGAACGGTTCAACGCCGGCGATCTGAACATGGACATCGCGGCTGACTATGAATGCCCAGCGTCCCAGATCGAAGAAGCGATCCGCTGGGAAAGAGCGGCGTAGCCCGACTCCCGTCTTTCTCATTGACCAGTGTCTCGGCAGACACGCGCTCGCGACCGCGCTGGCCGCCAGGGGTGCGCGCGCGGAGACGCTCGCTCGACACTTCGCAGATGACACGCCGGATCATGCCCGGCCAGAGGATGTGAATCTCGAAGCCCGGGTGTGGGTGCCGAGGGATGCGAAGGGCGGGTACTCCCCGGGTGTCTACCTGAACGACGACATGCTGGCGGCGTGGACGCTCTTCATCGAGGCGCGCGCGATCGTGAAGCCTGTCTGGCGTGGATGTTGACGCTGCCGCATCGGATTCGCTACCGGCTGGCGTGGGATCACGACCTGTGCCGCGCGGTGGCCCTTCGACGATGCTCAGGGCCATCCCGAGCAAGGTCGAGGGATGGTGGGCATCTACGTGCGGACCGTCCTCGGCTTCCTGCGTCACGTCGCCCGCGAGGCCGGGGTGGTGGATGGCCGGGGCGACACGATGCCCGGGGGGCGGGCGCGGTCCGTGCGCGGTCCGTGTCTGAGAACGCCGTTCTGTGAACCTCGCGAGCCCAGACCCCGCTAATCCGGCCTATCGTCGGCCACGCTGCCCGTCTTCCGCTCCCCGGCGCTGGCGGCGAGCGCCACGGAGACACCGGCGAGGAACAGGAACATCGGGGCGGTCATCGCGGCGTGCGCCCGGTCGCCGGCAGGAGCATCAGCCGATCGGCGGCGTACGACTCGACGGCCCTGCGCGAGAACGGCAGTGGGTGGTAACGGCCCTCGGCCCACAGCGGCAGGAGGTCCGCGTAGTGCGGGCTCCCGGGCTGGCCCGACACCCCCGGAACGTTGATCGTCATCGAGTTGTCCCAGTCCGCGACGTCGATGACCTCGCGGAACGACGCGCCAGCCGTCTGGCGCGCGCCGGATCCTGTGGCATTCGGTGTCGTGGAATCGCCGCCTCGCGGCACGTCGTGTGTGTTCAGGACGGTCTTGAGCGCCGGCGAGGTTGCGAGCGGATGCTCGAAAAATGCGCGGTGCATTCTACCCCACGACCAGCCGGACGCGTCAGGCCCCATTCGGCCTGCCAGGTCGCGCCACGCCTCCGCGAGGGACGGGCCCGTGAGCGCCGCGCGAACCGCCGCGCGCGTCTCCGCGCCTGCGTCGTCAGGCAGGCGGCAGTCCACGCACCGCGGTGTGCCGTCCACCCATGGGTCGGACCCGTCCACCGTCCCGCGCAGCCCGCTGCGGGCGAGCAGCGACAACAGCGCCTGGTCGCCGGGCGCTGACGCCGGCACCGACGATGGAGGCCGTGGCAGGCCCACAGCAATCGAAGCCTTCAGTCCTGGCAGCCAGGTCTCGTAGAGCGCCGCCGCCGCGGAGTTACTGGACAGGGAGCCATCCCACGCCGTGAGCAGCGCAATCGCGCGCCTGCGGTCCGTATCGTCATCGCCGGGCCGCGGCGTCGCCAGGCCGCTTTCCGTCACGGCCCTCTTGAGTGCTCCGACGACGCCGGCGGCAACGACGGAACGCTCGTCGTGCTGCAGGCGCTCGAAGTCCGCGGCCGTGAACTTGCGCCCGGCCGCCACACCTTCGCGGAGCACCTCGAGAATGCGGTGGAAGCGGAAGGGGGCGCCGAACTCGAATCCGAGCGCGCGGGAGTAGCCGGCGGGCAGGATGTTGTGGTTCGCTGTCGCGATGAAGCCGCTCTTCGGGTTGAACGACTGCGGCAGGTCGGACAGCGGAATGAAGCCGTCCCACTCGTACTTCCCCTCGTGACCGGGCACCGGCAGCAGGCCGTTCCAGCCCGGACGGATGGGCGCGAGGCCTGCGGCCACCCAGCCGATGTTCCCCTCGACGTCCGCGTACACCAGGTTTTCGGACGGCACCTTCCACCCCGCCACGGCGGCGCGGAACTCGCTCCAGTCGCGGACCGTGTCGAGGGCGAGCGACCTGAGATACCCGGCCCCGCCCGCTTCGGCTCCGACCCACCGCAACGCGTAGGCGTGGCCGCGGGCGCGGTCCACGTGGAGGACGGGCCCGTGCCTGGTGAAACGCAGTTCGACCTCGCGCGGCACTTCGCCCCTGACCGCGATCGTCTCGCGCTCGACGCGCATCGGCTCGGACGCGCCGCGATACAGATATCGATCGGGACTGGCCGGGTCCAGTTGCTCCACGTAGAGGTCCTGCTGGTCCATGCCGACGATCGTGAAGCCGAACGCGACGCGCTCGTTGTGGCCGGCCGCGACGCCAGGGAGGGCGGGTTCGCCGGCGCCGATCACGTTCCATCCCGGCCCGTTCAGGTGAACCGTGTAGCGGAGGGACGGGAGCATCAGCGTGCGATGCGGGTCGTTGGCCAACAGCGGCTTGCCGGTTGCCGAGAGACGACCCGAGACGACCCAGTCGTTCGACCCGATCTCCTCGTACGGGAATTCGAGGGAGGGCGGGGCGGGTGACTGGCGGGACGCGGTCGGGAACGTCACCGTCTCGCTGACCCCGTTGGCCAGGGCGAGGATCTCATCGGTGATGTCCGCCAGGTCGAGGCCCTCGGGCACCGTCAGCGTTGTCGGCGGGTCGAGCGAGATCGTCTCGACGAGGCGCTCGATTCCCATCGATCGCGCTTGCCTGGCGCGCTGCACTTCGGTTCGCACGTTGCGGGTCATGACGTAACCGGCCATGCGGCCAATCACCACCTCCGGCGTCCACGGGCGCGGACGGCTGCCGGTCAGCTGGAACTCGAGCGGAAGGCGATCGGGCGCGGAGGTGGCGATGGCAATCTGCGCGTTCACTCCGGCGACAAACGCCTCGATGATGGCCTTCGCGTCGGGACGATAGGCCTGCCATTCGGCCGCGGGATCTCCCCGGTAGCGGAGCAGCCGCGCGAGCGTGTCGCGGTTGACGGCAGTCGGGCCGACGATCTCCGCGAGCGTTCCCTCGGACATCCGACGCCACAGGTCGAGCTGCCACAAGCGATCCTGGGCCGCCACGAAGCCCTGCGCGAAGAACAGGTCGTGCACCGTTCGCGCGTAGATGTGCGGGATGCCCCAGCGATCCCGAATGACTTCAACCGGGTTCTCGAGGCCCGCCAGGCGCACTTCGCCGCTCGTCTGCGACAACGCTGCCGTCGCCCGAGCGCGCAGGGCGCCAACCTCATCAGGGGGCGCAGGGCGCTGCGCCTGCGAGAGCACCCCGAGAACGCCGATGGCCACAACGACAGTCAGCCGCCTCATGCTATGCCTCGCTGGTGAAGCCGACCTCGAGCTCGATGTCCTGGCGGAACGTGTTCCAGGCGGAGCAGATCGATCGCTCCTTTGCCTTGGGGGCTGCCGTGGGGGCTGAAACAGTATACGGAGAATGGCGGCCGATGCCAGAGATTAGCGGACAGCGGCAGCAGGCAGCAGGCAGCAGGCAGCAGGCAGGCAGCAGGCAGTGGCCAGTTGTCAGTTGTCGGTTGCCAGTCGGCCGTCGGGTTGCTGAGTCCTGAGGGCACAATTACGTCGCCGTATTTGTGCATCGAAGGACTAAGCTCAGAGTATGGGTTCAGCAAGGCGCGCACTCGTGTGGCTGGTGGCGGCCCTGGCCGTCGTCCCGATTCTCGCGAAGGGTCAGCAGCAGCCGACGTTCCGTGCCGGGACGAAGGTGGTGTCGCTCTAT
>JADGOB010000239.1 GCA_017883185.1 Acidobacteriota bacterium
CTTGTCGGCGTAGCCGACCTCGCGCTGCTTAATGAGGTAGGCGTTCTCTGCGATGCGGCAGGCATCCAGGTAGAACGGCACATCGTGTCGTCGGCAGACTTCGGCGACGGCCCGCGCGTTGGCCATGGACACCGGCTGACCGCCTCCGGAGTTGTTCGTCACCGTGAGCATCGCCAAGGGCACCCGCGCACGCCCGGGCTCGGCCAGTGTCTGCTCGAGGCGCCCGACGTCCATGTTGCCTTTGAAGGGGAAGTCCGAATCCGGGTCCGCGAGCTCCTCGCAGGGTAGGTCGAGGGCCTTGGCCCCGCGGAACTCGACGTTGGCGCGCGTCGTGTCGAAATGGCTGTTGTTGGGCACGACGTCGCCGGCCGTGCACATCACCGAGAACAGAATGCGCTCCGCGGCGCGCCCCTGATGCGTCGGGATGACGTGCTCGAAACCCATCACATCACGCACGGCATCCTGAAAACGGTAGAAAGAAGGGCTTCCGGCATAGGATTCGTCGCCGCGCATGATGCCTGCCCATTGCGCGCTGCTCATGGCCCCCGTACCGCTGTCGGTGAGCAGATCGATGATGACGTCCTCTGAGCGCAAGGCGAAGATGTTGAACCCGGCCTCCGAGATGAGGCCAGTCCGCTCTTCGCGCGTGCTGAGTCTGATTGGCTCTACTGCCTTGATTCGAAACGGCTCGATGATGGTCTTGAACACAGGCTCCTCCAAGATGTCGCCTCCCCGGTTAGCCCCCTTGGCTCCCCTGACCCTGGCCCGCGGAGCGCCGCGGCCGCAGACACACGGCGATTTCTCACCGAGGCCAGCCGCCTACCTGACAGAAAACGTGACCCTGACGTGCACGTACCTGCCCGGATTGGCGGTAGCCGAAGCCGGAATGACCAGTTCGTCGCCACGGGCTATCGGCGCTACCGTGTAGTGCCCGGGCGGGAGATTCACCGTGAACTTGCCGTCGGCGCCGGACTTCACCTTCTCCACAACGTGGCCCGTCTTGTCCAGAGAAGCGGCGAGTGCAGCCGAGAGCACAAGGACAAATCGCACGCTGCGCACGCAGCCCTCCTTATCCGTCACCGCAGACACGCCCGTTGCGCCGAGAGCGTTCGCCAAGCGCCAACATTGTAGGGCTCACGCCGTGCCGGGCGTCGTTGCGCCGTTGGTGCCCGCTGCGAGAGCCGCACCGCGCCGCTCGCTGCGTCGGCTCGGGTTCGTGACGCCGCAGCGCGTGGGCATGCCGCGGGCAGTGCCCCCGGGCCAGCACCACGCAGAGCGGGTCGTGCCCTGGATCTCCGAAAGGCGGCGGCGCTTGCCGGTCTCGTCTGGTAGCTCAAAGTCGGGCAAGGTCGCACCCGGCACGATGTCTGGCCTCATGGTCCCTCCTCTGCAGCCGCCCAGGTCAGCGCCTGGGCGGCTGGTCGCCAATTCGCGTTGCATCTACCCGGCCCGCCACGCAGCCACGCCGTGACTGAGCCTTGCATCGGGTGGGACAACAGGCGGGCGTCCGGCAGGCCAGGCGGTGCCTGCGTCTGAACCGCCGTCCTTGCTCCTGGATTCGACGAGCGGGTCCATGCGTGCGACTATTCGGCGTGCAGGGGACAGCGCCCAGACGCAGAAAGTCGACCGAGACGCAGCCGGCCGCGGAGCACCGGAGGGGCGCGACTCCGCAACCGACGGTCGTTGACTTTGGTCTGCCCAAGCACACCGATTGGGGTCGGTGGTCCCCAACAGGGTGACGATGAGAGGGGCTCGAGACGAGATCCGGTAAGCGCCCTAGGCTTGCGCCAGCGGCGAGAGTGCGTCCCACTGCCGGACCTTTCATCCGGCGTTCGTCCGACAGCCCGTCGCTCCATGTCTGATCACTCGGCCGAGAAGCGCCGTGGCGAGATCAGCTCCGCCATCCTCGAGAGCCTCCTCGAGAGCAGCGACAGCCCCATCTTCTCGGTCGACACGGCCTACTGCTACACGA
This sequence comes from Acidobacteriota bacterium, assembly GCA_017883185.1. Classification (GTDB taxonomy): domain Bacteria; phylum Acidobacteriota; class Vicinamibacteria; order Vicinamibacterales; family Fen-181; genus FEN-299. Next base: position 1,973 of record JADGOB010000239.1, read on the forward strand.
GCTTCAACACGAGCCACGCCCAGGTGATGAAGGCGCTGTACGGCGCTGACATCGAAGTGGGCCGGTGCATCCTGGAATACCAGACCGTCGCGGAAGACCGTCTTGCGGCGCAGGCCAATCTCGACCGGACCCTGCTTGGCGAGCAGGTCGTCGAGGAAGCGTTCTCCGGCGAGGAAGCGCGCGCGCGGCGCTGCTTCACGGTGACGCACGATCCGATCAGGAGCGACGGGAACATCATCGGTGTGGTGATGCAGGCTCTCAACGTCACCGAGCGCAAGCGGGCCGAGGAACAGCTGCGAGACAGCGAGTCCAAGTTCAAGTACATCTTCGACTATTCGCCCCTCGGCACGTCGATCACCTTGCCCACCGGGGAGATCCATGTCAACGAGGCCTTCTGCCGGATGGTCGGCTACTCGCAGGAAGAGCTCGAACACACCCGGTGGCAGGACATCACTGTGGCCGAGGACATCGAGCTGACGCAGAAGCAGATCGATCAGATTTTCGCCGGCGAAAGGGATGCCGCCCGCTTCGTGAAGCGATACCGGCACAAGGACGGCTCCATCGTGTGGGCGGATGTGGCGACGTCGCTGCGGCGTGACGAGGCCGGCGCACCCTTCTACTTCTTTACCGCCGTCTCGGACATCACTGAGCGAAGAGCGGGAGAGGAGTCCCTGCGTGCCAGCGAGCGGCGGTATCGCGAACTGGTCGACCACATGACGAGCGGCGTCGTAGTGTACGAGCCTACTCCAGATGGAAAGGACTTCCTGATCCGCGACGTCAACGCCGCTTCGCAGCGCATCGAGCAACGAGGCCACGCCGAGGTTGTCGGCAAGCTGGTGACCGAGGCTTTCCCGGGCATCGAGGAGTTCGGACTGCTCGACGTGCTGAACCGTGTAGCGCGCTCGGGAAAGCCGGAGGACTACCCGACCGCGCTCTACCAGGATCAGCGTCTTTCGAGCTGGAGGGAGAACTACGTCTACCGACTGCCCTCGGGCGAGATCGTCGCAGTCTATGACGACGTCACGGAGCGAGTCCGGGCTGAGCAAGCGTTGGCCCATGCAAAGGACGTGCTGGACCTTGCCGAGGAGATCGGCCACGCAGGCGGCTGGGAGTACGACGTCAAGGGCGCCCACGTGACGTGGACCGACGAGGTGTATCGCATCTATGGCGTTGAGCCCGACTACGATCCCAACGACGTCAGTCGCGACGTCAACTTCTACGCGCCGGGGAGCGTGCCGATCATCGCCGAGGCGTTCCGGCGAGCCGTGGAGTCAGGTGAACCCTACGACCTGCAGCTCGAGCTCGACCGCGCAAACGGCGAGCGGATCTGGGTACGCACGATCGGACGCCCCGTCATCGAGGACGGCGCCGTGGTGCGCGTCACCGGCAATATCATGGACATCACCGAGGGCAAGCAGGCGGAGGAGCACCTTGCCGCAGCCGCGAGGCACTGGCGCCAGACATTTGATGCCATGGGCGATTCGGTCGCAGTGTTCGATCGCGCCGGCCGAGTGTCGCGCTGCAATGCCGCGACGACGGTGCTGACCAGCCGCGACTTCGACGACATCGTGGGGCGTCCCTGCTACGAGGTCTTTCATGGCGCGCACGAGTACCACTCCGACTGCCCGCAGCGGCGTGCCTTCGGGTCTGGGCAGGTGGAGACCAGCATTATCGAGCAGGACGGCCGGTGGCTGCGCGTCACGTTCGCGCCGGAGGTCGACGCCGCCGGTAGCGTCGTCGGCGGCGTACACGTGGTCACGGACGTCTCCGAGCTCAAACAGACCGAGCGACAGCTCCTCGAGAGCATCAGCAAGCAACAGGGCATCACGGACGGAGTGATAGCGGCACTCGCACGCACGATCGAAGTGCGCGACCCCTATACGGCCGGCCACGAACGGCGCGTCAGCGAACTCGCGACGGCCGTCGCGCGGCACATGGGGCTCGACGAGGAGAGCGTGCGGGGCGTGCAGGTCGCCGGAATGCTGCACGACCTGGGCAAGATCACTATCCCCGCCGAGATCCTCTCCAGGCCCGGCCGCCTGTCGGCGACCGAATTCGAGCTGGTCAAAGGGCACTCCCAGGCCGGCTTCGACGTGCTCGAGCCGATCGCCTTTCCCTGGCCTGTGGCCGAGATCACGCTGCAGCATCACGAGCGCCTCGACGGCTCAGGCTATCCCGCGGGACTTGCAGGAGACTCGATCCTCCCGGAAGCACGCATCCTCGCGGTGGCCGACGTCGTCGAGGCGATGATCAGTCACCGTCCATACCGGGCGGCCCTGCCGCTCGACGCGGCCATGGCCGAGCTCGAGGACGGCGCCGGCAGCCGCTACGACGTCGTAGCCTGCAAGGCGGCCATCCGGCTCTTCCGCGAGCAAGGGTTCACTTTCGCCGAGTAGCTCGTCGCTGCCGGAAGCCCGGCCACGCAGAAGTTGACCGAGACTCACCTGTGTGGCCGTCGCTGTGTGCCAGCGATCCACGCCAAGCCTCAGCGTCTCCCATCCGAACGCACGCATTTGGGTTGCAGAATGGTTGCAGCGGGACTCTCTGGAGGTCTCGCCGGGAGCTCGAGGGGCACGATTTCCCTGCAAATCCATGGTGGACCGCAGGGGAGTCGAACCCCTGACCTCCGCCGTGCAAGGTCAGCGCTCTCCCAACTGAGCTAGCGGCCCACGGGGGCGTACGCACAGCGCAGCCCTCGGCCGGATGCCGCCTACCGCTCTCAGCGGCGCCCCCGGCCCCGTCCTTGTAGCCGGGGCCTCCATCCAGTGCGACCACGGACGCGTCACGCCACGCAGCACATCCACCCCGAGGGAAAAGCCCTTGGCTGCGCCGCCTGCGGCGCGGCTTCTTCAAGTCGTCGCCGGGGATGGAGCGTAGCTCCTCGCGGCGCGCGGTGCCATACTGGTTCTGCCCCGCAGCGCGACGACCCGAGCAGACGAGCGGCCCGATGAGGAGACGACGGCGCCCCCGGAGCGGCCGTCGCAGTCGACCCGCACCCTCGCCGTTACTGCGCGGCAGTGGGACCACTGACACAGGGAGGATCACATGCCGTTCACCACCGTCTTTATCGCCCATGTGCCTGACGCCGACCCAGACCGCGACACGGCGCTGTTGGAGACGGACCTCTACAGACTCTTCAGCGTGCTCGTGAAAGACACCGACCAGGCGGTCGAGGTCTGCCGCCGACTCGTCGCGGAGGAGGCCCTGGACTCCGTGGTCCTCTGCCCCGGC
>JADGOB010000240.1 GCA_017883185.1 Acidobacteriota bacterium
GGCCTGACGCGGCTATATCCCGCCCTTCGACTTGCTGCGGCCCTCGAGAGCCTCGGGCCGCCCGGAGTTCATCGAAGGGCGCTCGCTCAGGGCAGGCCCTGAGCCGTGAGCCTCGAGCCCTGATCTCCGATCCCTGGCCCCTGACCTCGTCACTCGATCAGCAGGAACGGCAGCGTCGCCAGGATGCCGTCGAACAGCACCACCATCTCGGCCGCCGACACGAGCGACCTGGTGCCGTCGAACGGCGAGAGCGCGACCGCCTCGATGACCCGCCAGTCGCGCGTCAGGAGCACGCGCAGCGCGTCGTCCTCGTAGGTGAGCGTGTCGCCGCGCACCGTCAGGCGGCTCTCGCGTCCCTGCTCGCGCCGCCGGATCACGTCCCCCTCGATGCGAAACGCGTTGCTCGTTTCTGCCGCGAACAGGTCGGCGTCGAGGAAGAGCCGCGGCTTGTCGGCGTACGGGCGGCCATGGTGCACACAGAACGTCTGGCAGTCGTCGCACTCGTTGCAGAAGTCGTCCACGTGGAGGATCTGGCGGTCCTGGAGAATACAGAAATCCTCCGCAGCCACCACGCCGACGCCGCCATCAACCGCACCGAGCACGGGCAGCGCCCAGCGGACTGGCGTAATCCTGAAGGTGTAGTTCGCCCGGTTGGGGCAGACCTCCACGCATTTGTCGCAGAACGCCGTGCACTGCACGCATCGTCGTCCCTCGGCGCGGGCCTCGTCGTCGGTGAACGTCGATTCGATCAGGCCAAAGGCGTTGCGCCCGGTCACCGGCAGCATCGCCGGCTTCACCTGCGGGATCCGGCGCGCGCGCACCCGTTTGACGTCCACGATCTCGTCATCCGAAAGAACCTGGCGCGGCCAGGGCGATTGCGCGAACGGCACCGACAGGTGCTCGCAGATCGACTCGGCGGCCGCACGCCCGTCCGCGCACGCCGAGATGATGCTGCCCGGCTCGATCACCACGTCGCCGCCTGCGTAGACACCCTCGGGACCCGCGCAGCGCGTCGTGCCATCCACCAGCACGCCGCCGCCCCTGTGCCGCGCCACCCGGCTGCCGTCGAGGAACGCCAGTTCGGGAAGTTGACCGACGGCCACGACGACGGTGTCGCACGGAACCGTGAATTCGCTGCCAGGCAGAGGGACGGGGGAGCGCCGGCCGTCCGGGCCCGGATCACCGAGCGTGTTGCGGACGCACATGACGCCGACGACATGGCCGCCCTCTCGGAGAATCTCGATCGGGGCGACGAGTTCCTCGAGGATGTTGCCTTCCTCCAGCACGCCTTTCAGTTCCTCCTCGGCGGCCGGCATTTCCTGCCGCGTGCGGCGGTAGAGCAGGGTGGCAGGAGCGCCGGTGAACCGCTGCGCTGTCCGGACCGCGTCCATCGCGGTGTCGCCGCCGCCGATCACCACCGCCGTTTGTCCGAGATCGACTCGCTCGCCACGGCGCGAGCGGTCGAGCAGGTGCAGCGCGGCCATGACGCCGGGGCCTTCGACGCCCGGCACGCGCAGCGGGGCGTCCCGCTGGAAGCCGCTGGCCAGGTACACGGCGTCGAACCCCTGGTGCAGCAGTTCCTCGGGCGGCCCGGCAATCCGCGTGTTCAGGCGGATGTCCACGCCAAGGGCAACGATCCGGTCGATATCCCGCTGGATGATCTCCCACGGCAGGCGGAATGGCGGGACGACGCGCATCATGCCGCCCGGGACGTCCCTCGCCTCGAAGATCGTCGGGCGCACGCCGTTCAGCGCCAGGAACGCGGCGGCTGCGAGCCCCGACGGCCCGCTCCCGACAATCGCCACAGCGCGTCCCGCCGACGGTGCCCGGTGCGACAGATACTCCGCGCGGCCGCGCTCTTCGGCGATCCGCTTCAGCGCGCGGATCGCCACGCTCTCCTCATAGTCGTTGCGCGTGCAGCGTGTCTGGCACAAGTGCGTGCACACGTAACCGGTCACACCAGGGAGAGGATTGCGCGCAAGGATTACCGCAAGCGCTCGATCGTATTCGCCTTGCCCGATGAGCCACGCGTACTCGGGCACGTCCTGTTCCACCGCGCACGCCTCGACGCACGGCGCCACCACGCAGTCCCACAGACCGAGCCCCGATTTCACCTTGGGGAGGCCGTGCGGGAAGGCATGCTTCTTGTACCGAGGATGGTTCGATGCCTCGTCCGCGGCAGCATGCACGTTCGCCAGCCGATCACGCGAGAGCTCGGCCAGCGTGGTGACGTCGCGTTCCCGCATGGCGGCGCCGAGCGTCTCGAGCCACTGCGTCATGCGGGCGACGCCACCCGGTTTCAGGAGATCCGTGCAGCCGGTGACCGGCAGCGCGCCGCACGACAGGATCGTCGCGATGTTCACACCGTCCGCACCCGCAGAGTAGGACACGTGCAGGTCGCCGTCGAACTGGTGCAGCAGCCGGTCGTAGAGGCGCATCGTCACGGGATAGAGCGCCCGGCCCGACATGTACATTTCGTGGCCCGGAAGCCGGCCCGCGTGGTTGCTCATGGCCAGCGTGTTACTCAACTTCACGCCGAACGTCAGGCCCTTTTCCGTTCCCACTTCCTGCAGCGCGCTGATGAGTTCGACGGCGCGGTCGTACTTCAGGTCGTGATCGAAGACGGAGTCGGGGATCTCAATCTCACCGAATCCCAGGTCATCGCGCAGGAGTGACCGCACGACGTCCTTGCCGAGCAGCGTGGGATTCAGCTTGACGACGGTGTGCAGGCCGCGCTCCTCGAGGCAATAACGCGCAATCCGCTCGATCTCGTCCGACGGGCACCCGTGCATCGTCGAGAGGGTGACGCTGTTGACGATCGCGGACGGAATCTCGATGTCGGCGAACTGCGGGAATTCGCGGCGAAGGGTGGCCCTGATCCCGGCGAGCGGCTCCGAGGCGTCGGCCATCACATCCATGAAGCGCGTCATGCGCGGGTGCCGGATGCCGGCGAGGTCGTAGCCGACGCTCATGTCGAAGATGGCGCCCGGCCCGGCCCACGCGGGCGAACGTCCCTCGTCCCAGCCCAGCACGCGCGGCAGGATGTGGAGGAGCGCCCAGGCCACGACGTATTCGTGGGCCGACTTGTCGAGCGAGAGTTCCTGGGACCACTCGACGTTGTACCCCTCGTCGGTCATGTCGATGCACGGCTTGGGGACGACCAGGTCGTCTTTCACCTGGACCGTTTTCAACTCGATGAACCGGCCGCCGCACAACCATGACGAGACGATGTTCTGGCTGAGCTGAGTGTGCGGTCCTGCCGACGGGCCGATGGGGGTCGCGAGCGTCTTGCCGAACAGCCGCGGGACGCCGAACGAGGTCGTGGGCGTGACGAAGAGCTTGGCCGGGATATCGAAAATCGAGCGCCTGCGCTCGAATTCCACGAGCACTCGGCGGAGTTGGGTGGCGAACGGCTGGATGCGCATGACGTCGGACATGCCAGAGAGTAAGCCATCAGGGTTCCCCTGCCGTCAATGGGGACGATAGTCGGAACTGACGATGAAGGGTCGGAACTGACGATGAAGGGTCGGAATTGACGATGAGGGGTCGGAACTGACGATGAGGAGTCGGGAACTGACGCAGAAGGGTCGGAACTGACGATGAGGAGTCGGTGCTGACGATGATATAAACTTTGGCCGGTTGCCATGAAGGGTCCTTGCTGGCTCGTGTTCGTGTTGATTCTGGTGGCGTGCTCTCGGACGACTGAGAGCCCGCCCGCGCAGGGCCGGACTGGAGCGTCACCCGAGCCGGGCTCCGCCGTGCCGGCGGCCACAGGAGGTCCAGCCATGAACCTGCCGAAGCAGGCCGGGGCGTGGAGCCGGCCGGAGACGCCCAGGCGCATCACCGCGCAGACGATCTTTGACTACATGGACGGCGCCGGCGAGCTCTACGTCGGCTACCGGTTCGGCCATCTCGACGTCTACGAGTACACGGCGGTCGACCAGTCGCTCGGGACGATCCTCGTCGAACTCTACTGGATGCAGACGTCCGACGACGCGTTCGGGCTGCTGAGCACGGACTGGGGTGGCGAGCCGGTTGGACTTGGAGAAGCGGCGCCGGACGACAAGCGGGTTCAGGTCGTTCCCCCGCAGCGAGCGTTGTATGGTGCGGGCCTCTTGCGCGCGTGGTCGGGCGATCTCTACCTGCGAATCCTCGCAAGCCGCGAAACGCCCCACTCGCGCGAGGCCGTTTTCGCGCTGGCGCGCGCGGCGACATCTGGCCGGCCGAACCCGCCGGTGCCGGCCGTTACGGCCGTCCTGCCCGGAGGAGCACCATCGCCGGCGACAGGCGGGACCGTCCCGGAGCCGTACCTGCTGCGGCCCGATCGCACCTGCTTCTTCCGCTCGTACCTGGTGCTCAACTCGGCGTACTTCCTGGCCTCACAAGACCTTCTCGATCTCGGGCCCCAGGTTGAGGGCGTGACGACGGAATACAGGAGCAGCAGAACAGGCGCAGGCCGTATGCGGATCGTGCTCGTGCGTTACCCTTCCGCCGACGCAGCCAGGGGCGCGGCGGTGAAGTTTCTGCAGGGGTATGTCCCTGAGAAGGCCTCTCAGGCTTCCGCGGCCGCAGGCCGCGCGAAACTCGAGCACGGCTGGCTGGCATGGGCAACAACCGGCGCTTCGCTGGCCCTCGTCCTCGATGCACCCTCAGCCCGCGAGGCGACGACGCTTGCGGCCGCCTCCGCGAGAGAGGTGGCACGCATCCCGAAGACCACGTCCTGATTCAACCGTCACGAGGATCCTATGACCATCAGACGCATCATCACGCGGCGCGATTTCGTCCTGGGAACGGTCGGGACCGTGACGGTGGCGGCGGGTGCCGCCTCCGTCACGACCGCTGCTGTGGGTGGCGTGACTGCTTCGGGCGAGCACGCCGATCAGGCGCCCAGGCGCGCGCCGAAGTCGGCGCGCGTCGTCGTCGTTCGCCATGCGGAGGCGCTCAACGACGCGCACGGGGTGAACCTGCCGGTCCTCGACCGGATGCTCGCTGATACGGTGATGAGGGTGACCGGGCAGAAGACGTCGAAGGACGCCTGGCTGTCTCTCGTCAAGCCGACCGACACCGTCGGCCTGGTGCCGACGTCACACCTGAACCCGACGCACCGCGAACTGGTGGAGGCCGTGCGGAAGGCGCTGGTCGCGGCGGGAATCCCGGCCG
>JADGOB010000087.1 GCA_017883185.1 Acidobacteriota bacterium
AAGGCCACGCCCGTCAACCTGACCAATCACAGCTACTTCAACCTCGCGGGCGACGGCAGCGGCAACATCCTCGGCCACGTGCTGATGATCGCCGGGGACCAGTTCACGCCGGTGGACGACAGCTTGATCCCGACCGGCGAGCTGAAGCCGGTCAAGGGGACGGTCTTCGACTTCACGACGCCGGCCGCCATCGGTGCGCGCATCGACAGGGTGCCGGGGCCGGCGCCGGTGGGATATGACCACAACTACGTGCTGCGCGCCGCGCCGGCTGGCCAGACGATGACGCTGGCCGCCCGCGTCATCGAGCCGAAGAGCGGCCGGACAATGGACGTGCGGACGGTGGAGCCGGGGCTGCAGTTCTATTCGGGGAACTTCCTGGACGGGACGATCAAGAACCGGAAGGGCGTGCCGTACCAGAAGCACGACGCGTTCTGCCTGGAGACGCAGCACTTCCCCGATTCGGTGAACCGCCCGCACTTCCCTTCGACGGTCCTGGAGCCGGGGAAGACGTATCGGACGACGACCGTGTACGCGTTTTCGGCGAAGTAGACGGCGCCCGGCCTTCGGCCCGGGCGGCCGCTCAATCGCCCGCGCCGGAGGCTGATTCCAGGGGACCTCCAGAAACGCGCTGCAACCATCATCCGCCCTGGCCGCTGTCTATTTCCAGCCGTCGAGAGCGGCGCCCAGCCGTCCGAGTCCTTCGGTCAGTTCGTCAGCGCGACCGCCAAAGCCCAGACGGAAGTGCGCGGGCGCCTGGAAGAAACGGCCCGGCACGACGCCCGTCTCGTAGTCGCGCGCCAGCGTTTCGATGAACCGCGTCGCGTCCTCGAGACCGCGAATTCGGGGGAACACCACGGTCCCCGCGGACGGCAGAACGAACTCGAGTTCCCCGCGCGAGGCGAGGAACTGCCGGACGGCGCCGCCGTTGGCGTCGAGAATGGCGCGCGCACGGGCGGCCAGCCGATCGAGCAGCGAGAACGCGAGCACGGACAGGCGTTCCGCCGGGAACGAGCCGGTGCCGTCAACGATGTCCCGGGCTCGCCGGACCGCTTCGGCCACCACGGGATCGGCCACGACCCATCCGCAGCGGAGGCCCGCGAGTCCGTAGCTCTTCGTGAGGCTGCTCGTGGTGATGAACACGGGCGAGCGGGCAGCCGCGGGACGGACCGGACCGTCGCCCGCGCTATCGAGGTACACCTCGTCCACCAGCACGCGGGCGCCGTGACGTTCGGCGATGCGGCCGACCTCGCCCATCGCAGCCTCGGAGGCAAGGACGCCGGTCGGATTGTGCGGGTTGGTCATGACGACGAGGCGAGTGCGCGGGGTGATGGCGGCGCGGACGGCCTCGGGGTCGAGGCGGTAGCCGTCTTCCAAGCGCCGGTCGAACCTCGTGATACTCGCGCCGAGGAGCGCGGGCGGCCCCATCAACGGGTCGTAGCCCGGACGCTCCACCAGCACCTCATCGCCCGCCTTCACCAGCGCCGCGAAGACGAGGAAGTTGGCGCCCGACGTCCCCTGGGCGGTCGCCACCATCTCGGGGTTCACGCCGTACCTGGCGGCAATGGCCTCGACGAGCGGCCGGTAGCCGTTGTCGTTGTCGCCGTAGAACTCGAGCGCCTCGCGGGCGCCTGGCAGGTCGCTCAATTCGCACGACAGCAGGTTGCTGCCCGCCAGACTGATTCGAGGCCGCGCGTGCTGCTTGGCCCACTGCATGTAGGGCGCCAATGAGGACATACGTAGTCGATGATCCTGGTGAGTCGATGATCCCTGTGAGTCGATGATCTCTGTGAGTCGATGATCCTTGTGAGTCGATGATCTCTGTGAGTCGATGATCCTTGTGAGTCGATGTTGTCAGTCGGTCACGGCGCTGACCCGCGTCAGTTCCGACCCCTCATCGTCAGTTCCGACTCTTCATCGTCAGCTCCGACTCCTCATCGTCAGTTCCCGACTCCTCATCGTCAGTTCCGACTCTTTTCAACCCAGACATCGAACATGTGGAGAATCGTCTCGACGGCGGAGTGCATCCACTCGAGCGGCACCCACTCCTTCTTGCCGTGGAAGTTCATGCTGCCGTCGAACAGGTTCGGCGTGGGGACGCCCATGAAGGTCAGGCGCGCGCCATCCGTGCCCCCGCGGATCGATGATCGCTTCGGCGTCAGCCCCGCGCGGCGAATCGCTTCCTCGGCGTACTCGGTGACCAGCGGGTGCTGGTCCAGCACGTACCTCATGTTCCGATACGATTCCTTGACCTCGACATGGACTCTCGCGCCCGGGTACTTCCGTTCGGCCCACGCAGCCGCGGATGTCAGCGTCGCCTCGAGCTCGTGGAGACCGTCCTCGGCAAAGTCGCGGACCAGGAACTGGGCCTTGGTTTCCGAGACGTTCCCGCTCACGTTGATCGGGTGCAAGTAGCCCTCGCGCCCCTCGGTCGTCTCCGGGGTCCGGTGCTGCGGAAGCGCCATGATCACGTCCGACAGCACGCGCACCGCGTTGATCATCTTCCCCTTGGCGTAGCCCGGGTGGGTGTCGGCGCCGCTCACCGTGACGAACGCGGTGTCGGCGCAGAAGGTCTCGCTCTCGAGCTCGGCGACGCCGGAGCCGTCAACCGTGTAGGCGTAGGTCGCGCCGAACCGCCTGACGTCGAAGTGCTCCGTGCCCCGGCCGACTTCCTCGTCCGGCGTGAAGGCCACGCGGATCGGGCCGTGAAGTCGCGCTGGATCTTCGTGGTAGCGCCAGAGCACCTCGAGGATCTCCGCGACGCCCGCCTTGTCGTCGGCGCCAAGCAGCGTCGTGCCGTCCGCCGTGATGATCGTCAACCCCTTGCAGGCGGCCAGCGCCGGTTCCTCGGTCGCCCGGATGACCACCGACGGGTCGCCGGGCAGGACGATGTCGCCTCCGTCGTAGTGGCGGTGGACCTGCGGCTTGACGTTCGCGCCCGACACCTCGTGGTAGGTATCCACGTGCCCGAGCAGGCCGATTGCCGGCACCGCGCCGAACGCCGGATGGCCGGGCGGGATATTGGGCGGCAGCGTGGCCATCACGTAGCCGAACTGATCCATCTCGGCATCGGCCAGCCCCGCGGCCTTCAGGTCGTCCACGAGGATGCGGAGCAGGTCCTTCTGCTTCTCAGTCGAAGGATACGAAGGAGAAGTGTCGCTCGATTGCGTGTCGATGCGGACGTAACGACAGAAGCGATCGAGCAGCGATTCGCGGTCGGGCATGGAGACCTCCAGCAGCGAACGTGACGGGCGGAACGGCCGGCCAGGTGGCGGCAGCGCTCGGCTTCAGTATTGCCGTGCGCATCGCCTATTGCAAGGATGCGCAGGTCGAGGGTCCCGGCCAGTCGAGATCTGGGGTAGAATCCGCCGCTATGATGCCTGCCGACACCGCGAACACTGCCGGCCTCGACACCTCGCGTCTCCCGGAGAACGCCTACAGGCCGCTCGGCGCGGGCGAGACATACGTGCCGGTCGTGCCGCCGAAGGCGGCGCTGGCCGAGGCGACGGGCCGTTCGGTTCTGTGGGGCCTGTTCCTCTGCATCATCTTCACGCTGGCGTCCGCCTACTCGGGCCTCAAGGTCGGCCAGGTCATGGAAGCCTCGATCCCGATCTCGATCCTGGCGATCGGCCTGGCCCGCGTGTACAAGCGCAGGTTCACGCTGCTCGAGAACGTGATCCTCACGGGGATCGGCGGCACCTCGGGAGCGGTCGTCGCGGGGGCCGTGTTCACGCTCCCGGCGCTCTACATCCTGAATCTCGACCCGCACCCAGTGCAGACGATCCTGATCTGCCTGGCGGGCGGCTGCCTGGGGGTGCTGTTCCTGATCCCGCTCCGGCGCTACTTCGTGCGCGAGATGCATGGGCAGCTTCCCTACCCCGAGGCGACGGCGATCACCGAGGTGCTGGTCACCGGCGAGAAGGGCGGCTCGCAGGCGAAGCTGCTGCTGCAGGCGACCGGGATCGCGCTGGTCTACGACTTCTTCCTGACGACGTTCCAGGTGTGGAAGGAGTACGTGGACCTGCAGTTCCTGCCGGCCGTGAAGAGCTTGGGCGAGAAAGCGCGGATGGTCACCAGCTTCGACGCGCAGGTGTTCATCCTCGGCCTCGGCTACGTGATGGGACTCCGCTCGTCGATGATCCTGGTGGCGGGCGGCCTGCTCTCGAACTTCGTGCTCGTGCCTCTCATCTGGATGATCGGCAGCCACATCTCCGACGCGGCGGTCTATCCGGGGACGATCCCGATCGCGCAGATGACCGCGGTCCAGATCTTCCGCGGCTACGTCCGGTTCATCGGCGTCGGCGCGATCGCGACGGCGGGCATCTTCGGGATCATCAAGTCGCTGCGCGTGGTGGCCGGGTCGTTCTCGATTGCGCTCAAGGCGTTCCGGAAGGGCGAGGGCGCCGACGTGTTCGAGCGCACCGACCGCGACGTCCCGGTCGTCACCATCCTGCTCGGGGTCGTCGTCGCCACGGTCGCGATCGCGGCGTTCTTCTCGCGGCTGCCCGGGATCTCGGTTTCGACGCTGGCGGTCGGCGTCGGCATGACGCTGGTCTTCTCGTTCTTCTTCGCATCGGTCGCCGCCAACGCCATCGCCACCACTGCGCGCAACCCGGTGTCGGGGATGACGATGCTGACGATCATCATCTCGTCGGTGGTGCTGCTGAAGTTCGGGGTGTCGGGGCAGACCGGGATGTTCTTCGTCATGGCGATCGCCGGCATGGTCTGCACCGCCCTGTCGGTGTCGGGCCAGACGATCACCGACCTGAAGACCGGCTACTGGCTCGGCTCGACGCCGGCCGCGCAGGAGCGCGTGAAGTTCCTCGGCGTGCTCGCCTCGTCGCTGGCCGCCGGCATCGCCATCGTCATCCTCGCGCAGGCGTTCCAGTTCGGCGAGGCGATTCCCGGCGACGTGCGGACCGTGCTGCCCGCGCCGCAGGCGTCGATCATGAAGGCGCTGGTGCAGGGGTTCATGAGCCAGCAGCCGGTGGCCTACCTGCTGTTCGGGGTGGGGGCGATGGTCGCCGTGATGATGGAGATGCTGAAAGTGCCGGCGCTGACGTTCGCGCTGGGCATGTACCTGCCGCTCGAGCTGAACCTGCCGGCGCTGGTGGGCGGCGCGCTGGCGCACTACGTGGACAGGCGGGCCGACAAGACCGGCGGCGAGTCCGGGCGAGCGACGCGCGAGCGGGGCGTGATCATCGCCTCCGGCTTCATGGCGGGCGGCGCGCTGGGCGGAATGGTCGGCGCGGCCCTGCGCCTCGTCCCCTGGTACGCGGAAGACAAGATCAAGACGCCGTTCTTCGACAACGAACCGATCTCGCAGACCGTGTCGATCGCGCTGTTCACCGCGGTCTGCGTATATCTGTGGGTGGTGAGCACGAAGAAGAAGGCGTAGGGGACGGGCGAAGACGAACCGAAACAGATCGCATCGGTCGGTCGCCGCGACGATTGACCCGGCCGAAAACGGCGTGCTAGTGTAGCCGTAAGGTCCTGGTTTGGGCGGCGTCGTCTGCGGAAGGCGCCGAGACGGCCGCGGCCGAAAGGCCCGCTTGCGAAAGTGGCGGAACTGGCAGACGCGCCGGACTTAGGATCCGGTAGCCGCAAGGCTATGGGGGTTCAAGTCCCCCCTTTCGCACCATTCGACTCGGTCGCTTCGCTCCCTCGCTCATGGCCAGCCAACCTTGCAGAGACCGAGGCGAATGTCCTGAGCGAGCGAAGCGAGTCGAAGGACTGGCAACCCAAGAAGCCGGTCACGCCGAAGCCCGAAGAGCGAAGGCGGACCGCCGTACTTACCCCTCTTGCTGATGCATGTCTCGCTGCGGCCGATAACCTCCATGAAGAGCGATTTTGTCGACGTCTCCGAAACGAAGAAAAACCTGGTGATCGAGATCCCGAGCGACCAGGTGGACACCGAAATCGAGCGCGTCACGCGTCAACTCGGGCGGACGGTGCGCATCCCCGGGTTCCGGGTCGGCAAGGTGCCGGCCTCGGTGGTGAAGCAGCGATTCCGCGGCGAGATCATGCACGAGGTGGCCCACGAGCTGGTGCCCCGGGCGGTGGATGAGGCGCTGCGCGAACGAGGAGTCGAACCGATTGCGACGCCGGACGTGCAGGACGTGGACGTCCGAGAGGGCCAGCCGCTGAAGTTCACGGCGTCGTTCGAGACGGTGCCGCCCGTCGATCCCGGGGACTACGCCGAGGTCAACCTGCGGCGCTACCCCGCCACCGTCGAACCGGAGACGGTGGACCAGGCGCTCGAGCGGTTGCGCCAGCGCGCCGCGCGCTACGAGCCAGTCGAGGACCGCGGGCTGGAAGCGGGCGAGACCGCGGCCGTGGACCTGGAACGGCGGTTGTTCGAAAACGACGGCACGCCAGGGCCCACCGAAAAGCACGAGAACGTGTCCGTCGAACTGGGCGCGGCGGTCAACCCGCCGGGGTTCGATGAACAACTGGCGGGCATGCGGGGCGGCGAGGACAAGACGTTCACGGTGCGCTACCCGGCGGACCACGCGATCGCCGAGTTGCAGTCGAAGCAGGTCGAGTACGCCGTGAAGGTCAGGACGGTGCGTCGTCGCGTGGTGCCGCCGCTCGACGACGACCTCGCGAAGGAAGTGAGCGACACCGACACGATCGAGAAGCTGCGCGAGCAGGTACGGGAGGGGCTCTCGCGCGAGGCGGCGCGGGAGGCAGACCGGACGCTCCGAAGCGACCTGCTGAAGGCGCTGGCGGCGAAGGTGGCGTTCGCGGTGCCGGACGTGCTGGTCGAGCGAGAGATCGATCGGCGCACCCAGGATTTCATCCGCCACCTGGTCGAGGAGCGCATCGATCCGCGGAAGGCCGGCATCGACTGGGAAGCGTTCCGGAAGGACCAGCGCGGGCCGGCCGAAGAAGCGGTGAAGGCGATGATCGTGCTCGACGAGGTGGCTCGGCGCGAGAAGTCGGTGGTCAGCGACGAGGATCTCGACCGGGAGGTGGCGGGCTTCGCGGAGCGGTCGGGCCGGACAACCTCGGCCGTGCGCGCGCAACTCGAGAAGGACGGTGAACTGGAGCACCTGCGAACCGGATTGCGCCGGGAACGTGCCGTGGACTTCCTGCTGTCGCGTGTTACAATTGCGGGAGACTGATCCACTGCCAGCCTTTGCTCACTCCAGATCACGCCAACGCACGCGAAACGGCCGGGCGCACGCTCCGGCCACATCTCGCGGGAGCGGCTGGCTGACGGGTCGGAACCTATGCCAGCAGAACTGAATGTCCCCAAGATGCAGTTGGTGCCGATGGTGGTCGAGCAGACCAGCCGCGGCGAGCGCGCGTACGACATTTTCTCGCGGTTGCTGAAGGACAACATCATCTTCGTCGGGACACCGATCGACGACACGGTGGCGAACCTGGTGATCGCGCAGATGCTGTTCCTCGAGTCGGAAGACCCGGACAAGGACATCCTGCTGTACATCAACAGCCCGGGCGGGTCGATCACCGCGGGGCTGGCGATCTACGACACGATACAGTTCATCCGGCCCGACGTGCAGACTTACTGCCTCGGGCAGGCGGCGTCGATGGCGGCGGTGCTCCTCGCGGGCGGCACCAAGGGCAAGCGGTTCTCCCTGCCCAACTCGCGCATCGTCATCCACCAGCCCCTGATGCAGGGGCTGGCGGGCCAGGCGACCGATATCGACATCGCGGCCAGGGAGATCCTCCGGATGCGCGAGCGGCTGAACGAGATCCTGACCAGGCACACGGGCCAGGACATGAAGCGCATCCAGGACGACACCGAGCGCGACTACATCATGTCGGCTGAGCAGGGAAAGGAATACGGTATCATTGACGAGGTCATCCGGCAGCGCGGGTAGCGCCCGGCGACTCCGCCCAGGTCATTGCTTCATTATGGTCAAGAAGAACGGCGACACCGAGGTCCTGCGCTGCTCGTTCTGCAACAAGGATCAGAACGACGTCCGCAAGCTGATTGCCGGCCCCACGGTCTTCATCTGCGACGAGTGCGTCGAAGTCTGCAACGACATCATTGCCGACGACAACCGGTTCGAGAACCGCGGGACGCGGTCGCAGCTGCCCGTGCCGCAGGAGATCAAGAAGTTCCTCGACGAGTACGTGATCGGCCAGGAGCGGACGAAGAAGAAGCTCGCGGTCGCCGTCTACAACCACTACAAGCGGATCGAGATCCAGAAGCAGGCGAAGAACCGGAACGACGTCGAGCTGACCAAGTCGAACATCATGCTGATCGGCCCGACCGGGACGGGCAAGACGCTGCTCGCGCAGACGCTGGCCAAGCTCCTCTCGGTGCCGTTCACCATCGTGGACGCCACGACGCTGACCGAGGCCGGCTACGTCGGCGAGGACGTCGAGAACATCATCCTCAAGCTGCTGCAGGCCGCCAACGGCGACATCGAGAAGTGCCAGCAGGGGATCATCTACATCGACGAAGTGGACAAGATCTGCCGCAAGGACGAGAACCCGTCCATCACCCGCGACGTGTCTGGCGAGGGCGTCCAGCAGGCGCTGTTGAAGATCCTGGAGGGCACGGTGGCGAACGTGCCGCCGCAGGGCGGCCGCAAGCACCCGCACCAGGAGTTCTTCCAGATCGACACCACGAACATCCTGTTCATCTGCGGCGGGGCGTTCGTCGGCCTCGACAAGATCATCCAGCGCCGGACCGGGAGCAAGGCGCTCGGGTTCAAGGCGGACGTCAAGTCGATCCGCACCCGCGACGTGGGCGTGACGCTCGAGAAGCTGGAGCCCGAGGACCTGATCAAATACGGCCTCATCCCCGAGTTCGTCGGCCGGCTGCCGGTCGTCGGCACGCTGCACGAGCTCGACAAGCCGGCGCTGGTGCAGATCCTGACGCAGCCGCGCAACGCCATCACCCGCCAGTACCAGAAGCTCTTCGAGTACGAGAACGTCAAGCTCCGGTTCACGGAGGACGCGCTCGAGGCGATCGCCGAGGCCGCCCTGCACCGAAAGATCGGCGCACGAGGCCTGCGGATGATCATCGAAGACCTGATGCTCGAGCTGATGTACACCCTCCCGGCCCAGAAGACAATCCGGGAGTGCGTCATCACGCGCGAGGTCGTCGAGTCGAAGGAACAGCCGATTACCCTGATGGAGAAGGCGGGATAGGGAGCAGGAGTCAGAAGTCAGGAGTCAGGAGTCAGGCGAATCCGGGATCCAGAAGCCCGAACCAGGCGTCCTACCTACTGAACCCCAAGTCCTCAGTCCCGAATCCCGAGTCCCGACACATGGAAGTCTACGAAACCCTCCCGATCGTCCCGCTCCGAGACGTCGTTGTCTTTCCGCACATGATGATGCCCTTCGTGATTGGGCGTCCCTCGTCCACGCGCGCCCTCGAACACGCGCTGGCCAAGGACAAGCGGATCTTCCTGGCGGCCCAGCACGACGCCGCCATCGACGACCCGGCCCCGCACGACATCTACACGATGGGCTGCGTCGCCAATATCGTCCAGAGCCTGAAGCTGCCGGACGGCAACGTGAAGGTGCTCGTCGAGGGCGTGGAGCGCGCCCGGGCCATCGAGTGGAAGGAAGACAAGGGCTTCTACCGCGTCGTCGTCAAGATCGTCGCCAGGCTGAAGGACCCGGCCGGCGACGTCGAGAGCGCGATGAGCCGCGTGGTGTCGCTGTTCGAGCAGTACGTGAAACTGTCGAACAACCTGCACTACGACGCGATGATCGCCGCGGTGCGCGTGGACGATCCCGGCAAGCTCGCCGACACGATCGCCTCGCACCTGGTCGTGTCCGTGGACGAGAAGCAGAACCTCCTCGAGATCATCTCCCCGCTCGAACGCCTGAACCGCATCGCGGGCATCCTCGAGGCCGAGGTGGACAAGCTCCAGGTGGACCGCCGGATCCAGTCGCGCGTCAAGAAGCAGATGGAGAAGGCGCAGAAGGAGTACTACCTCAACGAGAAGATGAAGGCGATCCAGAAGGAACTGGGCCGCAAGGACGAGAAGGGGAACGAGGTCGACGAGCTGAAGAAGAAGATCGAACAGGCGAAGATGCCGAAGGAGGCTGAGGAGAAGGCCACCCAGGAACTGAAGCGGCTCGAGGCGATGCCCGCGATGTCCGCCGAGGCGACCGTGTCGCGCAACTACCTCGACTGGCTGATCGCCGTGCCGTGGCACAAGAAGTCGAAGGAGAGCCGAGACCTCAAGCGCGCTGAGGAGATCCTCCACGAGGACCACTACGGCCTCGAGAAAATCAAGGAGCGGATCCTCGAGTTCCTGGCCGTGCGCGTGCTGGTGAAGAAGCCCAAGGCGACGATCCTCACCTTCTCCGGCCCCCCGGGAGTCGGCAAGACATCGCTCGCCAAGTCGATCGCGCGCGCGATGAACCGCAAGTTCGTGCGGCTCTCGCTCGGCGGCGTGCGCGACGAGGCGGAGGTCCGCGGCCACCGCCGCACCTACATCGGGGCGTTCCCCGGCCAGATCATCCAGATGATGAAGAAGGCCGGCACGCAGAACCCGGTATTCCTGCTCGACGAGGTGGACAAGATGTCGATGGACTTCCGCGGCGACCCGTCGGCGGCGCTGCTCGAAGTGCTCGACCCGGAGCAGAACCACATGTTCCTGGACCACTACCTCGACGTCGAGTACGACCTGTCGCACGTCATGTTCATCTGCACGGCCAATGTGCTGCACACCGTGCCGCAGGCGCTCCGCGACCGTATGGAAGTCCTGCAGCTGCCGGGCTACACCGAGCAGGAGAAAACCGAGATCGCCAAGCGGTTCCTCGTGCGGAAATCGGTGGAGGGCACCGGCCTGACCAAGGAGAACATCACCTTCACCGACGACGCGCTCTCCACGATCATCCAGCGCTACACGCGCGAGGCGGGCGTCAGGAACCTCGAGCGGGAGATCGAATCGATCTGCCGGAAGATCGCGCGCCGCGTGGTGGCCGACAGCAGGAGCTACAGCGAGGAGATCACCCCCGAGCGGGTGACGCACCACCTCGGCGTGCCGCGCTTCCGTCCGACCGTCGCCGAGGCGAAGAACGAGGTGGGGATCGCGACCGGCCTGGCGTGGACCGAGGTCGGCGGCGAGATCCTCGTGACCGAGGCAACGCTGATGCCCGGCAAGGGCATCCTCATGCTCACGGGCAAGCTCGGCACCGTGATGCAGGAGTCGGCGCAGGCGGCCATGAGCTACGTGCGGTCGAAGGCCGAGGAGTTCGGCATCCCGAAGGACTTCAACCGCCGCCAGGACCTGCACATCCACGTGCCCGAGGGCGCCATCCCCAAGGACGGGCCGTCGGCGGGCATCACGATGGCCACGGCGCTCGTCTCCGTGCTCACCCGCGTGCCCACCCGCAGGGACGTGGCGATGACGGGCGAGATCACGCTCCGGGGCAAGGTACTCCCGATCGGCGGCGTGAAGGAAAAAGTGCTCGCCGCCCACCGCGCCGGCATCAGGACCATCGTGCTCCCGAGGGAGAACGAGAAGGATCTGGCCGACATCCCGAAGGCGGTCCTCGACGTCCTCAAGGTCTACATGGTCGAGACGATGGACGAGGTGCTCAAGATCGCGCTGGCGGAGCCGCTGCCGCCCCCGCTCACGGCCCGAGCCTCGGCGCCCGCGACAGTCGAAGACGTGGACGACACGAGAACGCACTAACGAAGGATTCGGGAGTCGGGAGTCGGGAGGCAGAAGTCAGGAGTCAGGAGTCGGGGAAATGAAGTGAGTCCTGCTCCTTGTGACGGATGTGGCGCGGGCCTTCAGGCCCGCGATCGGGGCGGGTCGGAGGACCCGCCTTTTCTCTATGCCGCGCAGTATCACCTCCGCCGAGTTCGTCATCAGCGCCGTCTGGCCGCGGGATTTCCCCGTGGACGGGCGCCCGGAGATCGCGTTGGTGGGCCGCTCGAACGTCGGGAAGTCCACTCTGATCAACGCGCTGGTCAGGAAGGATGTGGCACGCACGAGTGCGACTCCCGGCAAGACGCGCCAGGCGAATATCTACCGCGTGACGCCCGCCGGCACCCCGGCGTCGTTCTATCTCGTCGACCTTCCCGGCTACGGCCATGCGGGCGGCGGCGACAAGGCCCGGCAGGAGTTCAGCGCCATCACCGCGCACTACTTCACCAGCCGCACCGACCGGTCGACGGGCGCGTCCGTTCCGGCGGCGCCATCCTTGTCCTCGCTCAGCGCGGTCGTGCTCGCGATCGACGCCCGGCACCCTGGCATGGCCAGCGACGCAGACGCCTGCCGCTGGCTTCACACGCTCGGCCTCCCCTTCCTGCTCGTCGCCACGAAGGTGGACAAGCTGTCGCAGTCCGAGAAATCGAAGCTCACGCAGGCGTGTCTGCGTGCATTCGGCGAATCTCCGCTCACCGTCTCGGCCGTGACGGGCGAAGGCCTGGACGAGTTGTGGCGGCGTATGCGGGAGTGGGCAACAGTACGATAGGCCCCGACTCCTGAATCCTCCGCTTATGCGCTATCGCACGTTTCCTCGCACGAACTGGCCAATCGCCGAGGTCGGCTACGGCACTTGGGGCATGGCGGGCTGGAGCGGGTCGGACGACGGCCTGTCGCTGCAGGCGATGGCGCGCGCGCTCGCCCTCGGCTGCAATTTCTTCGACACGGCCTGGGCATACGGATCCGGCCACAGCGAGCGCCTGCTGTGCCAGCTCCTTCGCGGCTGGCATGGCGAGCGCGTCTACGTCGCCACCAAGGTGCCGCCGAAGAACGGTCGCTGGCCGGCGCGCGCCGACGACCGCCTCGACGACGTATTCCCGCCGGAATACATTCGCGAGATGACGCGGAAGAGCCTGGAGAACCTCGGCCGCGACAGCGTGGACCTCCAGCAACTGCACGTCTGGAGCGACGCGTGGGCGGGGGACGAGCGATGGCAACGGGAGGTGGACGATCTGAAGCGGGAGGGGCTGATCAAGGCCTTCGGCATCAGCATCAACCGGTGGGAGCCGGCCAACGTCATCAGGGCGCTACGGACCGGTCTCGTGGACTGCGTCCAGGTGGTCTACAACATCTTCGACCAGAACCCGGAGGACGAGCTGTTCGCAGCCTGCCGCGAGCTGAACGTCGGCGTCATCGCGCGCGTGCCGTTCGACGAAGGCAGCCTGACAGGCACGCTGACGCCCGACGTGACGTTCCCACAGGGCGACTGGCGGGCGCTGTATTTCAGGGACGAGAACCTCCGTCAGACCATCGAGCGTGTGGAACGACTCCGAGCGGATGTCCCCGCAGGCATGTCGCTGCCCGAGTTGGCCCTCAGATTCATCCTGGAGAACCCGGCGGTCACCACGACCATCCCGGGGATGAGGCGCGTCGTTCACGTCGAGAACAATCTGGCGGTGAGCGACGGACGCCGCCTGCCCGAGGCGGTGTTGGGCGCGCTCCGGGGCCATCGGTGGGATCGGACGACCGTGATCCCCTGACCTATGCTAGAATCGGTGGTTCCGGCCAGTCAGCGAGGAGTCAACAGTGAAGCAAGGTATTCATCCGAAGTACAAGGAAATCGACGTGCGGTGCGCGTGCGGGGCGACCTGGAAGACCCGGTCGACCAAGGACGAGCTTCGCCTGGAAATCTGCTCGCAGTGCCACCCGTTCTTCACCGGCCGCCAGAAACTGATCGACACCGAGGGCCGCGTGGAACGGTTCATGAAGAAGTTCGGCGCGCAGACGTCGGAAAGCCGCAAGCTGGCGGCCAAGGCCAAGAAGGCGACCCCGAAGGCCCCCGAGCCGGCCAGTCCCGCCCCGACCGCATAACCGGGCGCGCCCTGGGCGTTCTCGAAACGCAGGACCCGGAATGGAGAATGAAAGAGGCGGGACGTCCACCTTCTTCATTCTCCATTTTCGTTTTCAGTGCTCCAGCACCAGCGTCAACTCCTGCCTGCTGCGCGGTCCCGCACCCGCTTGATCACGTCGAATCACGCTATCGCGGCAAGAGATAGTCGGCGAGCTTCCCGCCGGTCCCGGCTGGCGGCTGCCCCCGGGGGCAGACCTGAAAAACGCTATGATTCAAGACCTGACCCCCAATTTGCGGGACAACCGGCCGAGACGATGCCTCACGTCGTCCACCCGCCGGGCGTCGCCCGCGAGGTCGAGCGCCTGGAGCGCAAACAGCCGGGCCGCGGCCAGATCCTTCGCCCGATGCTCGTGATGGATGGCCAGCGCTTCGAGCGCCTGGTGCCGCAACTCGACGTCGATCCCGGCGATCTCCGTCAACTGGCGCCACGCCTCGGCGGCTTCCTCGAAACGGCGCACCCGCCGGCGGTGCAGCGCGAGCCAGTGCAGGGCGTCCGCTCGAACCACACGGTCGAGCTCGACATCGAGCGTCCCGTCCGCCAGCGCGGCTGCAGCAAAGCAACGCTCCGCGTCGTCCAGGCGACCGAGATACTCGAGCAGGCGGCCCAAGGCGAGACAGTCGTGGCGCTCGCGCGCCACCTCGGCCCCTTCGCGCGCCATCTCGAGGATGATCGCGGCCACGGCGGCCAGCGACAGCAGGTCCAGGCGATTGTGCTCCAGCACGGCCTGGAGGCCACTGGCGTCGCCGGTCCTCGCATACCCGAAATAGCGAGCCGGGATCTCCCAGCCAGGCACATCGTCCTGCCGGTGAAGGCCGAGGATGTCGCGTTCGAGCGCGGTGAGCGCGCAACTGCCGGGAGCTTCGTCTCGAGCCATCGCCCCGAAACCGCCCTTACGCCCGCCGAATGGCCCGGGGCCGGTTGAGGGCTGGGCGCGCGTCACGCGCCGCTTCCAGAGCCGCCGGGCCGGGAACAGCATGTCCACGTGGGGCACGTCGTCGAGCGGCGACTTCAGGCGGTTGAGCTGGTAGCGGGTCTCGATCAATGGCACGTCGAACGAACGGCCGTTGTAGGTGACGAGGACGCACGGTCGAAGCGAGAACTCCCGGGCCAGCTCCTCCTCGACCGCGTGGAGCAGCGCCCGCTCCTCGCCGTAGCCCCGCAGGAAGAACTGGCGGGTGTGAAACTCGTCGCCGTCGAAGAAGCCGAACCCGACCAGGAAGGCGTAGGTGCCGGCGCCGCCGCTGAGGCCCGTGGTCTCGAGATCGAAGAAGAGCAGGCGCGGCTCGACAAAGGTGTCGCCAGGCTCGGAGAGGAGGCCGTCCGCAGGACCGGTCCTATCGAGGAACCAGGGAAGGACCACGTGCGACGTGCGGACTGCGGTCAGGAAGCGTTCGACCTGGTGGTGCCCGTGGCGATGCGAGGCCGGGTAGCCGCGGTCTACGACGACGCAGGGGCCGCGTGCGCCTTCGCGCAGCGTGGCGCCAAGCACCTCGAGCACCCGGGACGAGGCTTCGGCGGCCGCGCAGCGCGCGGCAAAGGCCGCCTCCTCGTCGTCCTCGGCAACCTGCGGACCAGCGGCGCGTCCAGACGCTCCTGGCGGCATCCCGCCGTCAGCGCGCGGCCCGTCGGCCGGTGCCTTTGGCCGGGTCTTCAGGATTTCCTGGATGCGTGCGGCGAGTGAGGTGCGGTCCATCTCGGTCCAGCGATTCTCAGCTGACCGCCGTGAGGATGTCCAGCGCGACGGTTTTCGCCAGGGGCCCGACCTCGCCGAGCGGACCGACACACGACGGGCAACCCGACTCGCAGGGACACGAGGCGATCAAGTCGCGCGTCTTCGCCAGCAGCGCACCGCGCATTGTGAACAGGGGTTCCGAGAGGCCGATGCCGCCCGGGTAGTTGTCGTACATGAACACGCGGGGCTCGTCGTAGTC
>JADGOB010000088.1 GCA_017883185.1 Acidobacteriota bacterium
GGGTCCACGAGGGCCAACCCGTCGGGCCCCTCGATCAGGCCGGACGCGATCACGCCAGGCCGCCCCATGAAGTCGATATCGAGTGTCTTCACCATGCGTTCACTCCGCGACGATGGCCACGGGGGGCCCCTCGTGGTGCCGCGGCTTCCTCATCAGGAACACGAGCGGGAGCAGCAGCAGGAACACGACGGCGAGGAACTTGAATCCGTCGATGAAGGCGAGCATCGCCGCCTGCTTCTGGACCATCCCGAACAGCGCGGCGTACGCCCGGTCGGTCGCCGTGGCGAGGTCCGCCCCGCGGGCCACGAACGTCGACCGCAGGTTCTGGAACATCAGTTGGGTCGATGGCGTGTAGGCGCTGATGTGCGCCCCGAGCACGTTGACGTGCTCCTGACGGTCCCGCGCCAGCACGGTCTGGATCATGGCGATTCCGGCGGCCCCGCCGATATTGCGCAGGAGGTTGAACAGGCTGGTCGCGTGCCCCATGTCTTTCGGCGCGATGCGGTCCATCGTCACTGTCGTCAGCGGCACGAACAGCAGGCCGAGGCCGACGCCCTGGACGAATTGCGGCCAGAAGATGTCCCAGAACCCGACCTGCAGGTTCAGCGACGACATCCAGTAGAGCGACACCGCGTTCACCAGGAAGCCGAGGCCAAGCATCCGCCGAGGGTCCGTGCGATTCATCAGCAGGCCCACCACCGGCATCGCGACGAGCGAGCCGAGCCCGCGCGGCGCCATCGCGTAGCCCGCCTGGAGCGCCGGGTAGCCGAGCAGCGTCTGCAGCAGCACCGGCATCAGGATCAGGCTGCCGTACAGCCCGAATCCCATCGCGGTGATCAGCACCACGCCGGTGGCAAACGTCGGCTCCTTGAAGAGCCGGAGATCGACGACGGGATCGCGCGCCAGCAGCGCGTGCACGACGAACCCGCCCAGGCCGATGACCGCCGCAGCGGCGAGCGTGACGATCAGGTCGGACGAGAACCAGTCCTCCTGCTGTCCCTGGTCGAGGCCGATCTGCAGCGCGGCAATGCCGATGGCTAGCAGGCCGATCCCCCAATAGTCGATTTTCGCCGTCCCGCGCGTGATGTAGGGCGGGTCGAAGACATACGCCCGCAACATCATGAACGCGGCGATGCCTACGGGCAGGTTGACGTAGAAGACCCATCGCCAGGAGTAGTTGTCCGTCAGCCATCCGCCGAGCACGGGGCCGAGTACAGGCGCGACGACCACGCCAAGGCCGAAGAAGGCCATGGCCTTGCCGCGGTCCTTCGGCGCGAACGCCTCGAGCATGATCGCCTGGGACAGCGGCTGCATCACGCCGCCCGTCGTGCCCTGGACGATCCGCCAGAAAATGAGGATCGGCAGCGACGTGGCGAGGCCGCACAGGAGCGACGCCAGCGTGAAGCCGACGACCGACAGCAGGAGCAGCCGCCGCCGGCCGAAGTAGTTGGCGAGCCAGCCAGTTATCGGCAGGATGATGGCGTTGGCCGCCAGGTACGATGTGAGCGCCCAGGTGGACTCCTCGATGCTCGCCGACAGGCTGCCCGCGATGTGCGGGAGCGACACGTTCACGATGGTGGTGTCGAGCACCACCATGAACGTGCCGAACATCACCGAGATGGCGATGATCCACGGGCTGGGCTTCTCTTGCGGGCTTGGCACGCCGCTACCTCGTGTACACCGTCGGCACCACTGACATGCCGGGGCACAGCAGGTGCTCGGGGTCCTGTCCCTTGTCGAGCACGATCTTCACGGGGACGCGCTGCACCACCTTCACATAGTTTCCCGTGGCGTTCTCCGGGGGCAGCAGGCTGAAGCGCGCGCCCGTCGCCGCAGCGATACTGTCGATCGTGCCCGCATAGCTGCGGCCGTAGGCATCCACCGAGATGGACACCCGCTGGCCGGGCCGCATCTCCTTCAATTGGGTTTCCTTGAAGTTCGCGGTGATCCAGATGTCCTCGACCGGCACGATCGCCAGCAGCGGCTGGCCAGGCTGGATGACCTGCCCCGGCTCCACGCTCTTCTTGCTGACGCGTCCCGCGATGGGCGCCTTGATCGAGGTGTAGGCCATGTTCAGGTTGGCCTGCTCCAGCGCGGCGCTGGCTTGCTGGACCCGGGCGGCCGCCGACTGCGCCCTGGCCCGAGCCACGGTGACCTGTTCCGGTGCGGTGTGCGCCGTGCGCAGGTCCGCCTGCGCCTGCGTGAGCGCGCCGATGGCCTGCACCCGCCGGCTGTCGGCCACCGACACAGCCTGGGTGGCCTCGCTGATCACGGCCTGGGCCGATTCCACGCCGGCTTTTGCCGCCTCGGCCGCCGCCACCGCGGCGTCGTATTGCTGCTGCGACACTTCGTCCTTGACGATCAACTGCTTCATGCGATCGAGGTCGCGGCCCGTGCGCGTAGCGTTCGCCGTGGCCTCCTTCAACCGGGCCTGCATGGACGCCAGCCTGGCGCGGGCCCCCTCCACGTCACGGGTCGCCGCCTCGGTCCCGGCCTGGGCCCGCTCGACGTTCGCCCCGGTGGAACTGACCTGGCTGGCCGTGGTCGTTGCCGTGATGGGGATGCCCGCCTGCGCTCCGGCTAGCGCCGCCTGCGCGTCCGCGAAGTCGGCTTCGGCGCGCAGAAGCGACACTCGGTAGTCCCTCGGATCGACCTCGACGAGCAGGCTGCCAGGCTGCACGACGTCGTTCTCGTTCACCTTCACGGAGAGAACGGTTCCCCCGACGCGAGCAGCGATCGGCACGATGTGCCCGTCGATTTGCGCGTCGTCGGTCGATTCCCGCCCGCTTTGGTGCCACCAGGCACCCACCAGGCCAAGCGCGATCACGAGACCGCCGACGCCGAGGATGCCGCGGGTCCGAGGCCGCCCCTTGAGGAAGGTCGCCACGCCGCTGCCCGCAGGCTGTTCCGCCGGCGCGCCGGCTCGCGAAGATTCGTTCATCGTCACATTCTCCCGTTCGAAGTCGACCCGATCCGACATCACTTGGTGCCTCCAAGGAACTGTTTCGCGCGCTCCTCGGAGAGGCCGACGGCGCGGGCGAGTGAGATCTTCGCGAGGTTGTGGGCGTAGAGGGCGGACAGGAAGTTCTCGGTCGAGGTCGCCACCACCTCCTGCGCCTGCACGACTTCGATGTTGCTCGACACCCCCGCGGTGAAACGGTCCTGCGCCTGCGTGAGCTGTTCGCCAGCCAAGTCGGCGGCGCTCCTGGCCACCTTCACGCGCTGGTCGGCCGCCTGCACGTCGAGCAGCGCCGACCGCACGTCGTACTCGATGCGGGCCCGCAGGTCCTCCACCTGGGCCTGCTGCTGCTTCAGTTGAGCATCGGCCTGCAGCACCCGTCCCCTCACCCGGCCGCCCTGGAAGATCGGCACGCGGACCGACGCGGCCACCGAGTAGGTGCTGTGCAGCGTGTCCCAGGCGCTGGAGCTCTTGCCGTAGTCGGCCGTCAGGTTCACCGACGGCAGCCCTTCACCGATCGCGGCCTGCCGCCCCGCCTGCGCGGCCTGCTCCAGCGCCACCGCGCTCTGCAGGTCTTCGCGTGAGGCGTACGCCTGCGCGAGGCTCTCCTCGAGCGTCATCGAGTCGAGCGCCGTATACGGCACGCGATCGGTCAGCGCCACCTGCTGGCCGAGCGGAATCCCCACGGCGCGTGCGAGCGCCAGCTTCTGTTTGGCGAATTCGTTCTCGTAGAAAATCACGCGCTGCTGCTGCGACTGCAGCTGGACCTGCGCACGCAACACCTCGATCCCCGCCACGACGCCGGCCTGCTTCTGGTTCACCGCGCGGTCGTACAGCGCCTGCGCCGTCGTGAACTGCGCGCGGGCCGCGTCGATCCGGCTCGCGCCGGTCACCGCCTGCAAGTACAGATTTGCCGTGACGAAGACGACGAGGTCGCGCGCGTCACGGAACGAGTGGGAGGCAGCCGTCGCCGCCTGTCCTCCGGCCCGGGCCCGCTGGATCGCGGTGTAGTCGAAGATCGGGGCGTTCGCCGTGACGTGGAACGCCGAGACGTTGAAGGGCCCGAGGATCGGTGACTGCCCAGGGGCGACGGGGAACCCGTACTCCTCGAGGTTGATCTCCTCGCGTGTCTGGCTCAGCCGGAGACCGGCAGTCGGCAGCAGCCCGCTCAGCGCTTGCCAGCGCAAGCCGGAAGCCGACCGGACCGACTGCTCGCCCAGCACAATCCCCAGGTTCTGCTTCAGCCCGCGGGCGATCGCGTCCGACAGAGAGACGAGCAGCACATCGGCCGTCGCCTGGCCCGCCGGCACGCCGCCCATCAGGACGTTCGGGCCCGCCATCAGCCCGCTGGACGCCAGAGGCAGCGGCAGGCCGCCTTCGCGAGGCAGTTGCGGCTCGCCTCCAGGCCCCTGGGCTTCGACGGTGCCCGATGCGACCGTCATCACCGCGGCCGCCAGCACGGCAGTCGCCAGCACGCCAACCTGCTGCCTCGTTCTCATCGGTGTCCGATTCCTTTCCAGGCCAGGTCGAAGGCAAACTCGATGTCCTCGTCCAGCGACGCGCGGCTCAATCCGCGGAGGCGCTGCGTCACGAGGCTGCGCGTGAGGTCGAAGAGAGCAAACGCCGTCGCGTCCGTCCGGATCGGTCGGATGGCTTTCCGCCGGACCGCATGCTGCAGGACCTGGTCGAGCACCTTCACCTGTTCCAGGTACAGGTCGTCGAACTGTCGCGCGGCCTGGCCGTGCCGGCACAGGGCCCGACCGACCTCCGAGTAGTAGATCCGGAAGAAGTCGCGGTGCTCCTCGAAATAGCGGAGCTTGGTGGCGATGAATGCGTGCACCTTCTGCTCGGCCGTCGCGGCGCTCTCGACCTGCGACCTGGTGGCGGCGGCCAACTCCAAGAGGCTGCGACCGAGGGCCGCCCAGTAGATGTCCTGCTTGGACGGGTAGTACAGGTACAGCGTCCCCTTCGCCACGCCAGCCACCCTGGCGATCTCGGCCATCGTCGCCTGCTCGAACCCCTGCTCGGCGAACACCCGGCACGCCGCCTGGAGGATTTCCGCGGTGCGAAATTCGGTGACGACGTCCTTCTTGGTGCGGGGCATCGGCGTGGGCGGCTCCCGTCGTGGCGCGACGCACAAGTCTCTATGGTCATCACAATGACCAACGAGTCAGTATATCGTACCGAGGGGGCAGGCGGTGACGCGCGTTTCTGTGAGGCTCCTGAAATCTATCTTGTCGGCGGTTTCAGGCGGAGGTTCTCTGGGTTGCCCGAAGGCTTATACTGAAGGTACTTGCCCCGAAGAGAATGACGGAGGATGACGGAGGATGACGGACGCAGACCTGCCTGCGTCGCATGGCCGGATGCCAGACGAACGCCGCAAGCGCAGCACTGAGATCATCGACCAGCCCGAGCAGGAGGTGAAGCTGCCTCCCCTCTTCCGGGTGCTGCTCCACAACGACGACTACACGACGATGGAGTTCGTCATCCAGGTACTCGAGTCGGTCTTTCTGATGCACCCGGCCGAAGCGTACCGGGTGATGATGCAGGTGCACGGCCGGGGGCGTGGCGTGTGCGGCGTCTATCCGCACGAGATCGCCGAGACGAAGGTCGGACTCGTGTACGGCCTTGCCCGGGAACGCGGGTTCCCGCTGATGGCAAGCCTCGAAGAGGTGTGAAGGTCCCGTCGAGAACGAGGAGTCCCATGTTCAGCGCCGCCGTCGAAATGCTGTTGCACATCGCCTACCGGGAATCGGTCTCCCGTCGGCATACCACGTTGACGCTCGAGCACCTGCTCTACGTCCTGACGCACGACCTCGAAGGCGAGAAGATCCTGTCCGCCTGCGGCATCGACCTGCCCCGCCTCCGCCGTGAGCTCGACACCTTCCTGTCGGGCTCCGTGGAGCAGTACCCGCGCGGGATGGAGAAGGAGCCGGAGCAGACGCGCGCGTTCCGCCGGGTCCTGCAGACGGCCGTGCTGCACGTCCAGAGCGCCGGGAAGTCCGAGGTCAGCGCGGGCGACATCGTGGCCGCCATCCTCCAGCAGACCAACTCGTACGCCTGCCAGTTGTTGGAGGCGCAAAGCGTCACCCGGCTCGACGTCCTGAACTTCATCTCGCACGGCATCTCGAAGGTGCCCATGCCGCCGCAACAGGGCGACGAACCGCGCCGACGCCCCTCGACGCCAGGGCCGGCGGAAGGCCAGCAGGCGCCCCGCGATCCCCTCAGCACCTACACCGTGAACCTGACCGAACGGGCCAGGGCCGGCGTCCTCGACCCGCTGATCGGCCGCACCGTGGAGCTGCAGCGCACGCTCGAGATCCTGTGCCGGCGACGCAAGAACAACCCGGTGTTCGTCGGCGACGCGGGCGTCGGCAAGACGGCCCTCGCCGAAGGGCTCGCGATCCGGCTGCTCGAGGACGAGGTGCCGACGATCCTCCAGGGCGCGGAGATCTACAGCCTCGACACCGCGGCGCTGCTGGCCGGCACGCGGTTCCGCGGCGACTTCGAGGAACGCTTCAAGGCGGTGTTCGCCGCGCTCAAGAGCCGGCGTCTGCCCATCCTTTTCATCGACGAGATTCACGCGACGATCGGCGCCGGCGCCACGACGGGCGGCACGATGGACCTGGCGACCCTCATCAAGCCGGTGCTGACGGCCGGCGAGCTCCGGATCGTCGGGTCGACCACGTTCGAGGAATTCAAGCACATCGAGAAGGACCGGGCCCTGGCGCGGCGGCTTCAGAAGGTCGTGGTCGAAGAGCCGTCGGTGGAGGAGACGATCAAAATCCTGCAGGGGCTGCGGGCGCGCTACGAGGAGCACCACCAGGTGGACTACTCCGACGCGGCCCTGGAGGTGGCCGCCCGCCTCGCCAAGCGGTTCCTCCGCGACTACCGGCTGCCAGACAGCGCGATCGACATCCTCGACGAAGCGGGCGCCATGCTGCGCCTGCAGTCAACGACGGCGACCACAGGAGCGCCCGCGGGGGGGCTGCGGCCGGCCGGGAGTCCGGCAGCGACCGTGGAGGGCGGCCCGGCGCCGCAGGCGGTCGAGTGGCGGCCCATTTCGCCCGCCGCGCCAACGGCCGACAAGCCGGCCCCCGCCCCGCGAAGCGTGGTGACGCCGGCCGAGGTGGAACGGGTCGTCGGCCGCATGGCGCGCATTCCCGACAAGCAGGCGTCGGCGTCCGACAAGGAGCGCCTGCGCACGCTCGAAGAGTCGCTGCGTCGCGTGGTTTTCGGTCAGGACGAGGCCGTGCACATCGTCACCGGCGCGATCAAGCGGTCCCGCGCCGGCCTGTCGCAGCCAGACCGCCCAGCCGGGTGCTTCATGTTCACCGGGCCGACGGGCGTCGGGAAGACCGAGCTGGCCAAGCAGCTGGCCATTCACCTGGGCAACGAGTTCCTGCGCTACGACATGAGCGAGTACATGGAGAAGCACGCCGTGTCCCGCCTGATTGGCGCGCCGCCAGGATACGTCGGCTTCGAACAGGGCGGCCTGCTGGTGGACGCGGTCCGGACGCACCCCTACAGCGTGGTGCTGCTCGACGAGATCGAGAAGGCGCACCCGGACATCTTCAACATCCTCCTCCAGGTGATGGACCACGCCACGCTGACCGACAACAACGGCCGGCGCGCCGACTTCCGGCAGGTCGTGCTGATCATGACGTCGAACGCCGGATCGCGCGAGATGAGCGCCGGCGCAATCGGGTTCAGCCCGGCGGGGCTGACCAGCGAGTTCGGCGAGTTGCTTGACCTGCGCGGCCAGACGGCCAGGAACCGGGCGAAATCAGCCATCGAGCGGATGTTCAGCCCAGAGTTCCGCAACCGCCTCGACGCGACTGTCAGCTTCTCACCGCTCAGTCCGTCGGTGATGGAGACGATCGTGGAGAAGTTCGTCCTGCAACTCGAGGCGCAGCTGGCCGAGCGGAAGATCGCCATCACGCTCGAAGCGGCAGCGCGGGCGTGGCTGGCCATTCGCGGCTACGACCCGGTGTACGGCGCCCGCCCGCTGGCCCGACTGGTGCAGACGGAGGTCAGGGATCGGCTGACGGACGAAATCCTATTCGGCCAGCTGGAGCACGGCGGCACGGTGTGCATCGGCCTCGAGGACGATCACCTGGCGTTCTCGTTCGAGGCCGCCACCCCGGTCGCGTAACGAGGTTCACCGATCGCACACATGACAACGCACGAGACGAGTCCGGACGGTCCGGTGAAGGTAGTCGATCGCCGGTGGTGGTTCAAGGGAGACACCGCCGCTAACGCCGACGCCGGACGGCCCCGAAAACCCAGCTACGTCGAAGAGCTGGAACAGCAACTGGCCGAGAAAGACAAGGCCATCCAGGCGCACGCCCAGCGCTACCGCGAGACCGCCACGGAGTTCGAACAGGTTCGCGTGCGGCTGCGTCGCGACGTGGACAAGGAAATCGAGCGGACCCGGCGCGCCGTGCTGGGCGATTTCCTCGACGTCGCCGACAATCTCGACCGCGCCATCGCCGCGGGGTCCGCCTCCGCGCAGGCAGACCCCGCCGTGCTGAAGGGTGTCGAACTTGTTCGCGACCTGTTCCTGTCGAAGCTCGCCGGCTACCAGGTGACGCGGATCTCCGCCGACAGCCAACCCTTCGATCCTCGCCTGCACGAAGCCGTCTCGATGGTGCCGGTCAGCGACCCGACCCAGGACGACCACGTGATAAGCGTGATCCGTGCAGGCTACGCCATCGGCGACGATGTGCTGAGACCCGCCACCGTCGCCGTCGGGCGCCTGGCGTCCTGAGCCCGCACAGGTCACCCACGGGCCGCATCCCCGGGCGACCAACCGGTCGCCCCTACTGGATCGGCGCCGACGCGGCTGGCGCTCCCACCTGCGTGACGGCCAGCGCCACCGGCGGGTTCGCCGTGGACTGGTAGATCGTCCCACCCTGATTTGTGCCGAAGCACCTGGAACCGGTGGAGCTTGCCACCTGCGGGGTGGCAGACACGAAATATGTCTGCGACAGCGACGAGGGACTGTTGCACCCGGTCACGCCGCTGGGTGCAGTATCCCCGGCGGTCAGCGCGATGGTGTATCCGCTCTTGGCGGAAGGATCGGACGTCAGGTCGGAGCTGATGAACGCTTCGCTCCCCGCCTGCGGCGGCTTCCCCAGGTCTGTCAGCGTCCCTGCGTAACTCCCCTGCCCGCAACTCGAGGAATAACTCGCCTCCGCGCTGTTGATCGCCCTCAGCGACCCGATTCCCGACGCCTCGTTGCCGGACATGCGCGCGCGCATCAGCCCCGGCACGGCGATCGCCGCGATGACCCCGATAATCGCCACGACGATCAGCAGCTCAATGAGTGTAAATCCCCCAGATTCTCGCCCATCCATTGTCGCCTCCCCCCGACCTCGCGTGTCAGTGATCTCAAGCAACAGCAGTGCCAGGAGGCCCTGTCGACCGTGTTCGACGAGAAACCGCACCTTTGCGATAGGTTCCGGGCGAAGCGCGAACGGGACGTCCCTGGAGGGCAGGGCCGGTACGCAGTTCCAGCTAACCGGGCCACTCCCCGGCATTCCGGAATTAGCCAACCATGACGCCACCGGCCACAACCACCGCACCATTGTGCTGACCGGCCGAAACACGGTACCGTTATGAGATAGAGAGGCCCTGAATCCTGATCCTGAGCCCTGAACCTTGACCGTCTACGAACCAAGGAGACAATCGTGAACGCTGCTGCAACGATACCGGACTACGCGGTGAACAACCTGGGCCTCGCCGAGTTCGGGCGCAAGGAAATCGCGCTGGCCGAGCACGAGATGCCCGGGCTGATGGCCACGCGCCGCAAGTACGGCCCGAAGAAATCACTCCAGGGCGCCCGCGTCATGGGCTCCCTGCACATGACCATCCAGACCGCGGTCCTGATCGAGACGCTGAAGGAACTGGGCGCCGACGTGCGCTGGGCGTCGTGCAACATCTTCTCGACCCAGGACCACGCGGCGGCCGCCATCGCCGCCGCCGGCGTCCCGGTCTTCGCGTTCAAGGGCGAGAGCCTCAAGGAGTACTGGGAGTTCACGCTCCGCGCGCTCACCTGGCCGGATGGCACGGGCCCGCAGCTGATCGTGGACGATGGCGGGGATGCGACACTGCTCATCCACCGCGGCTACGCCGCGGAGGACAATGCGGCCGTCCTCGACGAGCCGACCGACAACAAGGAATTACAGATCGTCAACGCGCTGCTGAAGCGCACGATCGCCGAGCGCCCCGGCTTCTTCCACGCCGTCGTCAAGGGCCTGCGCGGCGTCTCGGAGGAGACAACGACCGGCGTGCACCGGCTCTACCAGCTGCACAAACAGGGCAAGCTGCTGTTCCCGGCCATCAACGTCAACGACTCGGTGACCAAGTCGAAGTTCGACAACGTCTATGGCTGCCGCGAGTCGCTCGTCGACGGCATCCGCCGGGCCACCGACCTGATGCTCGCCGGCAAGGTGGCGGTGGTCTGCGGCTTCGGCGACGTCGGCAAGGGCTCTGCGCAGTCGCTGGCGTCAACGAAAATGCGCGTGCACGTCACCGAGATCGACCCGATCTGCGCGCTGCAGGCCTGCATGTCGGGCTACACGGTGACGACGGTCGAGGATGCGCTGCCTTACGCGGACCTGTTCGTCACGACGACCGGCTGCTGCAACGTCATCACGGTCGACCACATGGCGAAGATGAAGAACAACGCCGTGGTCTGCAACATCGGCCACTTCGACAACGAAATCGAGGTCGAGAAGCTGATGGAGTACCCGGGCATCAAGCGGACGACGGTCAAGCCGCAGGTGGACATCTTCACCTTCCCCGACGGCCACTCGATCATCCTGCTGGCCGAGGGTCGGCTGGTGAACCTGGGGTGCGCGACCGGTCACCCGAGCTTCGTGATGTCCAACAGCTTCACCAACCAGACGCTGGCGCAGATCCGGCTGTGGGCCGAGCAGCACGAGATCAGTGTCTACACGCTGGACAAGAAGTTGGACGAGGAAGTGGCCCGGCTGCACCTGGACCATCTGGGCGCGAAGCTCACGCAGTTGACGCCGCCCCAGGCGGCCTACATCAACGTGCCAGTGGAAGGGCCGTACAAGACCGACCGCTACCGTTATTAGAAGAAGCTCTCAGATCTTGAACCTGATCCCGAAGCCGTAGCGGCGGCCTGAGGGGGTGATGTCGGACCCGGTGCCGGAGATCGGCTTGAGCGCCGAGAGTTCGGGGAACGGGTTCTCGACCGTCGACCAGAAACCGTAGCACGTCAGCCTGCTCATCACGGTCGTTTCCACCTTCACGATGGTGGTCTTCTCCCGCTCGCCGAGGGTCACGCCGAACAGGCGGTTCGCGGCCGCGTAGGCGACCAGCGCGTCATCCCGGGAAAGATCTTCCCGCACAAACGTGCCTCTCCATCGCCCCAGCGGAGTCTTGGGTGAGATGACGTCCACGCCGATGTAGTACCCGGCCTTGGTCACGGGCGTGACCACCGCCGGCCCCGGCAGCAATTGCGCGGACGTTGTCGCGAGGCCCCAGGTGTACCGCGCGTATTCCCCGTAGATCCGCACGTAGTCCACCGGCATCGCCGAGAACGAGAATACCAGCGCGTCGTCGTTGTGCTTGCTGAGCTGAAGCGTCGTGGAGTCCTCGATGCGGCTGTTGATGAAGTTCTTCCGGTAGGACACGCCGACCGAGTAGTACTTCTCGACCGCCTTCGCGCTGAGGACGGCGCCCATCGCGGAGTTCTTGTCCTCGGTGGCGTCCGTGAAGTCGAAGTACCCGTAGTCGTGATACGGGTTGCCGTTTCCGGTGATGGCCGCCACGTCGACCTGGTAGTGGCGCCTCGCGACATACATGAACACGCCGTTGTCGGCCTGGAAGTTGATCCGTTGGATGTGGGTCAGATCCTTGGCCGTGTACCAGGTGACGTCGTTGACGCCGAATCCCTGGGGGACGTACGCCCGCCCGATGCGCGTGCCGGCCTGCTGGCCGGTACTGTCTGCCCTCGAGTGCACGTCCACGTAGCCCACGCGGAGGATTCCCTGCTGCAGGATCGGGTCGAAGCCGGAGTACTTGTAATCGTCAACCTTGTAGAGTCCCTCGGGATCGGACACCACGCCTCGCCCTTCAGGCTGGTTGGGGAAGAAATACGTCCGACGGTCACCCACCGCCGGCACATACGGCCTGGGCACCACGCCATCGTCCGCGGGATTGATGACCACGGTGTACGAGAGGTAATCGTTCACCGTCCCTGCCACCGTCAGGTTGATGAATGCCGGCTTGATCTGGCGTTCGCGCCCCATCGTCTCTAGGAGCGTCTCGTCGTGCACGAGGCCGAAGCTGAGATCCACACCGAGGCGGAGCCGGCCGTTGGCCAGTGAGATAGACGGAGGCTCGGTCTCTGCCTGCTGCGCGGCGGTTGTGCCGCCAGCTTGTTCGTCCGACCGCACGACTGGCGCCACCGTGGTGCGTGTCGCCGCGATGGCCGATGCGAGCGTGGTTCGGTCCGTGAGCGTTTGAGCCGCCCCGGGGCGCGCCCATCCGAGGCAGCACGCGCAACCGAGAACGACAACAACGCTCGAGGCGGCCTTCGACATCAGGTCACTCCGTGGGGAGTCTGTGGTCGGGTTCAGGACACGAGGAAGTCTAGCCGTCTATCCTCGCCGGTTCGGAGAGCCTTGTAAAGGAACTCGAGGCCCGCCTCTTTGGCCTGCTGGCGACCTTGCTGGCCGTGATTGGCCTCTACGGCCTGACGTCCTACATGGTGGCGCGGCGTCGAAAGGAGATCGGCATCCAGACGCCCCGCTCGCCAAGTTCCTCCGCGGCGAGGTGCGGGTGATCGCGGCGACGCCCGGTGTGAGGCATCTGCGCCTGGGGCTGAATGTCCCGAGCGGCTCGGTAGGGAAAACCGCCGCCTATTCGCGTTGAATCAGATCAGACGCGGCAACGCCCCGCGGATGCTGCCCTGGTGGAACACCACCTCACCGGCGGAGAGCGCCGCGCGGAGAACCTCGGGGCCATCGCAGAACAAGCCGCCGCCGGGCGCCAGCACCGCTCGGCCGACTTCTTCCGGGGGCAGCGCTCTCACGATCTCGCGTGCCGTGCGCAGCACGGTGTGCCAGGTGCGGGAAAGGTCGCCAGCGTCCGGAGGCTCACGCTCGAAATCCAGGCCGCGCAGTTCCACGTCCGAGTAGCGGTTGGACCGCGCCGCCTCATCCAGGATCGCGACGGGACTGAATCCGGGGTCTTTCCCACAAGCGGCCCACGCCAGGTAGCCGAACGGCTGGAGACTGCGGTCGCAGGTTAGTGTGTCCACGAAATCTCTGGGCTCCACGCGACCGACCAGGGCCAGGACCTTCGACGTCGCAAGGTCGAAAGGATGGAGTGTAAGGCCCAGGTCGTCGTGCTGCACCAGAGGAAAGAAGCGGTACGCGCTGTCGCGGGCCCACTCGATGAGGACCACTTCACTGCCGCGACGAACCTCGGCCTCCACGAATCCCAGACGCTCGCGAAATACCCGGACCGTGTATCCCGCGCTCTCCAGCGAAACTCGATCGGCCTGCCACGACACGGTCAACGCTTCCTCAGTGTCGTGGAACAGATCGAGGTCGCGGGAGAGCCTCGGCGCTCGCAGCAGCTCGTTGAGTGCCGCTCCTTCCGCGAGATAGCTCTCGCCGCTGCGCAGTCGGTTTTGCGCTAGCGTGAGTTTACCAGGACATCACCCGCTGGCGCGCTAAACTGCTGATACAGCAGCGGTTGGCGCCCTCGGTAGGTATATGCGTAATATCACGCCGCCATCACGCGCTGGCATTGACGAGATCTCGCGTGATAATCGATATTGACAGTGAGTCCAAATAGGCGTATATGCGTAATGTATGGCCTCACTGCAGGACTTCACCAGCCATGGCCTCCGGTACTGGCGCATCGTCGAGTCCTACCGGCGACCCGACGGCCATCCCGCCATTCGCACCGTCATGCATCTGGGCAAGACCGCCGATCTCCTCGTGCGGCTCCGGGGCGCGGAGCCGACCGCGATCCGATCGGTTGCCTGCGGGGCGGTCGATGCCGCGGCGCACGTGGCCGACGAGTTTGGGGTGGCCGCCCTGCTCGACGCGGCGATCCACGCCGCGGGCGGCCGGGTCCAGCGGCGCGATGGCCTGACGGTCGGGCAGTCGTTGACCGCGGCCGCCATCGCGCGGCTCTGCCATCCGAGCAGCAAGCGGGCCGTCGCCGCGTGGGCCGCGACGACGAGTCTGCCGCACTGGCTCCGCGTCGATGCGCAGGTGCTGACCAGCCAGCACTTCTGGGACCAGATGGACGTCGTGCCGGTGGGCGCCATCGCGGAGGCCGAACTGCAGATCGTGGAGCAGGTGGTGACGCGCGAGGGCGTGACCCCCCGCGTGCTGGCGTACGACACCACGAACTTCTTCACCCATGTGGCCACGACCAACACGACGTGCACGCTGGCCGAACGCGGACACAACAAACAGGGCCGGCACGATTTGCGGCAACTCGGGCTCGCGCTGGTCGTCGCGCAAGACGACCACCTCCCGCTGGGGCACGTGCTCTACGAAGGGGCCCGACCCGACGTGAAGACCTTCGCCGCGGTCTTGGCGCCGTTGCGCGCCCGGCTCGCGCGGCTGTTGCCGGCACCGGCCCAACTGACCTTGGTCTTCGATCAGGGCGCGGAAAGCACAGCCAATCTGGCCGCGGTTCGCAGCGGCCGGGCGGAGGACGTGACGTATTACGTGACCGCCTTGAAGCCCTCGGCCCATCGGGCGTGGCTGGCCGACGCGGCCCCCAACTTGACCGACGTGACGCTGTCGAGCGGTGACGTCGTCCGCGCGGAACGCGCCCGACGTCTCGTGCATGGCGTCGAACAGACCGTGGTGGTCGTGTGGTCGGCGCGCTTGGCGGCGGGCCAGCGGCGCGGTATCGCGCAGGCGCTCGCCAAGGCGGTGCAGCGGTTGAACGCCCTGTCGCCGCGTCCCCGGGGCGGTCGGCCGGCCATGGAGCAACGCGCGGCCCAGATCTGCCGGCGACAGTATCTGCGCCAGTTCTTGCACGCCGACGTCGTGGAAGAAGACGGCGCGCTCGTCGCACGCCCGCGTATCGACGAGGCCGCGCGTCGCCGCCTCGAGACGGCGTATCTCGGGTTGCGGGCGCTGGCCACGAATCGTGACGACTGGAGCACGGCGCAGATCATCGAGGCCTATCGTGGGCAGGCCTCCGTCGAACGGGTGTTTCGGGACCTCAAGGACCCGTGGGTCGGGGCGTTTCGCCCCCAGCACCACTGGACCGATCAGAAGATCCGCGTGCATGCGCTCATCGTGGTCCTCGGCCAGTTGCTCGGGCGGGTCCTGTTGCGTCGGGCCCAACAACGCGTCGGCTTTCACGGGAGTCTCCGCACCTTGATCGAACGCTTGGCCCTGATCCGTCGGGCGACGCTGATCTACGCGCCCACGACGCGAGGGGCCACCGCCGGACGACCACGGATCACGGAGCAGCTCGAACATGGGGAGGATGACGACCTGGCGCGCCTCGCGGCGGCGCTCAACGTCCCCGTTGCATATACACGGTCGCGGCGGTAACCCTCAGTGGCGACAGCACTAAGCGCGGATGTCGCTCCGGTCCTGGTAAACTCACGCTAGTGATCGTCCACGATTTCCACGTCAGTCGCGTGGTCATCTGCCCACACAAAGCAGAGGCGATACTGATCGT
>JADGOB010000241.1 GCA_017883185.1 Acidobacteriota bacterium
GACCGCCGCCGGGCTGTCCGCCGCGGGCGCCCGCCGGGGCCGCCCCCGCGCCGCCGCGGCCGCCGCGGCCGCCGCGGCCCTGTCCCGCCGCCGGAGGATTGTAGGCCGCCCGCACCATCTGCCGCGCCTGCGTGAACAGCGTGGAGTTCAAGCCCGCCGCGTTGGCGATGAAGTTGCGCTCGGCGTCAAGCTGCCGTGCGGTGGCGATCGCCTTCTCGATGATGTCCCACGCGTCGCCCAGCTCCGTTTGCTTGGCCGCGTTCTTCGCCAGCTCGGCGCGCAGTCGCTTCTCGGCCGCTTCCTTCTGGGCCATCAGGGCGTCGTCTTTCAGCCCCTTCAGCTGACCGCGCTGTGACTTGAGGCTGTTCTGCACCCCGAACAGCTCCTGCGTTGTCTGGCGCGCGTTTTCGGCGCTCTGCGCCGCCCACTTCTTGATCGCCGATTCCCGCATTTCGTTGCTCGCGATCGAGAACGGGAGCGCCAGGTCGCGGCGGTACTTGAGGTGCGCCACCGTGTTCAGGCGCTGCGTGGAGCCGGGGTGCCCGGTCGTGAACACCAGGTCGCCCTCCTTCGAGCCGGCCGGCGACCACTTCAGGAAATTCGGGGTCTGCGCCGGCTTGTCGTTCTCGTAGAGGCGGAACATCGAGACGTCCACGCAGTAGCGCGGATAGGTGAAGTTGTCCGGATCGCCGCCGAAGAACCCGGTGTTGTACTCGACGCCGAACACCAGGCGGACGTCGTTGTACACCTTGTAGGTATAGAGGTTGTACACGGCGCCGGCATACAGAGACACCACCTGCTTCGTCACGCCGGCCTGCGCCTCGCCCTGGATGGCGGTGATGGCCTTCTGCCTGGCGGCCGCGGCTTCCTGCGGCGTCATTCCGGGAGTGACGGCGCCCGTCACCTTCGCGGTCACGTCCTCGATGCTCTGGAGGACGCTGAGCGTCATGCGCGCCACCTTCAGCTCATCGGCCCGCGTCGCGGCCATGAATCCGCCCTTCACCAGGTCTTTCTCGGCCGTGCTGAGTGTCTGCAGGCTGCTCAGCCCGATGTGATGGTTGGTGAGCACAAGGCCGTCGGGCGACACGATCGAACCGGTGCCGCCGCCGAACTTCACGGTGGCGAGCTGAAGGTGATTCAGCCATGTGTCAGTCACGTCGAACTTGTACTTCGCCTTGATGGCCGCCTTGGGGATTCTGTTGTACGGCCAGAACCCTTCGTCGGCGCGCGGAGCGATGCCGAAGGCGACAACGACGAGCGCCAGCGCGATCAACGGTGTGAAGAATCGTCTCGTTTTCATGCCCTAATCCTTCGAAATGAACCATTGAGGCGAGAAAAACCCGGCGAGTCCGCAGCGGCGGGCGCTGCCATGAACCGCGGCGGAGGAAGGTGCCCCGCGCGCGGCTGGGTAGGTCGGACGATGCGGAACAGGCCGAAAGCACGAAGGACGCCATGTGACTCTAGCGGTGCCCAGCCATGACTGTCAAGTCACGGACGAGGCGTGGACGGACAACCCGCGGGCTGACCGGTCGCAACCGTTCTTCAGGCCGCCGATGGTCGTCTTGCGAGGCTGGATGGCTGCAGTGCTGAGCCGCTTTTCGTGCACCGCCTGGGTGATGACCGCCGCCTCTACCGCGCACGGCAGTTCCTCGGGAAGCGGGCGGCCGCCAGGACCGCTGGGACATCGACCAGTTGCTGACAGGCGCCGCCAGGCACGAGATCGTTGTGCAAGCGCCAAGCCAGAGAGGGCGCGAGTGAGGTTTCAAGACCTGACCCCGCGCTACCAGTGGGGAATGCGGGCCAGGGCGGCGTTCACGGCGCGCAGGTCGAACCGCTCCGGATCGAAGGCCGAGCCCACCCAGGTGCGCGACTCCTCGAACTCGGGATGGAGGGGGTCGAAGAGGACCTCGAGCAGTTCCTCATACCCGGGCGTGCCGCCACAATCCTCGGGCGGGCAGGCGCGCGCGCCGGCGAGGCAGCGCACCTCGCTGCTGCCGTCCGCCTCGCGGAGGTCTTCGATCTCTATCGTGTGCCGCCACGAGTCGCCGAAGTCGTACGCGTACGCGAAGCGCCGATGGCCATGGTCAACGACTTCCCCCAGCCGGACCAGCCGCGCGCTGCGCGTGGTCCCGCCCTCTGTCAGATCGTCCAGGCTGTAGGGAATCGCCACCCTCTCGGGGCCAATCTCGAACGTGTGCAGGTGACTGTCGGTCCAGCCAAGCGCCACTTGCAGCACCGCGTGCAATTTGGCCAGCGTCATCGAGGCGGGCACCTCGAGCCGTCGCCAGATGGGCGGCGCAATCTCGTCGAGCGTCACCGTCAGCCGGCAGGTGCGCGTGTCGTGGCGGGACGTGACGCCGGGGCGAATCGTCGCCGCGGCCGCCCCGTCCGGGATGCGAATCGCATGGATGTCGGCCCGGGCGAGCGGTCGCAGCGTCTCGCCTTCCCTCACGAACAGCGTCTCGCGATCCTGTTCGACGACGGTGGCCGTGATCGCACTGGCCCACGGGTCGGCCAGCGCCGGCGGAGCGCCAATCACCAGTTCGACCGGCGTCCAGGCGCGGGCGGCGGCATCGATGATCGCGTGGAAGTGCGGGTCGCCGGGAAGTGACCAGGCGACGGGCAACCGGTCGTCACCCGGGCGTGTCCTCACCCTGACGGCACCGTGCAGCGCGCCGTACTCGTAGAACTCGAGCAGCGCTCGCGCTTCCTCGGCCAGCCCTGATTCCAGCCGCGCGGTTGAACTCGACGACAGCAACTTCTCCCACCGATCGGCCTCAGCGGGAATCCCGCGGCGGCCGGTCGTCGCCTGGACGATGGCCCGCATCGTGATCGGGATCGCCTTGAGCCCCGACGGGCGGAACGTCCGCTGCGTGGGACGCAGGTCCGCCAGCCACCATCGGTCGGGGTTCACTGCGAGAGATCGGAGGGCGGAACGGAGGTCCACGCCGGCCAGCAGGTCGAACTCCGCGAGGAGTGCGGGAAGGTCGCGCACCTGCTCGCCCGTGAAGAGGCGAAGCTCGCGCGTCCTGACGTCTATCGTGGCGGCAGCCCGGGGAACGCCGTCCAGCACGACGACATGGAGAAGCGCGCGTCTCGCCTTGTGCGCGTCGGCCATCTCGAGCCGCTGCTCTTGCTCCCGCGCCCGTTCGTACTCCTCGTGTTGCGCCTTGAACGCTTGGCCCCGTGCCGCCAGTCGAAGCGCCGGCAGCGCCATCCTGCGGATGTCGCG
Source organism: Acidobacteriota bacterium (assembly GCA_017883185.1). Classification (GTDB taxonomy): domain Bacteria; phylum Acidobacteriota; class Vicinamibacteria; order Vicinamibacterales; family Fen-181; genus FEN-299. Next base: position 3,233 of record JADGOB010000241.1, read on the forward strand.
ACGCAGCGCGGCTACGTCAGCTGACGATGGGTTCAGGCGAAGCATGCCGTCGGGCAGAATCTGGACCAGGTCGGAGCGCCAGGGTTGAATGCCTGCTTCCTGGATTCGCCCGGTCCAACGGCCGAAGGCCTTGAGACGTTGGTTGACGTCATCCACCGACATCGGCCCTCCGCCGGCTACCTCGAGGATGGCGGCGGCTCGCCGGATCGACGAGTAGGTGTCGAGCGAGCGGCGGGTGAAAGCGGCGTTCACCTCCGCCTCCGAAAGCGGCACCGAGTCGGGCGGCTGGCAGGGCTCTTCGACGGGAGCGGGCGCCACCAGGGGCTTGCGAAGATCGCACGTGAACGCGAGGAGAAACAGTTCGCTGTGGGCGAGCAGGTCCAGATAGAAGCGTCCGTCCGACGGGTCGCGGACGATGGGCGGCTGGCCATGCCAAGCCTTTCGGAGGGCGGCGTGAAGGTCGCTGGGGGCGAGCCGTGGCGGGAGGGCCAGGCGCCCCAGGCGCTCGGCAATCTCGTCGAGCGTCAGCGGCCCGCCCGCTTCGAGCAGCGCGAGCGCCATCAGGTGGCACAGCTTCACCCCCGAGAACCGAGCCGCGGCCTGCAGGTCCGGGACGGGCAGCCCGAGCCGCGAGCAATAGCGGTTGCCTGACTCGCTCACCAACGCGTCATCCATTCACGTATCTTACGTCCGCCGGACGCGCCAGGCGCTCCCGAAATGCGGATTCAGCACCTGTTTGCCGCGCGGCTGGTCGCCCTGATCGAGCGGCGTGTCGCGTCCGTGAAATCACTCCCGGAGTGATTTCCCCGCCGATGCGGCAGTCGCGGGCACGCCCACCGCACGGCTCTGGTGTCAGGATAACGCAGTGGTGTCGAGGCTGGTTCCGGAGGACAATTGGTCTGGTACGGAGATCAGAACGTGCGAGACATCATCGGGACACCGCCCATCCACCCTGTGTGGTTTGCGATCGCCAAGGCGTCCCTGGCCGCACCGTGGGTTGTGCTCGTGGCGGCGCTGGCCGGCCATGATTTCGTCGGTCACCGGATCCCGGCCCTGGCCTGGCCCGCCGGCGTCGCGGCAGCGCTGGGCCTGCTCGTGGCAGTCCTTGCGCTCTCGAGGCTCGGCGACGCGACCCGCCTCGGCTTGCCGGTCGGGAGCACGGTGCTGAAGACGACCGGCCTCTACGCCTTCAGCCGCAACCCGGTGTACGTGGGCGCGGCCCTGATGTGCCTCGCGTCGTGTCTGTACGTGCCGCACTGGTTCACCGTGGGGTGCACGGTGCTGGCCGCCGCGCTGCACCACCGAATCGTGCTGGCCGAGGAACGCTTCCTGGCGCAACGCTTCGGCGCCGCCTGGGACGAGTACAGGTCGCGGGTCCGCCGCTACCTGTAACGGATCGGCCGGCGACGCGCCTCGTGCGCGAGCGGCCCCCCCGCACCCCACTTTGCCACGTCTCGACTGTCTGCGTACCACTGGTCTTTCACCTTTCCTCCCCGCGGCGCTGCTTGACGGACCGAGCCAGGCCGTTCCTTTCGGTCTCAGCCCAACACCTGCACCACTTCCGCAATCACCCGCACGCTGTCTTCATCGTCGCTGGTCAGGACGATCGGCTCGAAATCGGGGTTGATCGGCTTCAGCGTGATCGTCGCGTGACGCCAAGAGTCGCCGGCGTGCGTCTTTTCGCTCTCGTAGCGCTTGACGGTGTAGCGCTGACCGGTCTCAGGGTCGGCGCCATCACGAAGCTGTACGAGCACGGTCTTGCCTTGCCGCGTGCCATCGCCGGGCGCGGCGAAAAGGCAGTACGAGCCGTGCGGAATCGCTGGCTCCATGGACTTGCCCACGACCAGAG
>JADGOB010000242.1 GCA_017883185.1 Acidobacteriota bacterium
TGGAGGCCGCTGGAGTCGAAACCTATCGAGCACGTCCCGCTAGCTGGTTGATGCGGGTTCCGAAAATTCTGATCGCATCCTTTCCGGAAATTCTCGCCACCTGTCGGTAGCCCTACCGGGCCAGAAGCTTGTCGGAGATCCTGTCTCTGACGAGGGAAAGGATGATCGAGATGCTCAAACGACACGAGATCCAGATTCTGCGCCGGGCGAATCACACCCTGGCGGACGTGGCGGCCTTCAGGGGCGTGTTCGTTCGGACGGTTCGCCGAGTCACAGAGGAAGTGGCCGTCGAAGCCGCTGACACCGACGCGGAGCGCGCGCGTCGCGGTATCGGGCGACCGTCGTTGGCGGAGCCCTATCGAAAGAAGGTCGAGGCCGTGTTGGCCGAATGTCCCGACCAGCGTGCCTGCCGCCGCCGCACACCGGCGAGTGACGGCGCCCGCCGCCACCCGCTCGCGAACAGAGGGCGGCGTAGGTGGTGAGGCGGCGCCGAGCTGACCTCCGTCGAGGCTGGCGTGTTCGGGCGTCTGAACGCAGCCGTGGGCTCTCCAATCGTCGGAGTCGGCTATACTCCGCTTCGCAGTTTCGCACCCAACGATCTGGTGAAAAATCACCCTTTAACACCGCGCCGGCAGACCTGGGACCAACCACGTGTTCGCACCACTTCTTCTCCTGCTGCAGTTGACACAGTCCGCGCCTCCGCCGGAGGCGACCGCCGCCCCTCAGTCGAACGCCGACCTGCGCGTGCCAGCGGTGGCCGACGGGCACGGCGCGCCCACGGTGACCATTCCACGCATCGAAGCCGTCGTGCAGGTTGACGGGCGGCTGGACGAGGCCGTCTGGGCGCGGGCCGCGAAACTGCTCGGCTTCTCGCAGTATCAGCCCGTTGACGGGCGCCCCGCCGAGGAACAGACCGAGGTCCTCGTTTGGTACTCGCCGACCGCCCTGCACGTCGGAATCATCGCGTATGACCGGGAACCGTCTTCCATCCGGGCGACGGTGGCCGACCGCGACAACCTCGACTCCGAGGACACCGTCACGATCTACCTCGATACGTTCAACGATCACCGTCGCGCGTTTTTCTTCACGGTGAACCCGTTCGGCATTCAGCAGGACGGCGTGCTCAGCGAGGCCGGCTTCAACGCGGGCAGTTTGAAACAGGACGGCGGGGCGCTCCGCCAGGCGGGTGGAGCGACCGACAAGAACCCGGACTACCAGTTCGATTCGAAGGGCCGCATCACCGATGACGGGTACGTGGTCGAACTGCGCATCCCGTTCAAGAGCCTGCGCTATTCGGGCAATGGGCCGCAGCGATGGGGTCTCAACATCCTGCGGACCGTGCAGCGGACCGGCTACCTCGACACGTGGACCGATGCCCGTCGGGCTGGCGAGAGTTTCCTGGCGCAGGCGGGCGGCATCGACGGCCTTCATGACATGCAGCGCGGTGTCGTGACCGAGATCCAGCCGTTCGTCACGACGGCCGTCAACGGCTCTCGTGGTGACGTCGCCTCTCGGCTGGTGCGGGGGCGCGCGGACATCAACCCCGGCGTCAATCTGCGGTTTTCCACGACCAACCTGACGTTGGATTCGACGGTAAACCCGGACTTCAGCCAGGTGGAGTCGGACGCGAGCCAGGTGACCGTGAACGAACGCTTTGCGCTGTTCTTCCCGGAAAAGCGGCCCTTCTTCCTGGAAGGCATCGAGCTCTTCGCCGCGCCGAACCAGCTCGTGTACAGCCGGCAGATTGTCAATCCGTTTGCCGGCGGAAAGGTGACCGGCAAGATCGGGGGGTTGAACATCGCCTACCTCGCCGTGAAGGAGAAGGAGGACGGCGGCGGCGCCCTGTTCAATGTCGCCCGCCTCCGGCACGACGTCGGCCCCAACTCGACCGTCGGTGTGACGCTCACCGACCGGACGGCCGGCGGAACCTATAGCCGCGTGGTTGCCGCCGACACTCGCGTGATCTTCAAGCGTGTGTACTATGTCCAGGCGCAAGCCGGCGGATCCTGGACCGACGACGGGACCGGGCGTCATGGGTCGCCGCTCTGGATGCTTGAATGGGATCGCACCGGGCGCGCCTTCGGCTTCAACTACAAGGTGACCGGCACGGGGCCGGGATTCGAGGCCGCTGCCGGCTACGTGCCGAGGAACGACATCATCGAGGCGCGTGTCTCCAACCGGTACTCGTGGTACGGCGCGCGCGGCTCCTGGCTGGAGACCGTTTCCCCCCGCCTCAACCTGACGCGGATCTGGCGCTACGACTCCTTCGACCTGGGACCGCTCGAGGGCACCGACCAGGTCAGCCTGCAATCGCAGTGGCGCGGCGGCTGGACCGCGAACGTCACGGTGAAGCGCGTCTCCTGGCGTTTCGAGCCGGAGGCGTTTGGTGCTTACCGGGTGTCCGGGGACGGTGGACCGATCGCATACCTGCCGATCGACCGGGTGACCGGCGTGACGCCGAGCATGACGTTGAAGACACCGATCTTTCGGACCTTCAACGCTCAGCTCGACGCGCAGCGTGGGCCGGTGGCCATCTTTGCGGAAGGGGTCGGCGGGCGCGAAACGCGGGTGAGCACCACAGTGAGCGCGCGCCCGACCGGGTCGATTCGCATGGAAGCGACGGCGACGTATTCGAGAATCACGCGGGAGCGGGACGGCAGCGAGTTCGCGCGGACAGTGATCCCTCGGTTCAAGGTCGAATACCAGGTGACGCGATCCGTGTTCTTCCGCATGACCGCCGAGTACCAGTCGCAGCGACAGGCGGTCCTGATCGACGCTGTCGACGGCGTCCCGCTCATCGTTGGCGGCGTGTTCCCGGCCGCGCAATCGACGACGGGGCTGCGCCTCGACTGGCTCGCATCGTACAAACCGACGCCTGGCACCGTCGCATTCTTCGGCTACGGCAGTTCGCTGGCGACCGATCGCATGAACCCACTCTCGAATCACCTCGAGCGGATGAGCGACGGATTTTTCCTGAAGATCGCGTATCAGATCCGTCGATGAGGGAGGAATCGGGCGGGCTTCGAGAATCTCATTTCATCCGCGCCACGGCCTCTGCAAAGAGGCTCCGCATGTTCTCCACGTGAGTCGACGGGTCGTTGTTGTAGTCCATCAGCCGGTGACTATACGGCCGTCCTTTCGACCGTTCATCCACGATCTGCCGCAAGTACGGGACGCGGTATCGGCTGTCGCTGACGAGCGCGATCGTGGACACCGATACCGACCAGGCGACCGGGGCGCCCGCGCCGAAGGCCCTCGTGCCGTATGCGACGGAGTTCACCACGTTCGGGCCGGAGGCGATCGGCCAGACCGAAGAGAGCTTCGCCCCGCCGGGCATCGTCGTCTTCGACAACCGCGGCTACGTGGCGACTCCACAGGCGTCCGGCTTCGGCTCGACGCACCTGCGGATCTTCGACGTGAGCGACCCGCCGACGCCGACTGAAGTGCCTCAGGAATCACCGCGTTGGTACGGCGGGACGCCGGTCGCGCTCGTCGGCGATCTGCAGTCGCCGCTCACCGATGAGCCGATCCTCGCCCTCGGCACGGCGCGGACGCAGATCCCGTGGGGCCCCTCGAACCTGCTCCTGTTCAATGTCGCGACGGATGTCCCGCAGTGGATCGGTGCCGTGTCGGTCGGCACGAGTCCCACCGACGGGATCCTCCAGCAGGTGGTGCTCAAGGGCGAGCGCGCGTACGTGGCCACCGCCGCCATCGGCAAAGGGATCCAGGTCATCGATCTCGTCACCGCGCGGGATCTGATGACCGCCGAACTCGGCGGGACGTTCGAAGGCAACCCCGCCTATTGGACGTTCCTCGGGAAGCTGAACACCGAGGGCAGCGGCTTCGGCCAGGGGGCCATCATCCAGACGGTCTTCGTGGACACCGGCACCCAGCAGAACTCGCAGCTCTACGCCCTCGACTTTGCCGCATTGCTCAGCAGGTTGCCGATGGCCTGTGCGAGGCGGGCAGGATCGCCGTTCACCCACACGGGCCGCTCACCCGTGCGGACTTCCAGGCCGAGCCCGGCGTTGGCGATGATGGTTCGGTGATCCTCGACCGTGCGTCGGAGGAGATCGCCAATCTCAATCCGGGTGCGTTGGACCTGCAACTTGCCGCGTGCGATCCGCGTGACGTCCAGAAGGTCGTCGACGATCCGCGTCAACTGGGTGACCTGCCGGTCGATCATGCCGCCTCTCCATCTGGACTATACCGATCGGAACGGGCCGATTGGGGAGGTTGGGCCAGGTCACGGCCCCCACGGGCAGCGCTGACGGAAGCGCCGCGGAAAGACCGGGCGGCCGGGTTCTGGATTGATTGTGTTGCTCGAAGACTCGGGCTTTCGGGGAATTCATGGCGTCCCCGAGCTCCGGACGACCGCCATGCCGCGCCCGCCCGATTGAGGGTTCTGCGACCACGTGGCCGGCTCTGAATCGACGATCGTGTAAGTGCCGGCCGGGACTTCGACATTCGGCGTGCACGTCCAACTTGCATTTGGAACGCCGCCCTCACCCGGTGTTCCGCTCACGGGCCAGGGGCCATACGTTCGCCCGTTCGCATCTCGAAGAGCTATCGTGCCGGCGCGCGTGCCCCGACCATTGTTCCAGTGATAGGTCATGACCGACGTGATGACCTGCGGCTGCCGGATGGTGAACGTCGCCGGAGCCGTCGGCTGGTTGCCAACGCCGAAGATGTTCATGCTGTCGAAGACAGTGACCTCTACCGATGGCGTCGGCGTGCTGGGCGGAGTCGGGCCACTCGTCATTCCAGGCAGAGTGAACTTGTAGTGGTAGATGAACTGCTGTCTCCGGCTGAACACGCCATAGTCGGCGATGATATACAGCATGGTCCCGGGTTTGGCCGTCGGGGGCGCGCAGGTGTCCCTACCAGAAACTCGATCCGCATCGGCAACGGTCCTGATGGCGTGCGTTCAGGGATCGCCGGTAGGCGGCTCCCGGCACCTCAAGCGCCCGGTTCGCCCATCTTTGGGACGACGGTGGTCCGACGCCACACGCCACGGCGGACGACGCCGTGTGGGGATAGTCTTGTCAGCGGCGCCCAGAGTGAGGGTCAGGCGGCGC
>JADGOB010000089.1 GCA_017883185.1 Acidobacteriota bacterium
TTGGACGACCTGCGCCCCCCAAGTCCATGTCCACCGCGATCCCCACGTCCGCGACGAGGCGAGCGACCGCGTCGATCTGCGCCGCCGTGTTCGTCCCGTCGAGGACACGCGGCATCAGCGACCAGCTGCACGACGAACGCGACCGGAACGAGCGCAGCCGAGAACTCCAGGTACCCGATGCCCGACAAGCTCCCGATCAGCATGTTGCCCGCCACGATCGTCACGACGGCGGCAATGTTCAGGTCCAGGTGCGGCACGCCATTCGCCTCAGCCACCTTCCTGCCAGCGTCACAGAGGACCGGGTGGACCAATTCGCGCCTGTTCGCCAACTCGACATGTGTGACTCCGAGTAAGACGGGTGTGACGGACGACAGAACGACTCGGCTGAAATCAGGTTTCTCCCCACAGATTCTGTGGAGGACTCCTTCGGCCGGACCCGCGCATTACTTCAGCAGACGCGTCACCATGTCGAGGCCGGACTGCTCGGATGGCGGTCCCAGCGCCACCGCGATCGCCGCGCCCGACCGAGCCGCCACAACCAACCCGTAGTAGCTGTCCTGTGCGACGAAGCCGCCCTTGACTGGCGCGGAGAGAGCCTTGGTGACGCGGCCGTTCGACAACAGGAACTCGCGGTAGCGAGTGAGCGCCGCTGTCGCCTTCTCGGCCCCTTCGAACGGGATCAGCGTCAGCCTCCACGCCGCTTTGCCCGTGCCGTACTCGGCCTCGAAGCCTCCGGTCAGGAAGCTCTGGCCGAGCACGTCCTTGGGCACCACCTTGAACGAGTGCGCGACGAGCCCGACGGTCGGGAATCGATCGAACTGCACGGGGCGCTTCGCGTCCGCGCCGATGCGCGTGCCGATGTCGGCCGCCAGCGCCCGCAGCGCGGCGGCCAGGCTCGGGTGGTCCTTGCCTGATGTGAGTTTCGCGTAGCAGGAACCTGCCCACAGGTTGAGCGCCGTCCCGTTCAGATAGCCCTCCGCGCCGACGGCCAGGAACTCCGCGGCCGGGTTGGTCTCCTGCGCATAGATGCCGAAGGCGCCGACAGCGTCGCTCATCCGGTAGAGATCGACGGTGACCTGCAGTCCTGTGGCCGCATTGGTGTAGTCAACCGTCACCAGTTCCTCGAACCCGAACCCCAGGTACGTCTCCGCCGCGCCGTCGATGTGCTCCCAGAGGGTGCCGGGCCCGAAATGGCGCGGCTGCCCGGCGCGCAACCAGCCCGGGACGCCATTGTCGGCGGGCAGCCACCCGAGCAGTGATCTCGCGCTGTCCGGGAGAGCGGCGGCCAGAGGGGGGGCCTGCGCCTGCTGCGACGCTGGCGGCTGCCCCGCAGACCGGTTGCAACCGGCGAGCACGCCACACAGAACAACGACAGCCAGGACACGATTTCTTTTTCCCGACGTCGAAGAGTTCGCGCATAAGGGACTGACGCATTCGAACGACACCATACGAATCCTCACGGTTGATGAATTTGGCGTCATGGCATCGTGAGCCGATGGTGCGCCACGACGAGCCTGCCTTGGATGGACACGCACATGCCCACGCTTGATCGTACTTTCAGAAGCCAGTGGACGAGACGTCAGCCCTGGACGATGTTCAAAGCCATCCAACGGCGATACTCCTCCATGGTATTCAGATTACAGTACCAACTCGGCTGTTCGCCACGCACGATGCGCACCCGGAGATGGGCGAACAGATCCACGACTCGCCGGCCGCCACCCCGCAGGACTGCCTCCGCGACGGGGACAATCGTCTTCCGGTAGACGGCGAGAAGCGGCTCCACCCGGTCATCGGCAAACTGCGGTATGACGATGTCGTAGTCATCCGCCTGTGACAGAAGGTGCAGGATGAACTGGGGGTCGAGCATCGGGGTGTCGCAACCCGTGACAAAGCAGACGTCGTAGGCGGCCCGGTCCACACAAGAGAGGATACCCATCAGCGGACCCTGGCCGGATTGTCTGTCTGGAACCACCGGAATCTGCAGGAAGGCATACCTGGCCTGGTCGTTCGAGCCGACCAGGCATTCGGGGAAGAAGGCGAGCTGTTCCGCGATGTGGCCGATCAGGGGCTTGTGGCCAACCTCCAACAGGCTCTTGTCCCGGCCCATGCGTCGGCTGTCACCGCCAGCCAGGATGACCGCCGTGGCGTCTGGCCGCAGCACCCAACGGTTGCCGGCTGCCGCGACCTGGGCAGGCTGGAAATCCCAGCCGCTGCCGTCGAACTCCACCACCCGATCGGCATGACTGAGCGCGGCGCCGCAGGATAGTTCTTCCGAGGTCGAACCCGATTCGCGCACGACGAGAAATACGCCTGGCTCCAGCACGGCACGGGCGGAACTAGATTCACACACCACCAATGCGTTGGCGGGAATCCGCGCCAGCAGATCCCTTACGCCTGCCTCGAGGTGCTCTCGGACCGCCCGCAACCACCAGACCCGTCGCGCGCCGGCACAAAGCATGCGGGTGGTGTCCTTCTCGTTGTCGGCGGAGCTCTCTTCGGTAATGCAGTAGTTCTCGTTCAGCGAGGTGCAGGCGCCACATTCCTGTCCGCCACGCGGATAGGAATCGTCTCGCTCGTGGACCGTGGTGACCTTGATGCCGAAGATCGGAAACGTCGCCGCGTGGCGCCGGATCAGCTCGCAGGCAAACTCGGTCTTGCCGACATGGCGGCTGGCCCCGCCGATGATCAGGAGGTGTGGACAGGCGAGCATCTGACCTCTGGGACCCTGGCTGCGAGCTGCTAAGACAGATTCCATGGACCCCACAGAAACTTGCTTCAACCGTGACGATCTCAGCCCTGGAAGATGTCTAGTAGTCCGCGCTCCCCGGCGTCCGCGGGAACGGGATGACGTCGCGGATGTTCGCCATGCCGGTGGCATAGACGACCGCGCGGTCGAACCCCAGGCCGAACCCGGCGTGCGGCACGGTTCCATACCGGCGCAGATCTCGGTACCACCAGTACACCGCGGGGTCGAGCCCCATCTCGGCGATGCGGCGGTCGAGGACATCGAGCCGCTCCTCGCGTTGGCTGCCACCGATGATCTCTCCGATGCCCGGAGCGAGCACATCCATGGCGGCCACGGTGCGGTCGTCGTCGTTCAGGCGCATGTAGAACGCCTTGATCTCCTTTGGGTAGTTGAGCACGACCACCGGTCGCCTGGCGTGCTCCTCGCACAGGTACCGTTCGTGCTCGGCCTGCAGCGCGACACCCCACTCCACCGGGAACTCGAAGGAACGGCCGCTGCGCCGGAGGATCGCGACCGCCTCGGTGTATTCCATCCGCACGAAGCTGGAGCGCACGAAGTCCTCGAGGCGACGCACCACATCCTTGTCGATCCGATCGGCGAAGAAGGCCATGTCGTCGGCCCGCTCCGCCAGCACGGCGCTGAAGATGTACCGGAGGAACTCCTCGGCCAGGTCGGCGTTGGCCGTGAGGTCGGCAAACGCCAGCTCGGGCTCGACCATCCAGAACTCGGAGAGGTGCCGGCTGGTGTTGGAGTTTTCCGCGCGAAAGGTGGGGCCGAAGGTGTAGACGCGCGAGAGCGCCAGGCAATAGCTCTCGACATTGAGCTGCCCGGAGACGGTGAGATGGGTGGGCCGCCCGAAGAAATCCTGCGCGAAGTCGATCCGCCCATCCGGCGTGTGCGGGAGATTCGCCAGGTCGAGCGTCGAGACGCGGAACATCTCCCCGGCGCCCTCGGCGTCACTGGCGGTGATGATGGGTGTATGCACCCAGTAGTAGCCGTGCTCGTGAAGGTAGCGGTGCATCGCCATGGCGAGGCAGTGCCGCACCCGCGCCACCGCTCCGAAGGTGTTGGTTCGGACGCGGAGGTGCGCCACTTCACGGAGATACTCGAAGGAGTGGCGCTTCGGCGTGATCGGGTAGCTCTCCGGGTCGTCGACCCAACCCACCACGGTGACCGACTCGGCGAGCAGTTCGACCGCCTGTCCCTTCCCCTGGGACGGCGCCAGGGTTCCCGTGGCGGTGACGGCGCAGCCCGCGGACAGGCGCAGGACCTCGTCCTGGTAGTTGGCCAGCGCGGCGGGTGCCACCACCTGCAACGGATCGTGGCATGACCCATCGTGGACATGGAGGAAGGAGAGCCCCACCTTGGAGTCGCGGCGGGTGCGGATCCAGCCCTGAACGGTGACGGGCAATCCCGCAGCCACCCGGCCCCCAAGGATGTCGGCAATGCGATACGTCGGTGCGGCCACAGGGCTCTCCTCTGATCGTGCCGGGTGGACAGGCGTCCCGGCGAATGTCGTTGCAAGGGTCGGCCTGGCCCCCAGGGAACCGTGTGGCGCCCCGCTGCGCCTGATCGCCACCAACCGGGTTTCACGTCCGACCAGGCAATCCGCTCCGATTGTACTGGGAAATGGGGTTGTCGATCGACGCCAGCTCGCTGCTCTCGCGCGACGTGTTTTTGATTCGCACGTAAGCGAAGACCCGGGACGACCGGCTCGGCGACCTCCTGATGCCAGCCCGGTCCATGTAGAATAGAGCGGCACCCCGTTCACACGGCTTCCCGTACGTTCGGACATTGCTATCCGCCATGGAGGAACTCCCGTGACCGTCGTCTTGTACCTCGTGATCGCGGCGGCTGTGCTCGCCTTTGTCGTGGCCAGCCTCGAGCGTGCGGTGCGCTACGCCCGCGCGCCTTTGCACCTTCGCTGGGAGCTGTATCCGGTCCCCCACGAGAAACCCGCGCGGGTGGCTTACGGCGGCTCCTACTTCGAGACGAGCGAGTGGTGGAAGGTTCCACGCCACTTCAGCCTGATTGGTGAACTGCGGTTCATGGTGCCTGAAATCCTGTTCCTGAAGGCGCTCCGCGAGAACAACCGCCCGCTCTGGTTCCGTTCGTTTCCCTTTCACTTCGGCCTATACCTGCTGACCGGCTCGTGCGGCCTGATCCTGCTGACCGCGGGGCTCTCGGTGCTGCAGGGCCGACCGATCTCCGGAGTCGTCGGCACCCTGCTTCGCGAGACCTACACGCTCGGTGGTGTCTCGGGGCTCGTCCTTGCGCTGGTGGGTGCCGCCGCGCTGCTGCACCGACGGCTCACGGCGCCCGACCTCCGGTCCTACACCACGCCCGGGGACATCCTCAACCTACTGTTCTTCCTCGTGGCGTTCGGCCTCCTGGGCGTGGGGTACCTGTTGCGGCCGGAAGGGTCGGCAGGCGTGCTGACGATCGTGACGGGAATCCTGCGCTGGGATCCCACGCCGCAGGTGGCTCCCGTCTTCGCGGCAGGCCTCGTGGTCACATCGGTGCTCACCGCCTACATCCCGCTCACGCACATGTCGCACTTCGTCGCGAAGTACTTCACCTATCACTCCGTCCGCTGGGACGATGCGCCGCTTCGCGACAACCGGCGGATCGCCGCGGCGTTTGCCGAGTATCTGACCTACCGGCCGACCTGGTCCGCCCCGCACATGAAGGCCGGCGGCGCGACGACCTGGGCCGAGGTGGCCGCCACCAATCCCAAAGTCGGAGGGGAGAAACGGTCGTGAAGGACAAGACCCGGCTGTCGGATCTCTCGCGGCCATCGGGCGAACAACTGCTGCACCTCGACCCCGAGGACCTCCAGCCGCTGCCGATGTCCCGCGATGACGGTTCGTCCGGTCGTGCCTGGGCGCCGCTCTCACAGCAGGTGCGCGACAGGTACGAGTGTGATCTCGACGACACCTGCGCCCTCAGCCTGCCCAGGCCGAAGACGCCCGAACAAGAACGCGAGCTGGTGGGCCAGTTCCTCGCGGGCCTCGAGAAGCTCTTCACACGCGAGAACAACTGGACGTTCCTGCAACCGCTCCTCCTGACGGTCGAGCACTGCGCGCGCTGCCAGACCTGCTCGGACGCCTGTCACGTCTACGAGTCGAGCGGCCGCGCCGAGATCTACCGGCCCACGTACCGCTCGGAGGTCTTCCGCCGCCTGTACTACAAGCACGTGAAAGGCGGCGGTCTCCTCTCGGCCTGGCAGCACGGCGCGATCGATCTGACCTGGTCGATGGTTGCGCGCCTGGCGGAACTGGCGTATCGCTGCAACCTCTGCCGGCGCTGCGCACAAACCTGCCCGATCGGCGCCGACAACGGCCTCGTGACCCACGAGATCCGGAAGCTCTTCAGTCAGGAGATGGGGATCGCGCCGAAGGAACTGCACGAGTCGGGATCGATGCTCCAGTTGAAGTCGGGCTCGAGCACGGGCATGAACGCCCGCGCGGTGAGGGACAACGTCCAGTTCATCGACGAGGAGATGAGCGAGAAGACCGGCCTCGCGGTGGAGACGCCCTGGGACGTCGAAGGGGCCGACATCCTGTTGATCCACAACGCAGGGGAAGTGCTCGCGTGGCCGGAGAACCCCGGAGCCTTTGCGGTCCTCCTCAACGCCGCAGGCGTGTCGTGGACGCTCTCCTCGGAGTTGGCGGCCTACGACGCGGTGAACTACGGCGTGTGGTACGACGACGCGCAACTCGCCCGCGTGGCGCTCATGCACGCTCAGGTGGCGAAGAAACTGAAGGTCGGCAAGATCGTCATGGGCGAGTGCGGCCACGCCCACAAGGCCCTCTTCGTCATCGCCGACCGCATCCTGACCGGCGATCTCAACATTCCCCGCGAGAGCTGCCTCACGCTCCTGCGCGACATCGTCGTCGGCGGCAGGGTGAAGCTCGACCCGTCGCGCAACGATTTCCCGGTCACGCTGCACGATCCCTGCAACATGGTCCGGCTGATGGGCATCGTCGAACCGCAGCGGGAGATCCTGCGGCGCATCTGCCCGCAGTTCCGCGAGATGCACCCGCACGGGGTGGACAACTACTGCTGCGGTGGCGGGAGCGGCTTTGCCATCATGAGCGGCCACAATTTCCAGGACTGGCGCGCGCAGGTGAGCGGCCGGAAGAAGATCGAGCAGATCCTGAACGCCTTTGCCGAGTGCCTGGACCCGTCGCGGCCGAAGTACGTGTGTGCACCGTGCAGCAACTGCAAGGGGCAAATCCGCGACGCGCTCAACTACCACGATCTCTGGGAGAAGCACCGCATCCTGTACGGCGGGCTCGTGGAGTTGATCGTCAACGCCATGGAAGACGTGACGCCGGGCTTCATCGAGTGGGAGTGGCGGTAGGCCCAGAGCGCTGCGCCGTCATCTCGAACCTGACGCAGGCCCATATGTCCCGCTCTCAGCGGGTTGGGGCGGCGACAGAAACAGGTGCTGCGCTGTCGCTATTCCGCCATCGCGTAACGCGCCGCCGCTTCCGCGTGGATCGTGGCCGTGTCGAAGAGCGGCACTGGCGCGTCCTCGGCACGCAGCAGCAGGCCGATCTCCGTGCAACCGAGGATGACGCCTTGTGCCTGGCGTTCGACCAGGTCGGTGACAACCTGCTGGAATCCCCGCCGCGACGGGTCGAGCACGTGGCCGAGGCACAGTTCGCCGTAGATGACGCGGTGCACCAGCTCGCGTTGGTCGGTCGGCGGCGTCAGCACGTCGAGGCCGTGCTGCTCTTCAAGGCGGCCGCGGTAGAAATCCTCTTCCATCGTGAACTTCGTGCCCAGCAAACCGATGCGCGTCAGCCCGGCCGCCTTCACGCGCTCGGCAGTCGCGTCGGCGATGTGCAGCAGCGGGACGTCCACCGCTGCCTCGATCTGCGCCGCCACCTTGTGCATGGTGTTCGTGCAGAGGACGATGAAGTCGGCGCCTCCGCGGCGCACCGCGCGCGCAGCTTCGGCCAGGATGTCGCCCGACTCGGCCCACCGGCCCTCGTGTTGCAACACTTCGATCTCGTGGAAGTCCACGCTGTAGAGCGCGACTTTCGCCGAGTGAAGTCCACCCAGCCGCTCGCCGACCACCCGGTTGATCGTCCGGTAGTAGGGCACCGTCGACTCCCAGCTCATGCCCCCGATCAGTCCGATGGTCTTCACGCGTGGCCTCCACTCGCAGGATAGCTCATCCCCGGATCGCGGCGGGCCCCAACTTCATGGCCGACGCACTGCACCGGCGACGAGGCGCTTGCCCCCCGTCTCCGGGGGGAACTGGAGTTGGCCGAGCAGGTGGCGGCGCACGTCGATGGTCTCCCCGTGGTCCTGAACGGGTATGATCATTTGAGCGACGTAGAAAGCCGCGAGGCGGCAGCTTCGCCAGTCGAATCAACGGAGGCCGCGACGGTCGCAGGCGCGAGCGCGGCGCCGTCTTGCCGGGTCGCCTGGCGCTGGTGATGGCCTGGCAGAACGGTCTTGCGGGATCTTGTGGTCATCTCAACACGACGGGCCGGTAGCCCGGGGAGTCTTCAGCATGAGTGCGATTGCGCAGGTTCGGGCACGAGAAATCCTCGACTCGCGTGGAAACCCCACGGTTGAAGTGGATGTCCACCTGAAAGACGGCGCCTGGGGTCGGGCCGCGGTCCCGTCGGGTGCCTCGACTGGCGCGCGTGAAGCCCTCGAGTTGCGTGACGGCGACAAGCACCGCTTTGGCGGTCTGGGCGTCACCCTCGCCGTGAATCACGTCAACACCGAGATCGCGAAGGCGCTCGAGGGTGCCGATTGTCGGGACCAGGCTGGAATCGACCGCCGGCTCATCGAGCTCGACGGTACGCCAGAGAAAACGCGGCTCGGCGCGAATGCGCTGCTCGGTGTCTCGATGGCCGTCGCGCGTGCCGCGGCTGATGACGCCAAGCTGCCTCTCTACCGCTACCTCGCCGGCAGCCGAAGCGTCTCCCGCCTTCCGGTGCCGATGATCAATGTCGTGAACGGCGGCGTCCATGCCGCGAACACGCTCGACTTCCAGGAGTTCATGCTGGTGCCGGTCGGGGCGCCGACCTTCAAGGAGGCCATTCGCTGGAGCGCCGAAGTCTTCCACGCCCTGAAGGCGCTGCTGAAAGAGAACGGCCATCCCACCTCGGTGGGTGACGAGGGCGGCTACGCGCCGAACTTCCACAAGGCGGAAGAAGCGCTGGACGCGATGGTCCTCGCCATCAAGCGCGCCGGCTACACGCCCGGCGCTGACATCAGCCTGGCGTTGGATCCGGCCGCCAGCGAGATGTGGGAAGACGGCGGCTACGTCTTTCGGAAGGCCGGCGGCGGCCGCCTGACGCCCGCACAGATGGTGGATCTCTACGCCGCCCTGGTGGGGCACTACCCCATCGTCTCGATTGAAGACGGCCTGGCCGAGAACGACTGGGACGGCTGGAAGGCGCTCACCGATCGCCTGGGAGCCTCGACGATGCTGGTGGGCGACGACATCTTCGTGACCAATCCGGCCATCATCGCGAAGGGCATCGCCGCAGGGGTCGCGAACGCCACGCTCATCAAGTTGAATCAGATCGGGACGGTGACCGAGACGCTCCAGGCGATCGAGACGTCGCGAACGGCGGGCTATCGGGTTGTGATCTCGCATCGTTCCGGAGAAACCGAGGACCCCTTCATCGCGGACTTCTCGGTGGCGGTCGGCGCCGATTACATCAAGACCGGTTCGGTCGCCCGCTCGGAGCGCGTGGCGAAGTACAACCAACTGATGCGGATCGAGGAGGAGCTGGGCGCGGCGGCCCGGTACGGTCGCACGCTCGCGGGCTAGCGGAAGGCCTTCGAGTTCCTTCGCGCCGGAGTTCGCGGAGGCGTATAGTTGAGGTTGCCCATCGGAGGCGATGACGTCTCCGTGGAGCCTGATGGAGGGAGATAAGCTATGCGTGTCAGTGTCAGATTTTTGGGGCTGGCCTTGGGCCTCGCCCTCGTGGTTGCCGGATGCGGGGCGCCGCCCGCGGCAGACATGAACGCGGCCAAGACCGCCGTCGACAAGTCTGTGACGGCAGGCGCTGGTGATTACGCCGCCGATTCGCTGAAGACTGCCCAGGATGCCCAGGCAGCGCTCGATGCCGAGGTGAAGGCCCAGGACGGCAAGTGGTTCAAATCGTACGACAAGGCGAAGGAACTCGCGGCCGCCGTGAAGACGGCAGCCGACAAGGCTGCGGCCGATGCCATCACCGGTAAGGAAAAGGCCAAGGGCGAGGCGACCGCTGCCATCGGCGAGGCCAAGACCCTGCTCGACGAGGCCAAGGCTCTCCTGGACAAGGCGCCGAAAGGGAAAGGCTCGGCTGCCGACATCGAGGCCATGAAGGCCGACCTGACGGCCGCGGCCACCGCGATCACGGAAGCCGAAGGCGCGCTGAGCAGCGAGCGCTTCCTCGACGCCAAGGCCAAAGCGTCAGCCGCCAAGAACACCGCCTCGAGCGTCAAGACCGCCGTTGAGACGGCCATGGCGGCCAAGAAGCGGTAGCGATTCCCGGGCGAACCCCTTGCGGGATGGCGCCATCCGGCGCCTCCCACGGGGTTCGCGTGTGGCGGCACCCTGGCCCTCAGGATTCTCTCCATTGGAGAACAGTACACCGCAAGGCGCGAACGGTTGGGCGCGGAGCAGATGGTATGCCCTCGCCGCCGGCATCGCGCTGCTGGCGATCGCGTACGGCATCGTGAGCGTCATCGGATCGCATCGCGAGACCGCGATCCGAACCGCGTCCGACGCTGCCCGCGTGGCCGTTCGGGAGGCACGTACCGCAGAGGCCATGACGTGGGCCCCTGATGAATTGACGGTCGCCGAACGCGCCTCGCGCGACGCGCTGACCGCGCAGCGCATCGAGGAGACGGGATTCTGGCCCGTCCCCGACGCCGCGCGCGTCGTCCGAGCGTATGCTGGAGCCGAACGTGCGGCGCGAGAGGCGCTCACACTTGCGCGCACGCGCCGCGCAGAGGCGGAAGGTGGGGCGACCTCCCAGATCGAGGAAGCCGGCGCGGCCGTCTCGTCCAGCGAGACGCTGGCCTTGACGATCCACGTCGGCGCCGAGCGCCGCCGCCTGCTGGCCCAGGCGCGATCGGCCCTGGAGGAAGCGCGCGCCTACCAGCGCGAACGCGATTTCAAGAGCGCAGCCGTGCGTGCGCGCCAGGCCACGGAACTGGCCGTGGGCCTGCGCGACGATGCGGCTGCGGTGGCCGCCCGCTACGCCGATGCCGAGACGGTCGCGCGGTGGCAGCGCTGGAAGGAAGAAACCATCGCCTGGTCCCGGCGCGAGGGCCGGGCGGCAATCGTCGTGGTCAAGGAAGCGCACCTGCTGACGCTCTTCATGCGCGGCGAGCCAGTGAAGACCTACCAGGTCGACCTGAGCGTCAATTGGATCGCCGACAAGTCGCACGAAGGCGACCGCGCAACGCCCGAGGGCCGATACCGGGTGGCCAGTCGGATGGCGAATCTGTCGTCGGTCTATTACAAGGCCCTGCTCCTCGACTACCCCAATGCCGAAGACCGCGCCAGGTTCAGCCGCGCGCGCCGCAGCGGTGAGGTACCGCCTTCGGCCAGAATCGGCGGCCTCATCGAGATCCATGGCGGGGGCGGCCGTCGCCAGGATTGGACGACCGGCTGCGTCGCCCTGGCGAATACCGACATGGACGATGTGTTTGGTCGCGTGGGCGTCGGCACGCCCGTCACCATTGTGGGGAACGACGACTATGGAGCCATTGCCGAGTTTGCCGTCAAGCAACGGCACGCCAGAGCCGGCCGCCGGCCCTGAGCCCGACTCGCCATCGACATCTGCGCCGACCAACCCGTCTGCCATAGGTCCGCGCGGCTTTGGCCTGCTTCCGCTCGACCGGCGAACCCGGAGTCTCGTGACGGCGCTGGTCACCCTGCTGCTCGCCATCGCGTGGGCGGGCACCGGTTATCGCTACGAGCCGTACGTGGAAGCGCTCCCCAAACTGTCAGGCGACGTCCCGGCCAACGATCGCAGCCTGAAGCCGTTGGCATCGCGCCTGACCAGGCGCGCACGCGACCTCAACGCTCGCTTGAAAGCGACAGCCCCGCGCGGGATGTACATTGTCATCGATCAGACTCAGAACCGGCTGTACCTGAAACGCAACGATGAGACGCTGCTCCAGGCCGTGTGCTCGGCAGGCTCGGGCATGGTGCTCAAGGAGAGCGGCGGCAAGAAGCGCGAGTGGGTGTTCGACTCGCCGCGCGGACGATTCGAAGTGTTGTCGATGCTGCGCAATCCCGTGTGGAGGAAACCCGATTGGGCCTTCGTGGAAGAGGCGCAGCCGATTCCGAAAAACCCGACCGAACGCCTCGACTACGGCTCGTTGGGCGAGTATGCGCTGTATTTCGGCAACGGCTACATGATCCACGGAACCCTGTACGAACGGCTGCTCGGACGAGCCGTCTCGCACGGGTGCATCCGCGTGGGGCGCGACGATTTGCGCGAGGTCTGGGCACATGCGAATGTCGGCACGCCGATCTTCATCTACTGACATGCCACGATATCTGTTCCCCAACGTCGAGGACTTCTCACATCAGGGACGAAGGTGTGGCACGTCATGACGAGACGCCGCGCACGGTGCGGCTGGGGTCTGGCGATGGTCGCGGTCGGCGTCCTGGCCGCCGCATGCACGAGAGCCCCGGCGACGCAGAAGTCCACCGATCTTCGGACGGAGGTGGCCCGGCTCCAGCGGACCAGCGCGCTCCTTCAGCGCCAGATCGAGCTGGCCTCCGAGAAGGAGTTTTACCTGGTGATCGATCCAGCCGCGTCCGCGGTGTCGCTGATGCTGCGTGGCGCCGAACTACAACGCTATCCCGTCCTCGGTCTGCAGATCGGACACCCCCGGGTCTCATGGGTCGGCCGGCACGATCCGCGGCCATGGCAGGGTACGATCTGGTCGAATGGCGAGCTGGATCCGCCTCGCCAGATCGACCGGCTTGTCATCCAGGCCGCCCCGCCGGGCAAGGACGTGGCCGAGCCCGAGCCGGCGGAAATCCCGCCCACGGCCGAGGAGCTCTACCCCGTGCCGATGCGGTACCATATTCGCTTCGCCGGTGGCCTCTCGCTGGAGATCCGCCCGCGTGAAGCGGACGCGAATGCGGGGCGCTGGGCACGTCTGTGGGCTTCCTGGAGCGCCAAGTGGCGCGATGTCGCGGCCGCGATTCTTACCAGGGACCGCGACGCGGTCAGGCTGCGCATGGCCATGAACCCGAAGGACGCCGAATCGCTCTACCGCTCCCTGCCGCCCGCCGTCCGGCTCATCGTCCTTGCCGGCGGCGCAGACGCGGCGGCTGATTCCAAGTGACCAGACATCTTCCAGGGCTGAGATCGTCACGGACCCGGCTCCCCGACGCACAGGCGTGACAGGGTGCCGAAATTCCGCACTACCGCCGACTGCTCGTCAGCGAGCATTGCTGCATTATTCTACACACAAGCGCAATCAGCCTGATTCCTTTGGAATATTGTCCGGTTGGCTAGCTGGTCATTTGGGCACTGAAATTGCACTTAACGAGCAAATCGCCGGTATTCTTCGTGCCCCCCTCGACCCAGTTGTGATCATGTTTTTTGTGTCCGGCATCGCCCTCAATCCGGTGATGCCAACCTCGAAAGGAACGTCTTGATGCGTCGATCATTGCTCGTCATGACGCTCGTGGCGGCTGTCCTTGTGCTAGGAGGCAGCCCGGCCTTCGCGCAGGCGTCGGCTCCACCAGCGACGTGGAGCGTCACGGACTGCCAGGGATGCCACGAAAAGGCCCTGGGGCCAAGCTTCACCCAGACCAAACACGCGACGCTCGACCAGAGTTGCGCGAAGTGCCACCAGAGCATCGGTGAGCACGCGAAGGCCCAGATGGCTGGCGAGAAGGGCCCCGTGCCCAGTCTCAAGGGCATGAAGGCCAGCCAGATCAACCAGACCTGCCTCTCCTGCCACGAGAAGGACAACCAGGCGAGCTATCTGAGCAGCATGCACGCCCGCCGCAACGTGGCCTGCACGTCGTGCCACAGCGTGCACGCCGCCAAGTCGGTGAAGGCGCAGCTCAAGACGAAGAACGACGCCGACACGTGCTACACCTGCCACAAGTCCGAGCGTGCGAAGTCGATGCGCACATCGCACCACCCCGTGCGCGAGGGCAAGATGGGCTGCGCGAGCTGCCACAACCCGCACGACGGGTCGCAGCCGAAGATGATCAAGGCCGACTCGGTCAACGAGCTGTGCTACAAGTGCCACACCGAGAAGCGCGGGCCGTTCCTGTTCGAGCACGCCCCGGTCCGCGAGGACTGCACGACCTGCCACGAACCGCACGGCACGAACCACAAGCGGCTGCTCCAGAACAAGCTGCCGAACCTCTGTTGGAACTGCCACCTGACGGGCTCGGGCCACTTCGGTTCGGGTGACAACCTCTCCACCGAAAAGGGCGTGCCCGTGGCCCCGACCGGCGCGGTGAGCGGCTACCCGACCGTGAACTCGCGGTTCGTGGAAAAGAGCTGCAAGAACTGCCACGTAAACCTCCACGGTTCCAATTCGCCCTCGGGCGCTTTTTTCTTGAGGTAACCCATGAAGCGAGCATTGACAGTGACAGCGCTCCTCGCCATGGGTGTACTCGTGGCGAGTTCGTTCGCGGCGGCGCAGGATGCGCCGGCCAGCACTAGCGGCGGTCAGGTCACGCTGAGCCTGCTCGGCCGCAGCGACGTCTCCTCGTCGAAGTTCGAGGAATACCGCGAGGTGCCGAAGGGGCTCTCGATCCCCTTCCTGAACCTCTTCTCGACGACGAACATGGTTGATTTCAACCTGCAGGCCTACAACGTCCGCCAGACCGACCAGCGCTACTCCGGCTGGGCGAACACGAGCTGGCTGGGCGTGGCGTTCGACTACAACCAGACGCCGCACAACATGGGGAACGACGGGCATTCCATCTTCCAGGAAACCGCCCTGGGCGTGTGGAGCATGAGTTCGTCGTTGCGCCAGGCGCTCGGCGACGCGGCCGACAAGACGGCGTCCGCGGGACGCACCTACCCCTTCTTCTCCGCCTTGCTGGCCCCGACCTTCGCCAGCGCCGGCAACATCGACCTCACGTCGATGCGCCAGCGCGGCAACGTCGAGTTCGACCTGGGCAAGAAGCTCCCGTTCGACCTGAAG
This sequence comes from Acidobacteriota bacterium, assembly GCA_017883185.1. Classification (GTDB taxonomy): domain Bacteria; phylum Acidobacteriota; class Vicinamibacteria; order Vicinamibacterales; family Fen-181; genus FEN-299. The sequence goes on from JADGOB010000089.1 coordinate 14,915, forward strand.
TTCACCTACATGCGCGAGCTCAAGACGGGCACGCGCGGCTACGGAGGCGGCGACATCCTCGGCTCGATCTCGCCGGTCGTCGACGTGCCGGAACCGCTGAACGAGGTCACGCAGGACTTCGGCATCCGGGCGGCCTACAACTTCAAGATGGGCAACGTCCACGCCGCGTTCAACCGCAACGTGTACGACAACCAGGCCGAGACGCTGAGCGTCAACAGCCCGTTCCGCGCGTCCGACGTGGCCTACACGACGGCGACGTCGATCCCGGGTGGCGGCGCGGGCACCGTTCGGTTCATCAACGCGCCGGACAACGAAGCCACCGGGACCACGTTCGGCTTCCTGCTCAAGTTCAAGCGCCAGACCCGCATCGCCGGCGACGTGTCGATGGCCACCTGGACGCAGAACGCCTCGTTCTACCCCTACACCATCAACTCGACGATCCTGACCGGTGCCGGACAGCCCGCCAATCTCCTCTCGTCGCTCCAGAAGCCGTCGCTGAACGGCAAGATCGACACCACGACGGTGAACTTCTCGTTCTCGTCGCGGCCAATCGACGGCCTCGGGCTCCGGATGCGCTACCGCAGCTACGACCTCACGAACAAGACCGCCCGCTTCGTCATCA